>JAWUWD010000081.1:0-50709 GCA_034112085.1 Cyclobacteriaceae bacterium
GATATTTTGGTATAGTGGACATGACAAATGGTTGGAAACAAATGGTGTTCAACTTGAAAATTAAGCCCACCAACAAACCACGTTACCAGTTTATTTTTCATTGCAAAATTAGCCGTAGTTCTCAACTGATGAACTGCTCTACTACTCTCAATCATATCTTCCACATGGGCGTCATGATGTTCGGGTCCTTCTACAACATGTGCGAGTTGGAATACCGTAGTAATTATCAATCCAGCTACCATATGCATTATTAAAAATCCAGCTAGTACTATCCAAGCATTCACACCTAATATCATCGGCAAAGCCAGTACATAAAATAGATAAATTATCTTTGTGACTATTGTCACTGGGATATTCATTGCTGATTCTTTAGTCTCCTTTGGGGTGATTTTGCTATTCTTATATACCTTCAATTGCTTTATATCCTTAACAAAGAACCAACTAATAGTGGCGAAACAATACAGTAATGGTGCGTATATATGCTGGAATTTGTGGTGATTTTTTAATTTTCCGTGTGGAGATAACCGAAGAAATGGCTTATCATCAATATCTTCATCTAGTCCATAAACATTGGTGAAAGTATGGTGCAAAACATTGTGTTGGATCTTCCAATTGTATGCGCTAAACCCTACCAAATTCATAGAATAGCCAAACAGTTTATTAACCCATTTTTTATCAGAAAAAGCTTCATGATTAGCATCATGCATTATGCTCAGCCCAATACCAGATAGGCCCACCCCCATCACAAAATACATCACAATCATCGCCCATACAGGCAATATATGTAGCATATTGAGTACATAAGGAACAAAATAAAGAGTCAACATCACTGTAGTCTTCAAATACATATGAATATTTCCAGCTTTAGAAACATTCTTATCTTTAAAGTATTTATTGACCCTTTGGTGGATGATTTTAGAAAAATCCTTAGGCTCCAAATTTGTGAATTTCAACTTCTTCATATCCTACTGTTTTAGTATGAACCATTACGTTCGAACCGCAAAGATGGTTATTTTTTTTCTTTATTGAAGTTTTTGAGAGCGACATCTCTAATAAAATTAGACCAATTGGTTGGGTTTAAGAAATTATTGGCAGGGACGATTCCAGTCATATCATATAGCTGATTATTATGATATACGTTATAAAAATATTTGTTACGTTCATATTCATCTTTTGAAATACGGCTAATTTTTCGTTTTGCTTCCAACTGAACATCATCATAGTTTCGATTGGGCTCAACTTCTACAAATGCTCTACGCAGTTGATCATATTCAGGCCATGGAAATATAACTACCTCATCCAATATTATGGTTTCTTTTCGCAACAGTTGAATAAGAGAATAGCTATCACCAACCAACTTTTGAGGCATAATAAAGTAAGCATCAAAATACCCAGTCGATGAAAACTGCAGAGTATCTCCTTCGCTAGCTGAAAAGTTAAAATGCCCCGTATTATCTGAGACTGTTCCAAAATAGGTTCCTTTGAGCCTAATATTCACATAGGGTACCGTACTCACGGTATCGGCATCCATCACAACTCCACTTATCGTTGTCGATTTTTTTTGCGCCTGTATTAGACTTGCTATTGAGACCAGTAATATTATCAAATACACTCTCATGATCTATATCTTAAGTTATGGTTCAGATTTTGATTCAAAGTCTTACTTATGTTTCCAATCATACTGATCGAGCTCCATCAAACACGCCATCAATAAATCAATACTTCCTTGAATATCATCTTTATGTGCCATCTCTATCACCTGATGCAGATGTCTAGTAGGAATAGAAACTGCTCCAGATATAGCTCCATTTTTACCCATTCTTTGAATCCCTGCAGTATCAGTACCTCCAGCAGTCAATATCTCATGCTGCCACTTAATCTTATGCTTATCAGCAATCTTCTTCATATAGTCGACCATTCTATAATCACATATGGTCATCGCGTCCAATATCTTGATAGCTGTTCCCTCTCCCAACTTGGTCACCACCTCGTGAGGCTGTGCTCCTGGTAGATCAAAAGCAATAGTCGTATCAAGTCCAAACCCAAAATCAGGATTGATGCTATGAGCCGCAACATTCGCACCTCGTATGCCTACTTCCTCTTGTACTGTAAATACGCCATATACGTCATAGGGCGTTTCCTTTAAGTTACGTAATGTTTCAATCAAAATGAAGACTGATACCCGATTATCAATTGATTTGCAATTGACACAATCGCCCATTTCTATCAATGCCCTTTCTCTAGTGATCGTATCTCCAACACCTATAAACTTTGTCACCTCCTTCTTGTTCATACCCATATCGACATAGAAGTCGGTAGTTTTAGGCATTTTTGTTCGCTCCTCAGCAGACATGACATGAATAGGTTTAGTCCCCATCACCCCTATCATATCCTTCTTGCCATGAACAATTACTCTCTGGGCAGTTAACGTTTTAGGATCAAAACCTCCCAATGTAGTAAATCTTAAAAAGCCATTGTCATCGATATGAGTAACAATGAAGCCAATCTCATCCATATGAGCTCCAACCATAGCTTTCTTTGAGGAATCTTTCCCGCGCTTGATAGCTATTACATTTCCCATGTTGTCTACTTCTATCTCATCTACAAGCGATTTGACTTCTTCGATGATTAGATTTCTTATTCTGCTTTCGTATCCAGGTGCTCCGGGTGCTTCACAGATAGAGGCTAATAATTTTGTATTGATTGACATATTTTGATTTTATTTCTTTCTAGATCTTTAATTTACTTCCTTTTCTCTCGTTGGATATTTACTTTCGTGCCTTTACCACTCTGCTAAGGGTACTAACAACTGCCCACGAATCACCATATGGCCAAAAGAAAACCACCAGTCAAAAAAACCTCAAAAAAGGCACAAAAGCAATCAAAATCATGGAAGAAGAAAGTGTTCGCCTACTCTTTGAAGTTAGGCTTGCTCACCCTACTCTTATTGTCATCATTTATTGGCAGTGTCTACTTGGGATTCTTTGGTCCTCTTCCTACCAAACAAGAATTACTAAAAATCAAAAATAGTGAAGCTAGTGAAGTATATAGCGCAGATGGTGTTCTATTAGGGAAATATTATTTACAAGATCGTTCGGCAGTCCCATTCGGTCTCATTTCCAAACATGCACTGAATGCACTTGTTGCAACCGAAGATGCCCGCTTCTACCAACATGCCGGGATAGACTATCGTAGCTTACTAAGGGTGCTAGTACGTACAGTTATCCTGCAAGATAGATCTGGTGGTGGTGGTAGTACTATCACGCAGCAACTGGTCAAGAATGTTTATGGACGAAGATCTCATAAATATCTTTCCACCCCAATCAATAAGATTCGAGAAATATTCATTGCCAAACGACTTGAAGAAGTTTATAGCAAAGAAGATATAATCACTTTATACTTTAACACTGTTCCTTTTGGAGATAATGCATTTGGCATAGAAAGCACTTCTCAGCGATTTTTCAACAAGCATGCAAAAGACCTATCTATTCCTGAAGCAGCAACCATAGTTGGCATGCTCAAGGCCAATTACTCGTATAATCCTCGTTTGTTTCCTGACAAATCCACTCTCAGAAGAAACGTAGTTATGGGGCAGATGAATAAATATGGCTATCTCACTCGAGATGATATGGCGTCTTATAAAAAGTCTCCGTTAGTACTGAACTACAAACCTCAATCTCGCAGAGAAGGTATAGCAACTTACTTCAGAGAGCAAGTCCGTCAAAAAGCGCTAAAGTGGTGTGCAGCTAGCACTAAATCAGGTGGAACACCATACAACCTGTATACAGATGGTCTTAAAATACGTACTAGTCTTGACTCCAGAATGCAGCAATATGCAGAATCTGCACTCACTGAACAGATGGCTGCATTACAAGCAGTTTTCAAAAGGCATATTAGCAAAAAAGAGCCTTGGCGTACCAATGCCAATATTATTGATCGTGCTATTAGGCAATCCGATCGCTATAAGCGGCTCTCTTCAAATGGAATGAAGACCTCCGAAATACTGAAAACATTTGATGTTAAAGCACCAATGGAAATATTCACTTGGGACGGGCTAAAACAAGTAAGTATGAGTCCGAAAGATTCTATTAAACATTATTTGAGTTTTCTCAATGCTGGGTTTATAGCTATGGATAGCCACAGCGGAGCCACCAAAGCTTGGGTGGGTGGAATTGATTTCAAATATTTTCAATACGATCATGTCCAAGTATCTACCAAACGACAAGTGGGCTCTACGTTCAAGCCGATCGTATATGCAGCGGCATTGGAAGCTGGCATAGAACCCTGTGAATACATCTCTGCCGAAAAAGTGGTTTATGAAAATTATGAAAATTGGTCGCCTGAAAATGGTGAAGACAATTATGATCAAAAGTATTCTATGCTTGGCGCATTGACAAAATCAGTCAATACAGTGGCAGTAAATCTGATTGATCAAACCGGCATATCAAAAGTGATCAATCTAGCTATTAATATGGGAGTAGATAGCGAATTACCGCATGTTCCTTCATTAGCACTTGGAGTGGCAAACATCTCCATTTCTGAAATGGCCAATGCTTACAGTACATTTTCAAACAATGGAGTCCCCGTCAGTCCCTATGCGATCGAACGAATCGAAGACACCAATGGCAAGATACTTTACCAACATTCGACTCCTAAACCCACCCAGGTGATTAACAAAGAAACTAGTGAACTGATGATCACTATGATGAAAAATGTAGTAGATAAGGGCACTGGATCACGCATAAGATGGAAATATAACCTCAATAACGATTTAGCTGGCAAAACAGGAACAACTCAATCGAATACGGATGGTTGGTTTGCTTCAACACTTCCTGATCTAGTAATGATCTCATGGGTCGGGGCAGACAATCCAGCATTCCACTTCAGATCAACGGCACTAGGTCAAGGTGCAAATACGGCACTGCCTATTACGGCACTTTTCTTGAAGAATCTTAATAGGGATACTGAACTCGATCACATATCCAAAGCTAAATTCTCAGTTCCTTCTACCAGCACTTTGGAAATGCTTGATTGTCTTCCACAAAAAGAGGATAAGAACCTAATAGAGAAGGTTTTTGGTAAGAAGGACAAAGAAGTGAAAAAGGATTTTGGTGACAGCCTTGGCGTTGAGAAGGAGAAAAAAGGTTTTTTCAATAAGGTCAAAGGACTTTTTAAAAAGAAGAAGGGAAAGTAGCACATTGGCCAAATGTTGGAGAAACTACTAACTACCATTTGTTAGTTATTTATATTATCTTAGTACCAAACAAAAACAATGGAAGACGTAATGGATAAATTGATCATCGCCAGTCACGCAGAGTTTGAAGCATACCTTGGTAAACAATTAGGGGTGTCTGATTATCTGAAAATCACGCAAGAACAAATCAATCAATTTGCAAGTGCCACTCTTGACCATCAATGGATACATACCGATCCAGAAAGAGCTGCAAAAGAAGGTCCTTTCAAATCTACTATTGCACATGGATATTTGACTGTCTCAGTTGCACCTTACCTTTGGGCGCAGATAGCAGAAATTCGCAATCTCAAAATGATGATCAACTATGGTATAGAAAAACTAAAATTTGGCCAGCCTGTATTGGTGAATAATGAGGTAAGGCTTAAAGCTTCGTTGAATTCTATTGTGAACTTAAGAGGTATTACAAAAGCACATTTAGATGTTGTTTTAGAAATCAAGGATAATCCAAAGCCTGCATTTACGGCTACGATTGTCTTTCTATATCACTTTGATAGCTAAAAGATTAACTTACAACCCATAAAAAAAGGCTTTCTGAAATCAGAAAGCCTTTTTTGTGCGCACGAGAGGAGTCGAACCTCCACGACCTTGCGGTCACCAGCCCCTCAAGCTGGCGCGTCTACCAATTCCGCCACGTGCGCATATCATTATTGGTAATGAGTCGCCAAAAGTAGAAATGTTTTTTGGTATTATCAACAATAAATAATCATTGTAATTGCCAGAGCACATCTATATAGTTTTTGTTTGTATCCGTAAGGTGCTCGACCGTCTTAAACGCATGTTTATTCGACATTTCAAGCAATTCTTTTGGGGAAAATTTTCTAGATATTTCCAAATGAATTGGTTCCCATTCATCAAATTCAATGGTAGTCTTCAATAAGCCAATACTCACGGACTGTTTAGACCTACTTAGTAAATGACTCTCTGCTTTTCCGCTTACAGGATTGTAAGTTGGATAATGAATGAACTCGTTCAAATCAAATTTTGCATCCAACTCATCATTCATTCGTTGTAGAATATTGAGATTAAAATCCCTAGTAACTCCTTTCCGATCGTCATATGCGTTGCGAATTACTTGAGGATTCTTTTTCAGATCGAAGCCAATGAGAACAACATCTTCCCTTTTAAGGTTACTTGCCATTGATGAAAGAAAATCATTCCTGTCTTTCTCCGTAAAATTGCCAATATTCGACCCTAAAAATAGCACAACACTCTTCTCAACATGTTCCTCTTTCAAGTCACCTAAGACTTTGAAATAGTCACCACAAACCGGTGAGATATTCAACGTTGGAAATTCCTCTTCTAGAGAAGTCTGTAGCATCTCCAATACATTTGCCGAGATATCAACTGGCACATACTCGAAATCACACCCCTGGGATAAGAAATATCTTAGTAAGATCTTTGTCTTCAAACCATCACCTGCGCCCAACTCTATCATCCTGAACCTCCCTCCATCAGAGCAAAGTTCATAAATTTGCTGTCGGTATGTTTCTAGAATCTCATATTCAGCGCGCGTCAAATAATACTCTTCTAACTGCATTATTTGCTGAAAAAGCTCATCTCCTCTTTGGTTATAAAAGTATTTCGAAGAAAGATGTTTTTGGTCAGCAGTAAGCCCTTCCAGTACATCACTGGCAAATTGATTGTTCATTAACTACAACATTTTAAATACTTTCTGCCAGTCTAATGCCTGAAAAAAGCCACCGTAGGTGTGGATGAAAAAAATTTCTATATGTATTTCTAATGTGATCAACAGCCGTTGCACAAGATCCTCCTTTTAACACCATCTGATTAACCATGAATTTCCCATTGTACTCTCCCAATGCTCCATCTGCCGTTTCATAATTAGGGTATGGCGAGTAATTACTACTTGTCCATTCCCAAACATCACCTAACATCTGGGAGTTCCCTGATATTCGAGCTATTGTTCCAAAATTCTGTTTGTCCGACAGATTTGCTACTGCTTTGTTATTCATCAATGAAGATTGACTAGCCACTTCCCACTCTTCCTCGGTCGGGAGTCTTTTCCCGATCCATCTCGCATAAGCATCTGCCTCATAATAACTCACATGAGTAACAGGCTGATTCAAATCAATCTTTCTTAATCCTCCCACCAGCTCATATTGACACCATTCTCCATTAACCTTATGCCAGTGTAAAGGTGCAAAGACTCTGTGCTCCCCAACCCAGTCCCAGCCCTCTGACAGCCAGTAGTTGAACTTCTCATACCCACCTGCCTCCATGAATAATAGATACTCACGATTCGTCACAAGTCGATCCATTATTCGGCAGGGATTGATGTATACTTTATGAACACTCAATTCATTATCAAAACAAAATTCATTTCCTTGATATCCAACTGTATATACTCCTTCTTCAATCTCAATAAAACTTGAATCACCTATCTCTCCACTTGACTTCTCAGTTTCTAATTCTCGATAGATGGGGAAAGTTGGATTGGTTCCTAGAATATATTTGATGTCATAAACGAGTAGCTCTTGATGCTGCTGTTCATGCTGCAATCCTATTTCAACAATATGCTTGATCGAGTCATCCAAATCTTCATTGAGCAAATCAATCATATGCTTTTCAACATACGCTCTATATTCGTGAACTTCCGCTACTCCAGGTCTTGTTAAGTTCCCGCGATTGGGTCTTAACACTCGCTCCCCAACAGTCTCATAGTAGCTATTGAATAAGAAGTTATAGTCCTTATCGTATACGTTATAACCTTTCAGATAAGGTGCGAGTAGGAAATTCTCAAAAAACCAGGTTGTATGTGCTAAGTGCCATTTTGGAGGGCTTACATCTACTATGGGTTGGACAACATAATCTTCATGAATCAGTGGATCACAGATGAAGGCTGTTTGTTGACGAATCCGTACAAATCTCTGCGCATAACTTTCTCTGCTCATACGTAATATTCTATTGAAATCGTAATATCATAGAATATCTACTGTTTAGCAAGAATTTGCACTTTTCCTTAGGAATGGAAATGAGATAAGGCCCAAAGTGTCAGTTACACAACACTGAGAACTAGCACTGTCTATTTATTTTCTAGATTGAAACGGTAAGAGTAGAAAAAGAACAAACTAAAAAAAGCCAATACGCTGAATATCTGTAAGTAGAACATAACGAGGTTTTTAGTAATTATCTATAAATATCCTCATTACCTGTAATTATAAAAAAACAAATAGGTGTCTAATCATACAATGTAAGTTCTAATAGTCGATTACATGTCGCTGAGGGACATGTTTAACCATTCTAATGTCGAATGACTATAGATTTGCTGTTTGTCTTCAGCTGACATATCCATATCTTCTATAAACTTACCTATCTCTAAATCGCCTAAGGGGAATGGATAATCAGACCCAAGGGTGACACGATTAATCCCTACCATATCTATAATATATTGCAGCATTTTAGGGTCGTGAGTAATACAATCAACCCAGAATTTTCCTAGATAATCTCTGGGATTGACTGGGTTGTCTATTGCTACTAAATCTGGTCTACAATTGTACCCATGCTCTACTCTACCTATTGTTGGGAGAAAGGAACCTCCAGCGTGAGAAAAATTGACGCGCAATTCTGGAAGGCGTTCAAAAATTCCTCCAAAGATCATTGAACAAATCGCTCTAGAAGTCTCAGCTGGCATTCCTACCAACCAAGGAAGCCAGTATTTCTCCATGTATTCCTTACCCATCATATTCCAAGGATGAACCATAATAGCCATTCCTAGATCCTGACAAGCCTCGAATATTGGAAAGAATTGTTCTTCACTTAAATTAAGGTCATTGATATTTGAGCCTATTTGAATCCCTGAAAACCCCAATTCATTCTTACAACGCTCCAGCTCCTGAATTGCCAATGCCGTGTCTTGCATTGGGATAGACCCAAGTCCAATATAGTTCTTAGGATATTTTCGTACGGTCTCGGCAATGTCATCATTGAGAAATCTTGCCACTTCTAGCCCATGATGCGGTTTAGCTTCGTAGCAGAACATAACCGGTATAGTACAAATGACCTGATATTGGACCCCATACTTAGCATAGTCCTCGATTCTCTTTTCTGGGTCCCAACAGTTCTCCTCGATCTCTCTAAAGAACTTATCACCCTGCATCATTCTGGCAAAACCTTCGCGGTGGTGATCCAAATAGATGAATCCATCATAGCCAAATTTTTTAGAAAAATCAGGAAGGTGTTTGGGGAAGATATGCGTATGCATATCAATTTTCAGATTGTCCATGTGTAGAATATCATTTTGTCCAATCCTTCAAACATAATCAATCTCAGAGATTACTCTTTATCTTTCGATACTTTACTTTTCAACTGAGGTACAGGATCATGACCATGACCACCCCATGGATGGCAAGAGCTTATCCTCTTTAAGGCTAGCACAAACCCCTTATAAGGCCCATGTATTATAAAAGCTTCGATTGCATAACTTGAGCAGGTAGGGGTGTATCTACATGATGGCGGGAATAATGGGGATATGCCATACTGATATCCCTTAATTAATAAAATTAATATTTTAGTTATAATCAATTTCATCAATCGTGTTATTGCTTAGGTCGAAATGGCTTGATCACAGATTCGTCACATTCCAAATATGGCCCATCTATCAAATCTATGCAATACGGTATTGCTGGAAAAACCGCATCTAGACATTGCCTGATTGCCTTTGGCTTGCCTGGTAGGTTAACAATGAGCGTGTTTCCTCTAATACCTGCCATTTGTCTTGACAATATAGCCGTAGGAACATACTTTAAACTTTCCTGTCTCATAAGTTCTCCAAATCCAGGCATAATCTTATCACATACTGCCTCAGTGGCTTCAGGAGTTACATCTCTTTTGGCAGGCCCTGTACCACCGGATGTGATGATCAAACAACAATCATCCATATCAGCCATTTTTATCAAAGTACTTTCAAGTAAGTCCTGTTCGTCTGGAATCACATGGTAGACTGTTTCCCAATCAGAGATTAGATATTCATTTAATGTTGAGACAATTGCCTTTCCAGGGATATCTTCATAAATACCAGCACTAGCTCTGTCTGAAACGTTTATGATTCCGATTCTTATTTTTTTATCATTCATATTGGCCTTTTACAAAAAACACGATACATATCCATTTCAAAATCATCAGCTTTCATATCGATTTAATATCTTTGCTTTCGACTATGAAATTTGTGTGAAGATGAAAAAAATACCCTTAATATCATTCCTTAGCCTTGTACTTTCTATTAATATAGTTGCTCAAACTATGGATCGGGATCCTCAAGACTCTCTTGAAAGCAAAATTCCAGACAATTGGTTCAACTTAGATTCATCGGAAGACAATGTACAAGGGATAAGTACAGATAAAACCTATGAATTGCTTCTAAATGGCAAAACTGCTAAACCTGTGATTGTGGCAGTGATTGATTCTGGGGTCGACATCAAACATGAAGACTTGGTTGGGTCAATATGGGTCAATGAAAAAGAAATAGCAAATAATGGCTTAGACGATGATAAAAATGGATATGTCGATGACATTCATGGATGGAATTTTTTAGGCAATTCAAAAGGAGAGAATATAGAAAGTGACTCTTATGAATTGACTCGAGAATACTTAAGACTCTCAACCAAATTTGAATCAAAAAAGAAGATCAAAAAGAAGGAAAAAAAAGAATACAAGTATTATCAAAGCGTTAAAAAAGAATTTGAAAGGCAAAAAGCAGAAACTGAAGAGCAATTCACTTTTTTCAGTGGCTTCAAAAAAGCCCATGATCTGGCATCTCAATATCTAGATAATTACTTCAATGGCGGGGCTTATACATATTCTGACATAAGTGAGTTACAAGGGACTGATCAAGCGACCAAACAAGTAAAACAAATAATGGAAATTGCTCATGAGAATGGGATTGACAAGGAGCAACTTATCGAAGGTGAAAAGCATTTTGACAATATGCTCAAGTTCGCATTCAACCTTGAATTTGACCCTAGACCTCTTGTTGGTGATGATTATAGTGATATTAATGAAAAAGGATATGGCAATAACGATGTGACAGGTCCAGACGCAATGCACGGTACTCACGTAGCTGGGATTATCGCTGCAAATAGAAATAATAGTATCGGGATTAAGGGCATCTCTAACAATGTTAAAATAATGTCAATAAGAGCAGTTCCAGATGGAGATGAACGAGACAAAGACATCATAAATGCAATCTATTATGCGGTAGACAATGGAGCTCAGATAATCAATATGAGTTTTGGGAAGTCTTATTCACCAGAAAAAAAAGCTCTTGACAAAGCGGTGAAATATGCAGAAAAGAAAAATGTGCTATTGATCCATGCTGCTGGCAATAGTTCCAAGAATATTGACATCAAAAGTAATTTTCCAAGTAAAAATTTCTTAGAAGAAAATGGTGCTGCATCCAACTGGATTGAAGTTGGCGCCTCTTCATCTCAATCAGGACTTGAATTGGCTGGTTCTTTCTCGAATTATGGCAAAGAGACTGTTGACATCTTTGCACCTGGTGTCTCGATCAATGCTACTCTGCCTGACAATAAATATGGATCTCTTGACGGCACCAGCATGGCGGCTCCCATGGTGTCAGGATTAAGCGCACTATTACTCTCCTACTTCCCAGGCCTCACAGCTATTGAAGTAAAAGACATTATTCTTTCCTCTGCTACCTCTTTTGCATCACAAAAAGTCAACATTCCCTCCAAAAATGGCCAATATAAAATCACTACATTTCGAGAATTGAGCAAAACTGGAGCAATCATCAATGTTTATTCCTCAGTAGTTGCTGCAAATAGCATTTCCGAAATAGAATAATCAAATTTGATTCACGAGAAATAATCACCTATATTATTACTCTAAACAGCTAGGTATGTCTCTTAAAATATATTTGTTAACTATTTTACTTCTAGCCAGTTTTACGGTTTCTTTTTCTCAAAGATCAATTCAAGGAACTGTTACAGATTTGCTTACTGATAAACCGTTACCTAATGTGAGCATAACATTGATAAGTAGTGGAAATACGACCATGTCTGATGCAGATGGGAAATACAAAATCAATGTATCCACAGAATCTTCAACATTAACATTTACTCTAAATAAATATATTTCCGAATCAATATCCATTGACGAGAACACCTCTTTATTAGATGTCAGTATGATTCTAAATACGGACAATTTAAGTGAGGTAGTATTAGTTGGATCGAGGTTCAAGCCCCGATCCATAATAGACTCGCCAGTACCCATAGATAATATTCAACAAGAAGAATTACGTTCCGCAGGTCATCATGATTTGGATATGATGATGATGTACAATATACCTTCATTTAACTCATCAAATCAGGCTGTCTCAGATGCAACAGCTCACATGAACCCTGCGGATTTAAGAGGACTTGGACCAAGTAGAACCCTAATCCTAATAAATGGTAAACGAAAGAACTATAGTTCATTAGTTTACATCAATGATACCCCAGGTAAGGGAGAAGTTGGTGTTGATCTCACTACGATTCCGATCTCAGCGATAGACAGAGTTGAAATCCTGAGAAATGGCGCCTCTGCTCAATATGGCTCTGATGCTATCGCAGGTGTTGTAAACCTTGTCCTTAAGTCTGATCAGGAATATGCTGAATTCAACACAATTTCTGGACTAAATCAAGAGGGGGATGGTTTGGTGATGGGGTTTGATGCACACATTGGTGTCCCCATTGAAGATAAAGGTTTTATAAGTGTCTCTACTAATTTCAAAAAACAAGAGAAAACAAATCGAGCTGGAAACCCAAATACTGATGCATTCTTAGGTGGTATCGTAGGAAGTCAAGACATTGTTGATGGATCAAATATGTGGGTTCAATCAAACCCCAGCTTGGGGATGGTAGTCGGTCAACCAGACATGACCTCAAGTAATTTATTTTTCAATGCAAATTATAACATTTCTGACCAATCAGAAATTTATGCTTTTGGTGGTACTACCTATCGAAATGGTATGAGCTTCGGAGTTTATAGGCCTCCGTATATAGCTGATGATTATGGCTTATTCAGTGGCTTAGGTTTTTTACCCACCTTTAATAGCAGTATTCATGATGTTAATTTAACGTTAGGTCTAAAAGGCACTGTGAATGGATGGAACTATGACGTAAGTACAACCCGGGGAAGGCATGAAATCGATTATACGATAAGTAATACACTTAATGACTCACTCGGGATTACCAGCCCTACAAGATTCGATGCGGGAGGTTATAACTTCTCTCAAACTGTCAACAATTTAGACGTAGCGAAAAACTATGGTAACATAGATATTGGGTTTGGGTTTGAATTTAGAAATGAAACTTTTATTGCGGAATCAGGTGAGTCGAACTCATACATAGGTAATGGAGCCATTTCATTCCCTGGGCTACAACCATCCAATGAAGTTGATGAGAATCGCAATAACTTGGGAATTTACTTCGATGCGAGTACACAAATAACCGATAGACTCCTACTGGGCGGATCTATCCGTTACGAGACTTATAGTGACTTTGGCAGTAGATACAATTGGATGATCAATGGGAAAATTGATTTAATAGAGAATAAAGTGATATTAAGAGGATCAATGAGTACAGGATTTAGAGCTCCTTCACTACATCAAATTCACTTAAGCAATGTACAAACCCTTATCTCTAGAGGAACCATTTCAAATCAAGGGACTTTCAGGAATTCAAGTACTGTACTCAGGTCATTCAATGTGCCAAAGTTAAAAGAAGAAACTTCTGTCAACCTTAGCGCTGGACTCAGTTATCAGCTCTCTGAAAAATTTCATATTACAGCGGATTACTTCCGTATAGATGTAGATGATAGAATTGTATTTACTGGAGCTATTGGTGATGATGGTGATCCAAACACCATCACTCAAACGGAAAGCATCCTGAATGAGTTTAATATTACCAGCTTCAAGTTTTTCACCAATGCCATAGATACACGTTCCAATGGAATTGATTTTGTCGCCAGTTACAACGACACATCTTTGGGCCGAGGGGAAATCAACTTATCACTCAATGCTAATTATATCAATACCGAAATCCGAGGTGACCTCAAAACATCAGGTATACTAGAAAGTGAGGGTAATAGCCTGTTTGACCGTAAAGAACAGGCTAGGATAACTTCCGCTCGCCCAAAGTCGAAGATTATTCTCACAGTCAACTATAACATCAATAAATTCAACTTTGGACTCTTCAATACGCACTTTGGAGAAGTAACATGGCAGCATGCATCCGACCCTAGTAAAGACCAGACATTCTCTTCAAAAGTCATAACTGATCTCAACATTAACTATCAGCTAACTCAAAATGTAAACCTCAGTATTGGAGCGAACAATCTATTTGATATATATCCCGATGAAATTAAGGCTCATGGAGATCCTGAAACTGATTTAGGAGGAAGATTCAAATATTCATGGGAGGTCAATCAATTTGGGTTCAACGGAAGATTCATTTTTGGGAAAATACAATTCACCCTGTAGGCTTACGAATCAATTGCTGCCTGGTCTTCAGAGTAATGATTGGGAAACTTAACTACGAACGTGGTTCCATGCCCATAGGTAGATTCGAAATTGATCTCCCCCTCAAGTTTATCCATTACATTTTTCACTATGTAGAGACCCAGGCCTGAGCCATCAGAGCTCTCTGTTGCCCTGTAGAACATATCAAATATTTGCTCTTGAAATTCTTCTCTTATTCCCTCTCCATTATCAGCAATCACTATTTCGCAAAATACTTTCGTAACATGAATATTGATGTTGATGTAAGAGGATTCCCCCAACTTCTGTCTATACTTGATGGAATTAGATATGAGGTTGTTAAGTAATACGTTCACTCGAGTCTTATCTACAAACAGACTGGTTTCAGCATTCACGCTTACATTAATCTTAATTTGATCAAAACCACTTATGAAATCATAATTAGAAATGCTCTCATTGGTTAGTGCCTCTATATCGATGATAGAGAAGGGATCATCTACTCTATTATCTCGTGACAATACCAATAAATCATTCACAAGACCATCCAATTTCCTAATGCTTTTTTCAATCATTACTAAAAGAAGCTGTAGTTGCGTATGATCCCTTTCTTTGGTCGCAATATTTACTAGCCCTAATACCGAAAGTAATGGTGACCTCAAATCATGAGAGGTGTGGTATACAAAATTATCCAACTCAAAGTTCGCCTTCTGTAGATTCATGTAATTTTCCTTATTCACGGTGACGTCTTGAATCACTCCTTCATAAATTCCTTCATCAATGATTCTACCTGAAACAGATGCCCAAAGAATTCCTCCATCCTTTCTTGTTATCTGTGCCTCAAAATTATTTACTACACCATCATTATTAAGAATTTTCAGAAATTTATCTCGGTCCTTGACACTTGTGAAAAGTTTATTCGTTCTTTTATCAATATCACTTTTATCAATTCCAAGAATATTTGCCGCTGAATCATTCATATCAAGTACTTCTCTTGTTACAATAGATTGTCGATAAATTCCCATCATTGAGTTCTGAAAAATATTTCGATACTTCCCCTCACTCTTAGACAGTGCCAATTGGTTCTTTATTTGGTATTTCTCATGTTTCTCAACTTGTTCAACCATATGATTAAACCTATCATAGAGCCTACCTATCTCATCAGAGGAAGTTTTTTTAATCCGTAAGGAGAAATCTTTGTTTTTTGAAATACTATCTGCGTGCGCTGTTAAATCTAAGATTGGGATAGATATTATCTTTTGAAGTGAATTTGCAAACACCCAGGACAATAGAAGCACCCCCAACCCAAGTAGCAACATTAATCTAATCTGACTATATAACTTATCAGAAATATACTGTGTGCTTATTTTTAGATATATAGTGCCATAATTAGTGTTCAAGTACACAATTGGCTGATACACCAACAAATAGTCATCAATGAATTCACTTGAAGCTTCTTTACGATACTCAGGAGTTATCAAGTCCTCTTCTATTTTGAAATAATCTGCAAAAACTTTCCCTTGTGCATCGAAAATATAGGCTTGCTTTATCTCAGCTATTTCAGCAACTTTCTGAAGCACATCAGACCCTCCATTCTTATCCTCAAAAACGATAGGGCTTACACTATACTCCCCTATGACTCGGGCATTAACAATCATGCTATTCAATAGATTGCTTCTCAATGAAGAAGCAGCAATCGACACATATATACCAAAACTTACAGCTATTGCAAAGAAGGTCACCACGAGGATAATCCCTGTCAATTTGTTCCGTAAGGACATACTACTCAAATTCATCAGACTACTTTATTATTCGTGCTAATTCTAACAAACGAAAGCTAACCTCGAGATCATTACTTCTGGCAGCCACTAGATTGTACTCAAATCCAATTCTATTTTTCTCGTTATAAAAATTAATCAGGACACCTTTATCACCAAGTCCATCCTTACCACTCACCGTTAGAATGGGCCTTTTTGAAACTAAATCCAATATATCCTCAACTTGTCTTCTCTTATCAGAACTAATATACAATATATGGCAATGCCCTATATCCTTCAAATCATCGATATATTCAATAATAACAGGTTTGTTCTTTATAGACCTTGAATTATATATCTTATCCAAACTACCTTCAAACTCATCATCACCTAGTACTTTAATCACGAAGGTGTAAGTAGTATCATTGATGTTCGGCCATTCTATGAATTTAGAGAAATGGGATAACCAAGCAGCCTTCACACTAGATTCTTTGACCCTTTGCTGTCCCAAACAGATGTTGGATACGAGGCAAATTATCAAAGTCGATATAGCAATAACTACTCTCAATGCTTAGGTCAAATTACACAATTAGTGAACACCCAATATAATTAATTCCATAACCAATTTTCCACCTAACCAAAGGAAAAAAGTACGTCACATCTATTTTTTTTAAGTAAAAAAAAGACCACTCACTGTCGTGAATGGTCTTTCTAATAGAAATAACTCTATAAGTTCATCATACTTTGATTTCAACATCAACTCCACTTGGAAGTTCAAGTTTCATCAATGCATCAACAGTCTTTGCACTGTTAGAATAGATGTCTACTAATCTTTTATAAGTACACAACTGAAATTGCTCTCTCGCTTTTTTATTAACGTGAGGTGATTTCAATACAGTGAATTTTTCTTTGATCGTAGGTAGTGGAATTGGACCACTAACAACAGCACCTGTAGTCTTCACAGCTCTTACAATCTTCTCAGAAGATTTGTCAACCAAGTTATGGTCGTAAGACTTTAGTTTTATTCTTATTTTTTGATTCATGATATTTCTTATTTTGCTGTTTCACCTTTAGCTTCTGCTATAACCTTCTCTGCAATATGTTTAGGAACCGGATCGTAATGTGAGAATGTCAAAGAAGCAGTTGCTCTACCAGAACTAATTGTTCTCAGTGCTGTGATATACCCGAACAATTCAGACAACGGCACATCAGATTTAATTACACCAGAAGTTCCTCTAGTATCCATTCCTCTCATCACACCTCTACGTCTGTTAAGGTCACCAGTAATAGATCCAGTGTACTCATCTGGAGTTACCACCTCAACACCCATAACAGGCTCTAACAATACTGGACTAGCCATAGATGCCGCTTCTTTGAAACCTAACTTAGCTGCCATCTCAAACGATAATGCATCAGAATCCACATCGTGGAAAGATCCGTGATATAATTTCACCTTCATTGAATCTAAAGGATAACCTGCCAAAGGTCCATTGACCATTGCTCCAGCAAATCCTTTTTCTATTGAAGGGATAAATTCTTTTGGAATTGAACCACCTACAATTTTATTAACAAACTGCAAACCATCTTTTTCGTAATCCTCATCTTTTGGACCTATTTCGAATAAGATATCAGCAAACTTACCTTTACCACCAGATTGCTTTTTATAAACCTGCTTATGATCTACTGTAGCCTGAATAGCTTCTTTGTAAGCTACCTGTGGAGCTCCCTGATTGACTTCAACCTTGAACTCACGTCTCATCCGATCCATGATAATGTCTAGGTGAAGCTCACCCATTCCTCTCATGATTGTTTGACCAGTCTCGTGATCAGTATTTACGACAAGTGTAGGATCTTCTTCCACTAGTTTTGCAATAGCAATTCCTAATTTATCAGCATCAGCTTGAGTTTTAGGCTCGATAGCATATCCGATAACTGGATCTGGAAAGTCCATAGATTCAAGAACAATTTTGTTCTTCTCATCACACAGTGTATCTCCAGTCTTAATATCTTTAAAACCAACTACCGCAGCGATATCACCACAATGTAGCTCGTCTATTTGATTCTGCTTGTTAGCATGCATTTGGAAAATACGAGAAATTCTCTCTTTCTTTCCAGTTCTCGCATTGAGCACATAAGAACCTGATTCAAGCTTACCTGAGTAAGAACGTACAAAACAAAGTCTTCCCACAAATGGATCTGTAGCTATCTTAAACGCTAATGCAGCAAATGGCTGATCTAATTCAGGCTTTCTTTCTACCTCCTCATCCGTATCAGGATCAATTCCCATAATACTCTGTCTGTCAAGAGGAGATGGTAATAACTCCATCACATAATCAAGCATTGCTTGAACTCCTTTATTCTTGAATGCAGATCCACATACCATTGGCACAAATGCCATATCTATAGTCGCAGCTCTTAAAGCAGCAACAATTTCATCTCTTGTAATAGAGTCTGGATCATCAAAGAATTTCTCCATTAATGTATCATCGTACTCGGCTACTGCTTCGACAAGATACTCTCTATATTCGTTAACCTCATCCACCATGTCAGCAGGAATATCGATCTCCTCGAAAGTCATCCCCTTGTCTTCTTCATTCCAGACCATTGCCCTGTTTTCTACCAAGTCAACAACTCCCCTGAAATCATCCTCTGCTCCGATCGGCAATTGAAGAGGAACTGCTTTAGTCCCCAACATCTCTTTCACCTGTCCACAAACTTTCAAGAAATCAGCACCCGATCTGTCCATTTTATTGACAAATCCGATTCGAGCTACACTGTATTGATCTGCTAGTCTCCAGTTGGTCTCAGACTGAGGCTCAACACCATCAACCGCACTAAATAAGAAAACCAAACCATCTAATACCCTTAGTGATCTATTTACTTCAACAGTAAAATCAACGTGCCCAGGTGTATCAATAATATTTATGTGATAATCGTTCTCTTTGTATTCCCAGAAAACTGTCGTAGCAGCAGAAGTAATAGTAATACCTCTTTCTTGCTCCTGCTCCATCCAATCCATAGTAGCAGCACCATCATGAACTTCTCCAATCTTGTGACTTGCACCAGTATAATATAATATACGCTCTGTAGTAGTAGTCTTACCTGCATCAATATGAGCAGCGATACCAATATTACGCGTGTATTTGAGATCTCTTTTAGCCATTAGAATTAATATTAAAACCTAAAGTGAGAAAATGCTTTGTTTGCCTCAGCCATTCTGTGCGTATCATCTTTCTTCTTGATAGCCGCTCCTTCACCTTTCGATGCTGCAATAATTTCATTTGCTAAACGGTCTTTCATAGTCTTCTCTCCTCTGACACGAGCATATTGGATCATCCATTTGATACCCAAAGTGATTTTTCTATCAGGTCTCACTTCCAAAGGCACTTGAAACGTAGCTCCACCAACTCTTCTACTCTTTACCTCTACTGCAGGCATGATGTTATTGAGCGCTTTTTTCCACATCTCAAGACCATTCTCCTCGGTTTTCTCTTCTACTAATGCAACGGCATCATAGAATATGCCATAAGCAATACTCTTCTTACCGTCTTCCATTAAATAGTTTACGAATCTAGTCACCAAAGTATCTTGAAACTTTGGATCAGGAAGAATGTATCTCTTCTTTGGTTTAGATTTTCTCATCGTTATATATTATTTATTTCTTTGGTCTTTTTGCACCGTACTTAGATCTTCGTTGTAACCTACCGCTTACACCTGCTGTATCTAAAGCACCTCTAATGATGTGATATCTCACACCAGGTAAATCTTTCACTCTACCACCTCTAATCAACACGATCGAGTGTTCCTGCAAGTTGTGTCCTTCACCTGGAATATAAGCATTCACTTCTTTTCCATTAGTCAATCTTACTCTTGCCACTTTTCTCATTGCTGAGTTAGGCTTCTTTGGGGTAGTAGTATATACCCTTGTACATACCCCTCTTCTTTGAGGGCAAGAGTCCAATGCAGGAGACTTTGACTTTGTAGTCAACTTCTTTCTACCCTTTCTTACTAATTGTTGTATAGTAGGCATTATATATTATTAATTTTTATTTCTCAATATAGTATTGCTTCCCGAAATTTCGGACTGCAAATGTATTAAATCATAAAGTAGGATGCAAAATATATTAATATATTTTACATCCACCGTACGCTTTATATTTTACTAGGTCAACTAAGCTTCTCCTACTGTCCCTCCGAAGTTAATCGGAAACTTAGGCATCTCTTCAGTCTTCTTTATATCTCCAAAGTTTTTCTCAAACTTTTGAATATTATCAGCCAACGCATTCAATAATCTTTTCGCGTGTTCTGGAGTGATTACCACCCTTGATTTCACTTTAGCTTTTGGTACACCTGGCATCAATCGAATAAAATCGATTACGAATTCACTATTAGAATGTGCCACCATTGCTAGATTAGAATATACACCTTCAGCTATATCCTCTGGTAACTCAATATTAATTTGGTTACCGTTTGGAGCAGTTGGTTTTTTATCTTTTTCTTCAGCCATTGGACTATTCTTGAGTATTCAATTCTTCAGCTTGCTCAACAACAACTTCCTTAGAAGCAGTCAACTTTTCGTATTCCTCTTTAGAACCAACTACTAGGTTATCAAACCTTCGTTGTCCTGTTCCTGCAGGAATCAAGTGTCCAACAATTACGTTTTCTTTCAAGCCTATCAAGTGATCCGCTTTACCCCTAATAGAAGCTTCACTTAGTACTTTGGTAGTCTCTTGGAAAGACGCAGCAGATAAGAAACTTTCGGTTTTCAATGAAGCTTGAGTGATCCCTTGTAATGTCGGCTTCGAAACTGCAGCTTGTGCATCTCTAACCTCGATCAACTTCAGATCTTTACGCCTCAATGTAGAATTTTCATCTCTTAGCTCTCTTGCTGTAATGATTTGCCCTGGTTTATAGTTCTCAGAATCTCCTGTCTCAGCAACTACTTTCTTATCTAGGATTGCGTCATTTTGCTCTCTAAACAAGAACTTATCAACAATTTCTCCTTGCAAGAAAGCTGTATCTCCAGCATCCATCACATTAACTTTTTGCATCATTTGGCTAACTATACCTTCGATGTGCTTATCATTGATCTTCACACCTTGCAAACGGTACACTTCTTGAATTTCATTCACTAAGTATTCCTGTACTGCAGTAGGTCCTTTGATCGACAAGATATCAGCAGGAGTAGTTGCTCCATCAGATAAATTAAATCCAGCTCTTACAAAGTCATTGTCTTGCACCAAAATGTGTTTAGACAATGGCACTAAGTAACGCTTCTTCACGCCATCTTTAGATTCGATAAAGATCTCTCTATTACCTCTCTTGATACCACCATAAGTTACTACTCCATCAATCTCACTGACTACAGCAGGGTTAGATGGGTTTCTAGCCTCAAACAATTCAGTTACTCTAGGTAGACCACCTGTAATATCTCTTGATTTACCCATTGATCTAGGTATTTTAACAAGGATCTGTCCAGCTATCAATTTATCACCTTCATTTACCGCAAGGTGAGCTCCTACAGGAATGTTATATCCTTTAGAATCATCATTCTTACCATTTACAACAATAGAAGGATTCTTAGTCTTATCTTTTGTGTCAATAATTACTTTTTCTCTGTGACCAGTTTGCTCATCAGATTCTTCTTTAAAAGTAATCCCTTCGATAACTGAGTCAAACTCAACAGTTCCTTCAAACTCTGAAAGAATTACTGCATTGTAAGGATCCCAGAAACAAAACTCGTCTCCTTTTTTCACCTTCGCCTTATCCTTCACTTTCAAGAATGCTCCATAAGGAACATGGTTAGAAATTAAAACCTTCTTAGTTTTAGGATCAATTATTCTTATCTCACCAGATCTACCCATAACGACAGTTGCATCGTTTCCGTCAGTATCTTTAGTTGCTAGTGATCTTAATTCGTCAAATTCTAATACTCCGTCAAACTTAGCTCTAACAGTTGCATCAACTGCAATGTTAGAAGCTGTACCACCTACGTGGAAAGTTCTCAAAGTCAACTGTGTACCAGGCTCTCCAATAGATTGAGCAGCAATAACACCTACAGCTTCTCCTAAGGTTACCATTTTACCAGTAGATAAGTTTCTACCATAACACTTAGCACATCCACCGATTTTAGTTTCACAAGTCAGAAGTGACCTGATCTCTACTTCTTCGATAGAAGTTTCTTCGATCGCCTTAGCTATTGCTTCGTTGATTTCGTCTCCAGAACGCAACAACAACTCTTCAGATATAGGATCAAATACATCGTGTACTGAAACTCTACCCAATATTCTTTCAGAAAGTGGCTCAACAATATCTTCGTTGTCTTTCAACGCAGACACTACCAATCCTCTTAATGTTCCACAATCCTCTTCGTTAACTACCAAGTCTTGTGCTACATCTACCAATCTCCTTGTTAAGTATCCTGCATCTGCCGTTTTCAAGGCTGTATCTGCAAGTCCTTTACGTGCACCGTGAGTAGATATAAAGTACTCAAGTACATCTAGCCCTTCTTTAAAGTTCGACAGAATCGGGTTTTCAATGATAGCCCCAACTGATCCTGCAAGGTTCTTTTGTGGCTTAGCCATCAAACCTCTCATTCCCCCTAGCTGACGAATCTGCTCTCTTGATCCCCTCGCGCCTGAGTGCATCATCATATAGATAGAGTTGAAACCTTGATTGTCAGCCTCAAGTTGCTCCATCAATGTGCTTGTCAATTGAGAATTGATTCTTGTCCAGATATCAATTACCTGATTATAACGTTCGTTATCAGTGATCAATCCCATCAAGTAGTTATTCCAAACTGCATCAACTTCTTCTTTAGCTTGCGCTACAAGTCCTGCCTTCTCTTCTGGAATAGCAACATCACCAAGTCCCATTGATAATCCACCTTTGTAAGCAGACTGGAAACCTAATGTCTTAATATCATCTAAGAAATTAGCCGTTGCTGCTTGTCCAGCTATTTTATATACATCAGAAATAATATTCTGAAGTTTCTTTTTTGTTAAAAGTTCATTTACATAGCCAACTTCCTCAGGGACAAACTCATTGAAGAGTACTCTTCCTGCTACAGTTTCTACCATTTCTTCTACCAATGAACCATCTTCCTTTCTAACCATCGCTTTCACTTTGATAAAAGCATGCTTAGAAAGTTTTTCTTCGTTGATAGCGATGATCACCTCTTCAGCTCCATAAAAGCTCATTCCTTCTCCTAAAACAGGTTCCTTCTTAGTCCCTTTACGTCCCTTTGTTACGTAATAAAGACCCAATACCATATCCTGTGAAGGTACTGTAATAGGCGCTCCATTCGCAGGGTTCAAGATATTGTGTGAAGATAACATCAACATAGATGCCTCTAATACAGCCTCTTGTCCTAGTGGTACATGTACCGCCATTTGATCACCATCAAAATCTGCATTAAATGCAGTACATACTAATGGATGCAATTGGATAGCTTTTCCTTCTATCAATTTTGGTTGGAAAGCCTGAATACCTAATCGGTGAAGCGTAGGAGCACGGTTAAGTAACACAGGGTGTCCTTTCAATACGTTCTCCAAGATATCCCAAACTACAGGATCTTTTCTATCTACTATTTTCTTAGCAGACTTCACAGTCTTCACAATACCTCTTTCTATCAATTTTCTGATAATAAAAGGCTTGAAAAGCTCAGCAGCCATTGATTTAGGTAATCCACATTCGTGAAGTTTCAACTCTGGTCCTACAACAATTACAGAACGTCCAGAATAATCAACACGTTTACCAAGCAAGTTTTGACGGAATCTACCTTGCTTACCTTTAAGCATATCACTTAAAGATTTAAGAGCTCTGTTTCCATCAGACCTTACTGCATTTACTTTTCTAGAGTTATCAAATAGAGAATCAACTGCTTCTTGAAGCATGCGTTTCTCATTTCTCAAAATCACCTCTGGGGCTTTGATATCTATCAATCGCTTCAAACGATTGTTTCTGATAATTACTCTTCTATATAGATCGTTCAAATCAGAAGTAGCAAATCGTCCACCATCCAATGGTACCAATGGTCTCAATTCGGGTGGAATTACAGGAACCATCTTAATGATCATCCACTCAGGTCTGTTCTCAATTCTAGTTTTAGCATCTCTGAAAGCTTCTACAACTTTCAATCTTTTTAATGCTTCAGCTTTTCTCTGTTGAGAAGTATCAGTCGCAGCTTGATGTCTCAGGTCATACGACAAAGTATCTAGCTCGATTCTCGATAATAACATCTCCAAAGAATCAGCACCCATCTTAGCGATGAATTTCTTAGGGTCGTCATTATCCAATAATTGATTTTCTCTTGGTAACTTGTCAAGGATATCTAAGTATTCGTCTTCTGTTAAGAAATCCATTTTCTCGATACCATCTTCTTCTTTAATACCTGCTTGGATCACTACGAAACGCTCGTAGTAAATAATTTGATCCAATTTCTTAGTAGGTAAACCAAGAAGATATCCAATCTTATTAGGCAATGATTTGAAGTACCAGATATGCGCTACAGGAACCACCAATTCGATGTGTCCCATTCGTTCTCTTCTTACCTTCTTCTCAGTAACCTCAACTCCACATCTGTCACAAATGATTCCTTTGTATCGGATTCTTTTGTATTTCCCACAGTGACACTCCCAATCCTTTACAGGGCCGAATATACGCTCACAAAACAATCCACCCATTTCAGGTTTGTACGTTCTGTAATTGATAGTTTCTGGCTGAGTAACTTCTCCGTGCGAGCTTTCCAAGATAGATTCTGGAGAAGCAAGACTGATCGTTATTTTTGAGAAATCGCTGTTAATCTTTTTATTTTTTCTGAACGACATAGTGTTATTTTATCTATAATTAAATAGGCCTAGGGCCAAATTATATTCTTTAAAATTAGTCCATTGTGATTTCAAGTGCCAATCCACGCAATTCATGAACCAATACATTGAATGATTCTGGAATATTAGGCTTGTTCATATTATCACCTTTAACAATCGCTTCGTAAGCTTTTGCTCTACCAATCACATCATCCGACTTGATGGTAAGAATCTCCTGCAATACGTGCGCTGCTCCAAATGCCTCAAGTGCCCAAACTTCCATCTCACCGAAACGCTGACCACCAAACTGGGCTTTACCACCCAATGGTTGTTGAGTAATCAATGAATATGGCCCGATAGACCTTGCGTGCATCTTGTCATCCACTAAGTGACCTAGTTTCAACATGTAAGCAATACCTACTGTTACCGGCTGGTCAAATTTCTGTCCAGTCAATCCATCAAACAAATAAGTTCTACCGTACTCAGGAAGATTAGCTTCTTTCAATTCAGCAGCCACTTGCTCCATAGTCGCTCCATCAAAAATTGGTGTAGCGTATGTTTTACCAAGTTCTTTACCAGCCCAAGCTAATACAGTCTCATATATTTGACCAAGGTTCATCCTAGAAGGCACACCGAGTGGATTCAATACAATATCCATTGGAGTACCATCCTCTAAGAATGGCATATCTTCTTGTCTTACTATCTTAGCGACAACACCTTTGTTACCGTGACGACCAGCCATCTTATCACCAACTTTAAGCTTACGCTTCTTAGCAATATAAACTTTAGCCAATTTCACGATACCTGCTGGAAGTTCATCTCCTACCTCAAGTGTAAAACGAGCTCTTTTAAATTCTCCAGAGATTTCGTTACGCTTGACGTAATAACTTTTCACCAAATCACCTATCAAATTATTGATGTCACTATTTGTTGTCCAGTTATCAAGAATCACATCAGAGATTAAGTTCACCTCCTGTGGTACGTTGTAATTACTTTCGTCTCTATAAATATTCTTTTCAGGGAATAAATTCTCTTTGATATTCTTAGCAGAGAATTTAACGCCTTTGCTAATCAACTCATCACCAAATTTATGTTTTACGGCTTGAGAAGTCTTCCCGCTTAAGATTTTAGCCATCTTATCGATCATTTGATCTCTAATGACAGTCAAATCTTTACCGTATTGCGTTTTCAACGCTTCTACTTCTCTCTTAGATTTAGCCCTAAGCTCTTTATCTTTCTTAGGTCTAGAGAAGAGTTTAGTATCAATAACCACTCCTCTCAATGATGGAGAAGCTTTCAATGATGCATCTTTCACATCACCAGCTTTATCACCAAAGATCGCACGTAGCAGTTTCTCTTCAGGGGTTGGATCAGTTTCTCCTTTAGGTGTAATCTTACCAATCAGGATATCTCCCTCTTTCACATCTGCGCCAGTCCTGATCACACCATGTTCGTCAAGATTCTTAACTGCCTCTTCACTTACATTTGGTATCTCAGAAGTCAATTCTTCTTCTCCTCTCTTAGTATCTCTTACTTCTAGTTCATACTCATCAATGTGAATAGAAGTATATACATCATCCTTCACTACATTCTCAGAGATTACAATTGCATCCTCAAAGTTGTATCCTTGCCATGGCATGTAAGCCACGTGCAAGTTTCTTCCCAATGCTAACTCACCACCTTGAGTAGCATATCCTTCGCATAGGATTTGATCTTTAGTCACTTTCTCACCTTTCAACACGATAGGCTTCAAGTTCACACAAGTATCTTGATTGGTTCTTCTAAACTTAATTAGATTATAAGTTCTATACTCATCGTCAAAATTGATCATCTGCTGATCCTCATTCAAATCGTATTTGATTACGATCTTAGTACCATCAACAAACTCGACTTCACCGTCTCCTTCTGCTATGATCAATGAACGAGAATCCCTCGCAATTCTATATTCAAGACCAGTACCTACGATAGGTGCTTGTGGTCTCAACAAAGGAACTGCTTGACGCTGCATGTTGGATCCCATCAAAGCACGGTTGGCATCATCATGTTCCAAGAAAGGAATCATTGAAGCCGCAACCGATACAATTTGGTTAGGAGCAACATCCATATATCCAAGTTTTGTTGGCTCCACCACTGGGAAGTCACCCTCAAATCTTGCTTTTACTTTATCATTGATAAACTGACCATTATCTTTCAATGGTGCATTAGCTTGTGCAATGTTATGTGTATCTTCTTCTTCAGCAGTAAGATAGATGACTTCACCAGTCATATTAACCTTACCCTTTTCTACAGCTCTATAAGGTGTCTCAATGAATCCCATTGGATTCACTTTTGCGTGAACACATAATGAAGATATCAAACCAATGTTTGGACCTTCAGGAGTTTCAATAGTACAAAGACGGCCGTAGTGAGTGTAATGAACATCTCTCACCTCAAAACCTGCTCTTTCTCTCGAAAGACCACCAGGTCCTAGTGCAGACATTCTTCTCTTATGCGTAATCTCTGCCAATGGATTCGTTTGATCCATAAACTGAGATAATTGATTAGTTCCAAAGAAAGAGTTAATCACTGAAGACAAAGTCCTAGCATTGATCAAATCAACTGGCTTAAAGTCTTCATTATCTCTAACATTCATTCTCTCTTTGATCGTTCTTGCCATTCTTGCAAGACCAACTCCAAATTGAGAATACAACTGCTCGCCTACAGTTCTTACTCTTCTATTACTCAAGTGATCAATATCATCCACCACCGCTTTAGAGTTGATCAAACCGATCAGATACTTAACGATAAGGATAATATCCTCAGTGGTCAATACTCTCTGCTCCATAGAAAGGTCTAGACCTAACTTACGGTTGATTCTGTATCTACCTACTTCTCCAAGATCGTATCTCTTATCACTAAAGAATAAGTTATTGATTACATCTCTTGCAGTTTGCTCATCAGGAGCTTCTGTATTTCTTAATTGACGATAAATTTGTTCAACCGCCTCTTTCTCTGAGTTAGAATTATCTTTACCCAAAGTATTGAAGATGATTGTGAAATCTGTCACATTCACATCTTCTCTATGTAGAATAACTGATTTAGAACCAGAATCTACTATGACATCTACATCTTCTTCAGTGATGATGTGATCTCTTTCTAATAGTACTTCGTTTCTATCAATAGATACTACTTCACCAGTGTCTTCATCAACGAAATCTTCCGTCCATGTTTTCAAGACTCTTGCAGCAAGTTTTCTACCGTTGGCTTTTTTCAACTTCGCCTTCGTAGCATCTAGTTCTTCAGATAATCCGAATAAATCAAGAATATCTTTATCAGTTCCATAACCAATTGCTCTAAGAAGCGTGGTTACTGGGAATTTTTTCTTACGATCGATGTATGCATACATCACGTTGTTTACATCAGTAGCAAATTCTATCCAAGACCCTTTGAAAGGGATAATTCTTGCAGAATAAAGCTTTGTACCGTTGGTATGTTTACTTTGAGCAAAGAAAACACCAGGAGATCTGTGTAACTGAGACACAATAACTCTTTCTGCTCCATTGATCACAAAAGAACCTTTGGCAGTCATGTAAGGGATATTCCCTAAAAATACTTCTTGCTCAATGGTCTCAAAGTCTTCGTGATCCTCATCATTACAAGTTAATTTTAACTTTGCTTTTAAAGGAACATTATAGGTCAATCCTCTATCGATACATTCATCGACAGAATATTTTGGAGGATCTACTAAGTAGTCGATAAACTCTAACACAAAATTATCTCTGGAATCCGAAATCGGAAAGTTCTCAGAGAAAACTTTATATAACCCTTCTTGGGTACGCTTTTCAGCGGCTGTATCTAACTGAAAAAAGTCTTGAAATGACTTTAGTTGCACATCCAAAAAATCAGGATAGTCGATGACTTTCTTGATCGATGAGAAACTTATTCTTGAGGATTGGGTATTCTTTTTCTTAGCCAAGGCTTTATTTGTTTATTTCAAACGATGTAAACAAACCGAATATCGGTCAATGGTAATGGTAATTGCTGAAAAACAGCAGAAACAGGAAAAGACCCCGGTTTTCACCAGGGCCTAATATTCCTATTAGATAAGCTTAATAGCTGTTGACAATTATTTCAACTCAACTTCAGCTCCAGCTTCTTCAAGTTGTTTCTTGAGTCCTTCTGCTTCCGCTTTATCAACTCCTTCTTTCACTGCTTTAGGAGCGCTATCTACTACTTCTTTTGCCTCTTTAAGACCTAGTCCAGTCAATTCTTTAACCAACTTCACTACCGCCAATTTAGCGCCACCAGCTGCTTTAAGAATTACATCAAACTCAGTTTGTTCTTCAGCTTCACCTTCTGCACCACCACCAGCAGGTCCTGCTACTGCAACTGCTGCTGCAGCGGGTTCGATTCCGTGCTCATCTTTAAGGATTTCAGCTAATTCGTTAACTTCTTTCACTGTTAAGTTTACCAACTGGTCAGCGAATGCTTTTAAATCTGCCATTATTTCTACTTTTAAAATTTGTTACTTATTTAATAAATTAATTTTCTCTTTCGGATAAAGTCTTCACCAAGCCAGCCAATGTTGCTTTTCCACTCTGAAGAGCAGAAACCACATTTTTCGCTGGAGATTGTAACAATCCGATAACTTCGCCAATAAGCTCATTTTTAGACTTAAGCTCACTAAGCATTTTAACATTCTCGTCTCCGAAATAAAAATCAGAATCGATAGATGCCACTTTTAATAAAGGTTTTTCTCCTTTTTTTCTATAGTCTTTGATCACCTTAGCAGGCATATTCGCATTCTCTTCCCCCGCGAACATAACTCCTGAAAAGCCTTTCAATGCTCCAAATACTTCTGTGTAATCTGTATCCATTTTCTCTAAAGCCTTCTGAATCAAGGAATTTTTGTACACTTTGTACTCAACTCCTTTGTCGAAACAAAGTGCTCTAAAAGCATTGATCTCAGCAACTGTAAGCCCTGAAGCGTCTGTTACGTAAAAATTAGGCTTATTGCTTAATCTTTCACTCAACTCTTCTATTACCTGGTTCTTTTCTTGTCTAGTCATCTCTTATAATCCTGAAATTGAACTTGTGTCAATAGTAATTGAAGGACTCATTGTGCTAGACATATTGATACTTTTAATATAAGTACCTTTAGCTGAAGCTGGCTTCAATTTTGCGATCATCTGGATTACTTCATCCGCATTTTCTTTGATCTTCTCTGGTGAGAAAGATGCTTTTCCAATACTTGCATGAATAATACCATACTTATCTACTTTGAAGTCTATCTTACCAGACTTGATATCAGTCACAGCTTTCCCTACTTGTAAGGTCACTGTACCCGATTTAGGGTTTGGCATCAATCCTCTTGGCCCTAATACACGACCCAATCTACCCACTTTAGCCATTACTGTTGGCATAGTGATGATTACATCTATATCGGTCCATCCACCTTCGATCTTGGTGATAAACTCATCAAGACCTACGTAGTCAGCACCAGCATCTTTTGCTTCCTGCTCTTTATCAGGAGTACAAAGTACCAATACTTTCACATCTTTACCTGTACCGTGAGGTAAGGTAACTACACCTCTTACCATTTGATCAGCTTTCTTAGGATCAACACCTAATCTCACGTCAATATCTACGGAAGCATCAAATTTGGCAAAGGTAATTTCCTTTACTAGTGCAGAAGCATCATCCAACGAGTATTCTTTCGTTGCATCTACTTTTTCGCTAGCAGCTTTTTGATTTTTAGTTAATTTTCCCATTTCTATTTCGATTAGTTATCCCAAGGAGCTGCTCCAGAAACTGTTACTCCCATACTTCTTGCTGTACCAGCTACCATTTTCATTGCAGATTCAATTTTGAATGCATTGAGGTCAGGCATCTTTGTTTCAGCAATCGTCTTCACTTGATCCCAAGTGATAGAAGCTACTTTATTTCTGTTAGGCTCAGATGATCCTTTTTTCTTCTTCGCTGCTTCTAGTATCAATACTGGAGCAGGAGGAGTTTTAATTACAAAATCAAACGATTTGTCCGCATATATTGTTACCAATACTGGCAGCAATTGACCTGGTTTATCTTGAGTTCTAGCATTGAACTGCTTACAGAACTCCATGATATTAAGGCCCTTACTACCTAATGCAGGTCCAACCGGTGGAGATGGGTTTGCAGCACCTCCCCTGATTTGTAACTTCAGGTATCCACTTATTTCCTTAGCCATTTTCTTAATCTGTTTTTTCTACTTGCATATAATTCAATTCGACAGGAGTATTCCTTCCGAATATTTTCACCATGACGTTGAGTTTCTTACGCTCTTCGAACACTTCTTCGACAGCTCCAGTAAATCCACTGAATGGACCATCCATCACTTTCACACTTTCGCCAATTATATAAGGCGTGTCAAGTTTTTGCTCAAACTCATCAGCCTCATCAACTTTCCCTAAGATACGATTGATCTCAGACTGTCTTAATGGAACAGGTTCTTTGGAAGCTCCAGCAGTATTATTGCCGAGAAAACCTATTACCCCTGGAATACTTGTAACTGTGTGATTCGCTTCACCATGTGTTAAGTCGGCAGAAACAAGCACATAACCAGGAAAGAAGTTTCTCTCTCGGACACGTTTTTTACCATTTCTCATTTCATAAACCTTCTCAGAAGGAATTAAGATTTGAGGAATGAAATCCTGCAGGTTTTCGCGCTCGACTTCGTTTTCAAGATATAACTTTATCTTTTTCTCTTGGCCACTCACAACCCTTACGACATACCACTTTAGTTCGCTCATCAGTATTCCGTATTACTCTTAAAATTGTTTATAGAACCACTCCATAGTGGTTTCAAATACATAATCAAATGCACCTATCATCAATGCGAAAATCATAGAAGCAATCAATACCAAAATTGAACTACTCTGCAATTGCGAATACTTAGGCCATGTGACCTTGTTCTTCATTTCGTCAATGGATTCAACTATAAATGTTTTTAACTTTTGCATAATTCTTAATTATGTATTTCTATTGCACGGGTGGAGAGGCTCGAACTCCCAACCAATGGTTTTGGAGACCACTACTCTACCAATTGAGCTACACCCGTGTGTCTTGCTCCAAATTTTCGGACTGCAAAGATACATGAATGAATTTATAAAACAAAAGCGTTTCCGAAAAATCCGAAAACGCTCCTATTGAATTAGATTATCTTATTCTAAGATCTCAGTAACTTGACCAGACCCTACAGTTCTACCACCTTCTCTGATCGCAAATCTAAGTCCTTTTTCCATAGCGATACTGTTGATCAAATTAACTTCGATCGTAACATTATCTCCAGGCATTACCATTTCTACTCCTTCAGGAAGCATGATCTCACCAGTTACATCTGTAGTTCTTACATAGAACTGTGGACGATACTTGTTAAAGAATGGAGTGTGACGTCCACCTTCTTCTTTCGATAATACATATATCTCAGCTTTGAATTTAGCGTGAGGAGTTACAGAACCAGGCTTCACAATAACCATTCCTCTCTTGATACTCTCTTTCTCAATACCTCTTAACAAGATACCAACGTTATCACCAGCTTCACCTCTGTCTAATATTTTTCTAAACATCTCAACTCCAGTCACTGTAGACTTTAAGTTTTCAGCTCCCATACCCAAGATATCAACTGAATCTCCTGTGTTAGCAACACCTCTTTCGATTCTACCAGTTGCAACAGTACCTCTACCAGTAATAGAGAATACATCTTCAACAGGCATCAAGAAGTCTTTATCAATATCTCTTTCAGGAAGTGGAATGAATGTGTCAACAGCTTCCATCAATTCTTCTACTTTAGCAACCCACTCAGGCTCGCCATTCAATGCACCAAGTGCAGAACCAGCAATTACTGGAATATCATCACCTGGGAAATCGTAAGCAGAAAGTAATTCTCTGATTTCCATTTCAACAAGCTCTAACAATTCTTCATCATCAACTAAATCTACTTTGTTCATGAATACAACCAAAGCAGGAACACCTACTTGACGAGAAAGCAAGATGTGCTCTCTAGTTTGAGGCATTGGCCCATCAGTAGCAGCAACAACGATGATAGCACCGTCCATTTGCGCAGCTCCAGTTACCATGTTCTTTACGTAATCCGCGTGACCCGGACAATCTACGTGTGCATAGTGTCTATTTGCAGTTGAGTACTCAATGTGTGAAGTATTGATAGTAATACCTCTTTCTTTTTCTTCTGGTGCATTATCGATTGAAGAAAAGTCTTTCACTTCTGCCAGACCTTTGCTTGCCAATACGCTTGATATTGCAGCTGTTAATGTTGTTTTACCGTGATCAACGTGACCAATAGTCCCGATGTTAACGTGTGGTTTCGAACGGTCAAAGTTTTCCTTAGCCATATTTGAAAATCCCGAGTTTAGTTAAAATTTATTTCTATTATTAATTATATCCACGAATAAATGAGCCAATGATGGGATTTGAACCCATGACCTCTTCCTTACCAAGGAAGTGCTCTACCCCTGAGCTACATCGGCTTTGGGTTCTCCTTATCAGAGACTCTCTTTGTTTAGCCTTAAGCTAAAAATGAGCGGGAGACGAGGTTCGAACTCGCGACCTACAGCTTGGAAGGCTGTCGCTCTACCAGCTGAGCTACTCCCGCTTATTCACCGCAACTTCAGCAAATGTGAACTCGTCACACGACACTTTAGTATAGTGATGCACATCTTTGCCAAGGCTCGGATGTACTGGTGTGGGGGGAGTAGGATTCGAACCTACGAAGTCGAAACAACGGATTTACAGTCCGTCCCAGTTGGCCGCTTTGGTATCCCCCCTCTGGTAAACAATATTTAAATGAACTTCCTATAAAAACTTAAGGAACTGAATCCCCTTGCGTTTTAAGGAAGTGCAAAATTAATTGGTTTTTTAGATTCCTCAAACTTTTACGAAAAAAAAGCTGTCTTTTTTTCATCGTGACAGAAGTCGTCTTACAAAATCGCTGTTATATCCCTACAAATAGATTTTATTGGTTGAGAATATTGTATTATCTTTGATCAAAAATAGGATAAGTATGTACAAAGTTAAAGTAAATCAATCCCCTGATCTTAACATTGTCCTTAATAAGGAACAATATGAGATTAATGATCAAGTAATTGATTGGGATATCATTCATCTTGGCAACGATAGATATCACATTATATACAAGTCAAATTCATACCAAGCCGAGTTGATCGAATATAATAAGGAAGAGAAGTCGTTCTCATTTGATATCAACGGACAGCGACAAGAAGTGATTGTCAAAGACAAATTTGACTTACTGCTTGATAAGATGGGGCTCAATGAGCTTAAGTCTAGTAAAATGAATAATGTGAAAGCACCAATGCCTGGGTTAATCTTTGCTATCAACATCAAAGAAGGGGACGAAGTGAAGAAAGGAGATCCAATCATGATTCTAGAAGCTATGAAAATGGAAAATATCCTAAAGTCCCCAGGAGATGGTATTGTAAAATCTATTATTGTAAAACAGGGAGACAGCGTAGAGAAAAATCAAGTACTTATCAATTTCTAATATCTCAATAAGATTATATTTCTTTTATTATACACCAACAGAAACTTAACCACTCAATTATCTACGCATGAAATACAAAAGAATACTTCTCAAGCTTAGCGGTGAATCGCTCATGGGATCCAAACAATATGGAATAGATCCTGAACGACTTGAGCAATACTCCAGTGAGATCAAACAAGTTATCGATCTTGGGGTAGAAGTAGCGATAGTAATCGGTGGTGGTAACATATTCCGTGGGGTTCAAGCGGAGTCAACTGGAATTGACCGGGTTCAGGGTGACTATATGGGTATGTTGGCAACGGTAATTAATGCTATGGCTCTACAGAGTTGTTTAGAAAAGGCAGGCATGTATACCCGATTGATGTCAGGGATCAAAATGGAACAAGTTTGTGAACCATTTATCAAAAGAAGAGCTGTGCGCCATCTTGAAAAGGGAAGAGTCGTGATTTTCGGTGCAGGTATAGGTAATCCTTACTTCACTACTGATTCTACGGCAAGTCTTCGTGCGATTGAAATGCAAGCAGATGTAGTGCTGAAAGGAACAAGGGTTGATGGTGTCTACACCGCTGATCCAGAGAAAGATCCTAGCGCAACCAAATATGATAACTTGTCCTTTCAAGAGGCCTATGAAAAAGGACTAAGTATTATGGACATGACAGCATTCACATTGTGTCAAGAAAATAATTTACCGATTATTGTATTTGACATGAACAAATCTGGCAACCTACTGGATATAGTGAACGGAGAAATCAACGGAACTTTGATCTCCTAAAAATTAAACCCTAGACTTCAACAAGAAAAGATAATGGAAGAAATAGAAATGTATTTGGAAGATGCACAAGATATGATGAATAAAAGCATTGTACATCTCAATGATGCGCTCTCAAAAATAAGAGCCGGTAAGGCGTCTCCAGCAATGCTAGGATCTATAATGGTGGAGTATTATGGCAACCTCACACCGCTGAGTCAAGTAGCAACGGTCAACACTCCTGATGCTCGCACACTATTGGTAAAACCTTGGGAAAAACCTATGATCCAGGAAATAGAAAAGGCAATCATGAATAGTGATCTTGGCCTAAACCCTCAAAGTGATGGAGAGCAGGTGATCATCAATATCCCAGCACTAACAGAAGAACGAAGAACACAACTTGTCAAACAATCTAAAAACGAAGGAGAACAAGGAAAAATAAGCATCCGAAATGCCCGTAAGGACACTAACGATGGTTTGAAAAAACTAAAGAATGACGGTGCTTCTGAAGATGCCATCAAAGATGCTGAAGACAGCGTTCAGAAGCTCACGGATACTTTTATAAAGAAGATAGAAGAAGTACTGGGTAAAAAAGAGATAGACATTATGACTATTTAATACATTTCTAATACCTTTAAAACAACAAAGGCTTCTCATATGAGAAGCCTTTGTTGTTTTAATAAGGTTATTACTCGTTGTCTAATTCACCTTTCCAAACATATAAGCTACTCCACCTCGAAGGGCAAAGTCACCTTCTAAATAGATATCTCCCATTGCTTCTATTCTCCAATGCTTGTTCAAAGAGTGACTATATCCTCCTCCGATGGAAATGTCATTCTCTCCGAAAAGAGCACGTACTCTTGCGAAGATGTCATCTTTGATATAATATCGAGTTCCTAGAACGATACTCGTAGTTCCAGATGTCCAGTTTTCAAACCCAGCAGATGCAGTCAATTCACTGTTAAAAAAATAATTGGCTTCAACTCCTAGCTGCACTTCATTTCCAAAGCCATTATTATCGGACTTTAGTAGATCCAAACCTCCATTGATCATTAAATCTCCACTTCCTTGTGCTTTTGCGCTTATAGCAACTAATAGGGTAAGAGCTATCAATATTATGTTCTTTCTCATAGTATCACTTTCAAATAAAGATTATTGCTGATGTTGGAATGACTGTAATGGTTGAATATTCCATTTTCCCACCCCTCAGTGTAAACGAAACTCTTTAGCAGGTGTTGTCTAATAGTGAGAGAATACTTAGCTTTTTTCTAATCTCAACTTCTTCAACTCTATCATTTCGTCACGAAGCTTGGCTGCCTCCACAAAATCAAGATCTTTTGCAGCCTTTTCCATCTTTCTTTGTGATTCTTTAATCAACTTATCTATTTCTTCTACACTCATGTAGGCTACCACAGGGTCGGCCGCCAACGAGTTCGAAGTTGGTTCAATATAATAGTTCTTGATACCCTTTTTAGAATCTGCCACTTTGGTCTGTTCAAGTATAGCCTCTTTTGATTTAAGTATAGTCGTAGGGGTTATTCCATTAGCCTTATTGTAATCCATTTGAAGACTCCTTCTCCTGTTAGTTTCACTTATCGCAATCTCCATCGACTTAGTCATCTTATCTGCATACATGATCACTCGCCCACCGGAATTACGTGCCGCTCTACCTATGGTCTGCACCAAAGATCTGACATTTCTCAAAAATCCTTCTTTATCTGCATCCAATATGGCAACCAGTGATACCTCTGGCAAGTCTAATCCTTCTCTCAATAGATTCACGCCAACCAATACATCAAATGTTCCCAATCGAAGCTCTCTTAATATCTCAACTCTCTCAAGCGTATCAACTTCTGAGTGTATGTACCTACATCTGATTGATGCTCTTTCTAAGAACTTAGTCAACTCTTCCGCCATCCGCTTGGTCAATGTGGTTACCAAGACACGTTCATCTTTTTTTATCGTTTCATCAATCTCCTCCATGAGATTGTCCATTTGATTGAGGCTTGGCCTAACACTAATCTTTGGGTCCAATAATCCAGTTGGTCGTATGATTTGCTCAACGATCACCCCTTCTGATGCTTCCAATTCATAATCAGCTGGTGTCGCACTGACATAAACTATCTGATTATGAAGGCTTTCAAATTCGGAAAATGTCAATGGTCTATTGTCCAGAGCTGCTGGTAGGCGATAGCCGTACTCTACCAAATTGACCTTCCGAGAACGATCACCTCCCCACATCGCTTTGATCTGTGGAAGCGTAACATGACTCTCATCAATAATCATCAAGAAGTCCTCAGGGAAATAATCTAATAGACAAAATGGTCTTTGACCAGGCTCTCTACGGTCGAAATATCTGGAGTAATTTTCTACACCAGAACAGTAACCTAACTCTCGCATCATCTCCATGTCAAACTCGGTTCTTTCCTTTAGTCTCTTAGCTTCTGCAAATCGACCTTCTGACTCGTACATATTGAGCTGTGCAACCAAATCATCTTGAATCTCAATGATGACTTCTTGAAGTAAGTCCTTCCCAGTCACAAATAAATTAGCAGGAAAGATAGTAATCATAGTTTCCTCGGAAATTTTCTTTCCGGTCATTGGGTCTATTTGCTGAATAGCCTCTATCTCGTCTCCCCAAAAATATAGACGATACGCAAAATCTCCGTAAGCGATAAAGATATCAACCGTATCACCTTTGACACGAAAGGTTCCTCGTTTGAATTCTACTTCTGTTCGACTATAGAGTATATCTACAAACTGAAACAATAGTTGATTACGCGATACCTTCTGACCAACTTCTAGTTTGATTACATTCTTTCCAAATTCTTCTGGATTACCAATACCATAAATACAAGATACTGAAGCTATCACGATGACATCTCGCCTCCCTGTCAAAAGTGAGGACGTTGCTTGTAACCTTAACTTTTCTATTTCTTCATTGACCGAAAGATCCTTCTCTATATATACTCCAGTAGAAGGCATAAATGCCTCTGGCTGATAATAATCATAATAGGAGATGAAATACTCAACGGCATTGTCAGGGAAGAACTGCTTGAATTCCCCATATAACTGCGCTGCCAAAGTCTTATTATGACTAAGAATAAGTGTAGGTTTTTGGGTTTGTTGAATGACATTGGCCATGGTAAATGTCTTACCTGATCCAGTCACTCCTAACAAAGTTTGACTTGCCTCTCCCCTATTAATACCATCCACCAATTGCTTGATAGCTTGTGGCTGATCACCTGTCGGCTGGTACTCACTTGTCAATTCAAAATCCATGCGGTGAATTAACTAAAAGGGAATAGAATAATCAATGATATGGCTCGAATAAAACCTTGGACACAAAAAAACCCACATAAATGCAGGTTCTTTTGCTGTATAAATCAATTTTAATTAACCGATCTTGATCTGCTTAGTTTCTTTTCCTGTTGAAGATTTGAGTTGGATAGTGTACTCACCTTGATCTAACTTAGATAAGTTTGCCATTCCTGAAGAACTAAAGTCTTTACCTAAAGACTCTGTAAAGATAATTTCTCCACGGCTATCTTTTACAGACAATACTACATTCCCTTTTGCATCTGCATAAGAGAATCTCAATTTGTTCTCCTCAACATTCGAAATATAAGCTTGGAAAGCTTCTTCGCTCGGTGCCTTCTCTCCAACAACTACTTTGTCTATATAGGTGGTGTTTCCTGATGTGATTCTAAAAAAATACTCTCCTTCACCTAAAGCTTTCATATCAAACATTTGAATGAAGCCATCAGTATCATTATAAGATTGTTTGTGAACCAATTGATCGGCTGAATTGAATACCTCTAATCTCACTCTTTGAGATTGATCCATCATAACGCCCAAGACAACTTTCATTGAATTGGTGACTGGATTGAGTTCGTGCTGAAGACTTGCTGTTTTCTCAATTTTGATTAAGTCGTTGTCTATTGGTCCATTGTTAGCGAATGATACTGTACTTCCGAATACCATTGCGCCCGATAACATTAAGGCAGTAGCTTGTTTTGTGAAATTCTTCATAACTGTTGTTGTTTTTTGAGTTTAAAATTATTTTATGAGTGAATGCTGTATTACAATCAGCGTACCAATAATTAAAAACCTGAAAATCAACTAGTTAATGAAATCACTAGTGTAGACGATCGTGCGAAAGTGTATAGGTAGTGTACGCAAATCGTACAGATAACCTTTTAGAAGAGAAGTACGTATTTTCTGCTTTTTATTGATTCAACACACAAATTATCTTAATCTCAGTTTCTTCACTTACCATAAACTTACTAGTAGTGGAGCCCAAATTAAATTCATAACGGTTTATTATCAGTGTCCCTGTAAATGTACTGGCCGAAAAAACAAAAGGTATTTCAACTGTTTTGGTTACTCCATGTAGAGAAAGTTTTCCTTGAGCGAGGTATTTCTCTTCTTTCTTAGAAATAGATTCAGACAGAAAACATATTTTGGGATATTTATCAGTATCAAAGAAATCTTCATTTTTTAAGTGGTTGTCCCTCTTCTTGCTTTTTGTGTTGATAGTTGAAGCTTCCACACATACATCAAATTTTGAATTTGCCAAGTCTAAAAGGTCAAATATGATATCACCAGACATTTTTTCAAATGAACCTTCAACAGTGTTAAACCCAAAATTCCCAATTTCGAAAGTAACCTTCGATTTTGTCATATTGATAGTCTGACTATAAGCGGGATGACTTATAATAATCACTGCTAGAATTCTTAAAATTGGCTGCATCTCTTCAATTTAGTAATTTTTATGATCGATGATGAAACATGCTTCACATTTCGCGCCAATCTCATCATCAGAGAAGGTGTTTTAGAAACAACGTCTATTAAGTTTACTTTATTCTTATTGTCTTTCTTATAAGAGTCATTCATCTTTGTCCAATAATCGAACACTATGCTTAGAAAATCACTTACTCAAGTTCCCTTAAAATATGGCGCCATCGCCAGTGCACTATTAGCCTTGCTTTTTATGGTGCTATACTCCATGGGTAAACATCCATTGTTCGTTCCATTATTTCTTGACGTGAGATTGATAATGCTCCCTCTATTTATGTTCGTAGCCATGAAAGATTTCAGAGATAGTCAAAATGGTGGCGTTCTACATTTCTGGCAAGGGCTCACTGTTGGATTTATCACCTTTACAACCTTGGCTATTTTGATGTCACTTTTCATTATGTCTATGGCCGAGGTGTCTGATGGCTTCTTGCAAGAGTATATTTCCGCACGATTAGAACTACTAGAAGGCAACAAAGTCCAATTTTCTGAAGCACTCAATGAACAGTTTGTCCAAGGACAAATAGACGCATTGCCACTTACCCGTCCTTTCGACCTTGCAATCGATTATTTTTGGAAAACAGTAGCAATAGGTATATTTTTAAATATTATCTTGGCAGTAGTGCTAAGGAGACAACCTAAACCTTAATCAATATTATCATGGAAGAACAAGCTGAAAAAGTAACGGTTAAACAATTAGGCATGAAGTGGGGAGTAATACTTGCGCTCATCTCATTTGCTTATTTTATGATTTTAAATTTGGCCGGGCTAGCCCAAGAGCAAACTTATGGATATGTGGGGTATATTTTCACAATTGTTATTTTTGTACTTGCTCATAAAGCCTACAAAGAGGAAGGAGATGGCTTCATGTCACTTGGAGAAGGCTTCAAAATTGGCGCTGTCATTACAATAATCTCTTCTATTATATCAAGTATTCTAACGTATGTCTATCTGAAATTTGTAGATGGCTCCATGCTTGAATTAATAAAGGACAAAGCTATCTCTGATATGGAAGATCAAGGAATGAGTGAAGAACAAATTGATCAGTCTTTGGGAATTATGGAAATATTTATGACTGCAGAAGGTATCCTGATCATGGGTATAATCATGAGTATTATTTTTGGATCTATACTGGCACTAGTAGTCTCAGCATTCACTAAAAATGCCGACCCTTCACTAGAAATGTAGATTATAATTTCAAACTAATATCAAGTCCTAGTATCAATTCTTTACTAGGACTTTTTTATGCCTTTATAAATACGAGAGTAGTCTTTCGCTAATACTGCTTTTCTCTTTTGTCATAATCCTTATCTTTGCTGCATATGAGTGAGAAGGTCAATATATCTGTAGTAGTCCCTCTGTACAATGAAGAGGAATCTTTACCAGAATTGTGTGAGTGGATAAGTCGTGTGATGACGGCCAACCAATACACCTATGAGGTGCTATTGGTAGATGATGGAAGTACTGACTCCTCATGGAAAAAAGTAAAGGAGCTTTCTACCGCAAATTCCAATATCAAAGGTATCCAATTCAATCGCAATTATGGAAAATCTGCAGCATTAGACACTGGATTCAAGGCGACTAAGGGGGAGGTAATTATCACCATGGATGCAGACCTTCAAGACAGTCCAGAAGAAATTCCTGCACTGTACAAGCTTATCATGGAAGACGGGTATGACCTCATCTCTGGATGGAAGAAAAAGCGCCATGACCCTATCAGTAAGACCATACCTTCTAAATTTTTCAACTATATCACAAGGGTAATCTCTGGCATCAAACTCCATGACTTCAATTGTGGACTCAAAGCCTATAAAAGCAAAGTTGTAAAGTCAATTAATGTCTATGGAGAGATGCATAGATATATTCCAGTCATCGCTAAATGGCATGGATTTGCGAATATAGGTGAGCAAGTAGTAGCGCATCAGGAGCGAAAATATGGCGTGACCAAATTTGGGCTTGAGCGATTCATTAATGGATTTCTTGATTTGATTTCGATTACTTTTGTCTCTCGTTTTCGCAAAAAACCAATGCACTTCTTTGGCACGTTAGGAACTTTATCATTCTTCTCTGGATTTGCCTTCACGGTGAAAATCTTCTGGGACAAGATTGACTCAATCTATATTTCAAAAGTGCCTCTAGCTAGAGATGTTACTGAGCAACCTTTGTTTTACTTGGCGCTCGTAGCACTAATGATAGGTGTACAGTTATTTCTTACTGGGTTTATCGCTGAGATGATTGCTATCAACTCTAGTAACACCAATGAATATCTGGTGAGTAATCGTGTAGGAATGGACCAAGAATCCTAGCATCAAAATGCGCTTCTATTCAGTCATCATACCTGTTTATAATCGTCCTAATGAGGTTGATGAGCTGTTGGACAGTCTCACAAAACAAACCTTATCGAAATTTGAAGTGCTCATCATAGAGGATGGATCAACAGATCGTTGTCAAGAGATTACACAGAAATATCAAGATCAACTAACCATTTCATATTACTTCAAAGAAAACTCTGGACAGGGGTTTAGCCGAAATTATGGATTTGAGCGGGCAAAAGGCGACTATTTTATTGTGTTTGACTCTGACTGCTTGATACCTCCACATTATTTTGAGGCAGTTAATAACTCTCTAGATGAACATAAACTCGATGCCTTTGGCGGCCCAGACAAGGCGCACTCATCATTTACAAATGTGCAAAAAGCGATTAGCTATAGCATGACCTCTCCGCTCACTACTGGAGGGATTCGTGGTAATAAAAATCATGTCGGCACTTTCCATCCTAGAAGTTTCAATATGGGCATCTCTAAAGAAGTCTATCTGAAAACGAAAGGCTATCTGATCACTAGAATGGGTGAGGACATTGAATTGAGCATCCGGGTTATCGATAACGGATACAAAACAGGTTTGATAGAGGAGGCATATGTATATCACAAACGCAGAACTAGTTTTGCACAATTCTATAAGCAACTACACTTCTTCGGGAGAGCGAGAATCAACATCAGCAGATTTTTCCCAAACGAACTGAAGCTTGTACATACTTTCCCCGCCTTGTTTACAATTGGACTTTTCGGGCTATTAGGAAGTTACTTTGTAGATCAGAGGTTGTTCATGGTGGGTTGTGGTGTTTATGTGTTGTTTACTATACTAAATTTCATGTCAGCAACTATAAATAATAAAAGCCTGATAGTCGGAATATTAGGTGCGATTGCAGCATTCATCCAGTTGATTGCCTATGGAGTAGGATTTATAACTGAAGGAAGTAAGAAGATATTTAACAAATAGAAACATGATAAATCTAAAAGATCGCTCAGAGAATATTCAGGACTACTTCTCTCCTGAAGTCATTGGGGAAGTGAACGATGTATATGTCAAAGTTGCCAAAATCAAAGGAGAGAAAGTGCCATGGCATAATCATCAAGGTGAAGACGAACTATTCTATATTATTGAAGGAAGCCTTTTATTTGAAACTGAAGGGGAGGATAACTTTACAATGAACCAGGGTGATATGTTCATTGTGAAAAAAGGAATCAATCACCGTGTTTCTTCGGTTGAAGAATGTAAAATCATGTTGATTGAAAATAAATCAACTGCTCATACTGGCGATACGCCTTCGGAGATAACCAAACCTATTGAAGATCAACTTAAGTAAATGGAAGAACCTCAATCTACCCGCATCAACAAATATCTTAGTGAAGTTGGCTACTGTTCCCGCAGAGCCACAGACAAACTAATTGAACAAGGTCGAGTAACTATCAATGGTGCTGTTCCAGAAATGGGAACTAAGATCATAGCGGGTGACGAAGTCAAGGTTGATGGAAAACGAATTTCTGAACCAAAAGAACAGCCGGTTTATATAGCGTTCAACAAACCTGTTGGGATAGTCTGCACTACTGATGTCAACGTGGAAAAGGACAATATTATTGACTTTATCAATTATCCAAAACGGATATTCCCTATAGGGCGATTAGATAAACCGAGTGAAGGGCTCATTTTCTTAACCAACGATGGAGATATTGTCAATAAAATCTTACGCGCCAGGAACAATCACGAAAAAGAGTATAGGGTGACAGTGAATAAACCGATCACTCAAGATTTTATTGAAAGAATGGCTGCTGGCATCCCCATGCTAGACACCATTACGCGCAAATGTGAAGTCAAACAAATAGATAAATTCCAGTTTAAGATAATCCTTACACAAGGATTAAATAGACAAATTCGAAGGATGTGTGATTTTCTCGAATACCGCGTAATCAAGCTTAGGCGAACAAGAATCATGAATATCTCCTTAGATATTCCCATTGGCAAATGGAGAGATCTTACTTCTGATGAGTTGAAAGAAATCAATAGACTGGTTTCTGAATCAGCCAAGACGCATGATCAATAGGCGTAAAGTTTATTAGCCCATGACATGCATTTTCAAAAACTCGACTTTGCCTTGACTAACGTCATACATCCCTCCTACTATTCCAATTTCATGGTGTTCAAGCATATCTTTCAAGACAGGGCTTTGTTCTTTAATGTTCTCAATAGTCATTTCCACATTGATATGAGCAACATTAGCCACGAACTCTGCGTTCTGTGAATTTCTATTCTCACTTGGTTCTTTTACTGCATCTACTGCTGGCTTCAATTTACTCAGCAGAGAAGTTAAATTGCCGAGCTTCGCATCATCACAAGCCCCCTTTATAGCGCCACAGTTACTATGGCCTAATACAACTATCAATTTTGATCCTGCCAATTTACAAGCGAACTCCATACTGCCTAAAATATCTTGGTTCACAAAATTACCGGCTATACGAACGCTAAAAACATCTCCCAGCCCTTGATCAAAAACCAATTCGGCAGACACCCGAGAATCGATACAACTCAAAACTACAGCAAATGGAAACTGTCCTTCACTGGTTTCATTGACCTGTTGCAATAAATTTCTATTGGCTTTTAAATTATTTTCGAATCTAGCATTACCCTCCTTCAAAAATTCTAATGCCTTTTCGGGAGTCATTGTAGACTGCGTTTCTTGATTATGTGTTCTCATTCTTACCTTATGTTTATATTCAACTAGTCTTTCAACATCACTTTTACGCGATCATTACTACATTACCGTTTTGCCAAATTCGTGAACAGGATTGACATTGACCTCTTTCAATTCACCAACCAACTCTACCACAATATTTCTCGTTTTTGCGTTTTCCGTAAAGTCCTCAATGATTTCAATGACATCAGGGTGAATATATTTATTTTTTGACAAGTCAATAATGACATGTGCTTCCTTAGGAAGCATATTTAGCGTATGAAGTATGCCCCCTTTATTGAGGAATGTCACTTCTTCAGAAAGCTGAATTCTTACTGGTTTACCTTTTTCATAGGTATTTGGATCGAAATGATATGGCGTCTTATAGTTATTCCATAAGATATGGAAGATGGCCACTGCCATCCCTAAACCAATACCCATCAATAGGTCTGTAAAAATGATCCCTAGTACTGTTGCAACAAATGGTGTAAACTGACTTAACCCCTTTTTATACATATCAAAAAAGACACTTGGCTTAGCAAGCTTATAGCCAACCATAAATAAGACAGCCGCCAGACTTGCTAGAGGCACCTGATTGATAAGTGAAGGCAATACCATTGCTGATACAAGTAGTAGTATACCGTGGAAGATCGCGGATACCTTGCTTCTTCCTCCAGACTGAATATTTGCTGAACTTCGTACGATTACTTGTGTTACGGGAAGTCCACCAATAAGGCCAGAAATCATATTGCCTGTTCCCTGAGCAATGAGTTCACGATTCGTTGGTGTTACGTTTTTGTGTGGATCCAATTTATCTGAGGCTTCTACACTTAAAAGCGTCTCCAAACTTGCCACCACGGCTATGGTCAGTGCTATTATATAGACTTGTGGATTATTCCATTGAGTGAAGTCGGGAATAGAAAATTGACCTACGAATCCCGCAATTGAATCTGAAACCGGAATATTCACTAAATGATCTTTGGTAATGTTAAAGGTTGAATTACCGCTAAATATTTTATTCAAAACAATCCCAGCCATAACAGCCAATAAAGGCCCTGGAATCATTGCCAAGATTTTATTCTTTTTAATAAAGGGTCTTTCCCATAGTAAAAGTATTGCCATTGAAATAACTGTTACCGCGACAACCCCTGGAGTTATGTAATCAAACATATACCCTAAATCACTAAAAGTATTGTGTCCGTCCATCTGAAAAAACTCAAAATCTCCCTCGGGATCTTTGTCATACCCAAATGCATGAGGAATCTGCTTCAATACAATAATAATCCCTATACCTGATAACATCCCCTTAATCACTGCTGACGGAAAGTAGTATCCGATAACCCCTGCCTTCAAAATTCCTAGCAATAATTGCAAAGCTCCTGCAATGACTACTGCAAATAAGAATATCTCAAATGATCCCAATTCCTGAATAGACGAAAGAACAATCACTGCCAACCCGGCAGCTGGCCCACTCACGCCAAGTGAGGATCCACTCATGAATCCTACTACTATCCCTCCGACTATTCCCGCAATAATCCCTGAGAAGAGTGGCGCTCCTGAAGCCAGGGCAATACCTAGGCAAAGTGGCAGTGCAACCAAAAACACAACCAAACTAGCTGGAAGGTCATATTTCAGATTACTCATAAAATTTTCTTTTCTTAATGATTCCATTTTTTCATCTTAAAACCTACGCAGTAGGTGTGATTATACATTGACAATATCCTATACAAATTTTGCATGAGGTTAGCACTTCGATCGCTAATATAATCAAAGTGACGCCACCGAGATGGCTGCAATTAAATAATCTAAATAAATTCTGGTGGTGGGGTGATAATATTTGTAGAAGGATTTTTCCATTTATAAAAATGATCATCAGGATTCTGCAATTCTTTTGAATTATTTAGAGTTGAAAGCACAAGTTGAGAGTGATGTTTCTCAGTTTTTTTGTCAGTTCCCTTCTCTTTTTCAGTTTTTACTTCATCAGACTCACCTTCTAGCGTTTCAGAAAACTCAATATAGTCTGCATCAATATATTTCAAACATTGCGGCAGAATACCCGTCAATAGAAATGTAGCAATCAACAGAAAGAACGAAGCAGCTATTACAGTGCCTTTCCTCTGGAATGCTATGTTATGATTTGTCTTTGACATATTTATTGATCATAGGTATTATTATTTTTTGAAGTTTTCAAAGCTGCTAATGATTGAATTGTTCTTAACGAACAACTTATGAAAAAGATACTTAATAAAACGACACTTCGTGTAACCATTCAACATCTTGACGGTAGTTATAATGCAACTTCTTATTGAAGAGTCAGTCTTTAATCCGTACTCAAAACTCACAACCATGCTCAAACACCACATCCTACTCGCACTTCGAAATTTTAAAAAACACAAAGCCTCATTTGCTATCAATCTTATCGGACTATCGGCAGGGCTAACTTGCTCTATACTGATCTACCTATGGGTCAATGATGAAGTAAATGTGAACAAGTTTCATAAAAAAGATAGTCAACTATATCAGGTTATGGAACATCAGCAATATGCAGAGGATGTGATGACTACTCAATCTACTCCAGGACTGCTATCCGAAACACTCAAATCAGATATCCCTGAAATAGAATATGCGATTACTACTACATGGCGAAATTCCTTTACACTAACTGTGAATGACAATAATATTAAAGCACGAGGGTATTACACGAGTCCAGATTTTTTCAATGTTTATACCTTCCCATTGATTCATGGAAATGCCGATCAAGTACTTCAGGATAAGAGTAATATTGTTATCTCTGAAACTTTGGCAGCAAAACTATTCGAGAATTCTCTTGAGGCAGTCGGCAAGTCTGTTGAGTTTCAACACGACAAAACCTTTATCGTTTCGGGAGTCTATCAGGACATGCCAAATAACTCCTCTATTCAAATGGACTTTTTATTATCATTTGAGCTATACAAAGATGAAAATTCTTGGGTAACCAACTGGGGAAGCAACGGCCCACAAACCTATATCATACTCAAAGAAGGGAGTGACGCCAACCAAGTCTCTAATAAAATAGCCAATGTGGTTCTCGAGAAGAATGAACAATCCAATGTCACCTTATTTCTTCAAAAATATAGTGACCGCTATCTATATGGTAGATATGAAAATCGAATACAATCTGGAGGTCGAATCGAATACGTACGGTTATTCTCCATCATTGCAATCTTCATTCTAATCATCGCCTGTATCAACTTCATGAATTTATCAACAGCCAGAGCCACTCGTAGAGCCAAAGAAGTCGGCATCAAAAAAGCAGTAGGTGCGCATCAAGGGTCTCTAGTATTCCAGTTTTTGACAGAATCGATTATTACTTCTTTGACGGCTTCTATGGTTTCATTACTAATTGTGATTTTATTTATACCACAGTTCAATGAGATTACAGATAAGCAGATTGCCTTACAATTTGATTGGTCATCGATTAGTGTATTTACTGGAATAACGCTGTTTACGGGAGTGTTTGCAGGAAGCTACCCTGCTTTCTATCTATCATCATTCAATCCAGTCACCGTACTCAAAGGGGTGATTCGCGGCTCTGCTGGTGAAGTATGGGCCAGAAAGGGATTGGTGATATTTCAATTTACCTTATCTATTATCCTAATCGTTGCTGTGGTGGTAGTCTATCAGCAGATAGAATTCGTTCAAAACAAAAATTTAGGCTTTGAAAAAGATAACCTGATTAGATTTGATCTCAATGGAAGAGCAAACGAAAATACGGAGACCTTCACGCAAGAACTCAAGAACATTCCTGGAGTGATGAATGCAGCTAGTATTGGTCATGGTTTTGTTGGTCAGCAAAACAATACTAGTGGACTGGAATGGGAAGGGAAGCACCCTGATGATATTATTCTATTTGAGAACTTCCGAGTAGATTATGGACTGATAGAAACGGTAGGAATTGAGATGAAAGAAGGGCGTTCTTTTTCTAAGGAATTCAGCACAGATACTACTAAAATAATTTTCAATGAAGCCGCTATAGAAGTAATGGGACTAAAGAACCCTATTGGCCAGGTAATCACCATGTGGGAGGAGTATAAGTTTGAAATTATTGGAGTAGTCAAAAATTTCAACTTCCAGTCCTTGCACGATGAAGTAGATCCGGCCTTCTTTAGGCTGACACCCGACAACACTTGGAATATGATGGTAAAGATAGCAGCTGGTGAGGAGAAAGAGACCATTGGAAGGCTTCAAACATTCCATAGTGAATACAACCCTGGATTTACACTAGACTATAAGTTCATGGATGAAGACTATGCCCAACAATATGCAGCAGAGCAACGTGTAGCCACCCTTTCCAAATACTTCGCAGGATTCGCTATATTGATATCCTGCTTAGGACTATTTGGATTAGCCACTTTCACGGCACAGCGCAGATTGAAAGAGATCGGTGTCAGGAAAGCACTCGGTTCCAGTGCGAGAAATATTGTCTATTTACTCACTAGAGAATTCACAGGACTTGTTGGTGTTTCTATTTTGATCTCCTTGCCGATCAGTTATTTTATTGGAAAACAATGGCTTACACGATTCGCCTATCGAATAGATTTGGATATCTGGTTCTTCATCGGTGCAGGACTGACTGCTTTAGTGATAGCATGGCTGACAGTAAGTACCCAAGCTATCAGAGCAGCCAATAGCAATCCTGCAGAGTGTTTAAAAGACGAATAGTGCTATAGCAATAAATGAAGTTTTTTATTGGCTCTTTGGGAAACCTTCCACCTAATTGCTGGTTACAATCTAATATATCAATTACCAATCTTGATGGTTTGAGCAACCTCATCTCCGTTACTGGAGATGGGTATTCGGGCGTAACAATTGATCAAAATGAAGACCTAACAGATCTCTGTGGAATTCAAAATTTAGTTGTTAGCAATGTCTTTCAGGGAGCCTATACGGTAGAATTTAATGCTTACAATCCATATATTCAGGACTTTATAGATGGTAATTGTAGGCAATAATGTGAGGAATAATTTTTTCTAACAACACCTATAAATGAATGGGGTTTCATCTGCCAGGATACTTTGGTGGGACTTGGAATGTCCACCACTAATAGTAAATTTGAAAACAGTGTGGCTTTGAGGAAGGTGGTAAGGTTAGTGCTTTCTAATCCCCACTCATCATAGCCAAGCGTTAGCATTAATTATGACCCGTCCTGAATAACGGCTACACATCACTTAGCAAAATGTATAATAATGACGGAATTAGCAGGCGATATAGCGAAGGCTATAAACTCAAAGTTTTAGCCGAACTTAGTACTGGTAGGTATAACAAAGCAGAACTAGG
>JAWUWD010000082.1:0-7020 GCA_034112085.1 Cyclobacteriaceae bacterium
CATATCAATATATCATTGATCTCTTGATATGGGGAAACAACTCCCAATCCAGCATAGAACACGAAGCACACAAAAGCGATCTCGGATATCTGTCTATGCCACTTCTCACCAAACAGTCCATATAACACATGACCTCCATCGAGTTGGCCTATAGGAAGCAAATTAAGAGCTGTAAACAATAGGGCAAGAAATCCTGCAAAAAGCCATGGGTAATGCATCAGTTCATAGCCATTGGGAATTTTATATTGGTCTTTATCCTTGACGATATAGTTTTCGAAAAACAGAAATAACAAGTTCTTACCAACTCTGATGCTAGGAAACTCAGTAGAATGAATTATTGAGTCTGCTGAATAGGCATAGTTGTACCTCTCTGTACTTGTAAAGTCCTTCTTATACAGCACGGTATCCATACTGTAAACTTCCTCTGCATAGTCAGCTCCAAACGATTCAAATTCTGGATGTATTTCAAACACATAGGATGGTTCTGGTAAGTGCGTAAATCCATAAAGCAAAACGAATATGGCAATAACGAACCCAGCCAATGGCCCAGCTATACCAATATCAAAGTGTTCTTTCTTTGACTTAATCAAACTTTGAATTTTGATGAAAGCACCCATCGTCCCAATTGATAAAGGGGTCAAGAACCCCAACCACATAGGAATATAGGTTGGCAAACTCACTTTGACCTTATAATACCTTGCCGTAATATAATGCCCCAACTCATGCACCGTCAAAAACAGCAGAAAAGGAAATGCGTAAGAGACCCCCTGCGCAAACTCAGACCATCCCAATGTATCTCCATAGACAAATGATCTACCAAACATCAACTCAGCTCCTGAGAGTGTAGTAGCAATAATCGTGAGTACAAATAGTCCTCCTTTGATCAGTATGGTCTTATATTTATCTTTGTCCAGTCCCAAAATAGTGTTGCTCAAAAAGTAGATTAAAAAAATTCAATGCATTATAAGTGTGTAAAAAAAATAAACACATTTAAGTTAAGTATTCTGTATGGAGTTGGACGATCATGATTAGGAATAGAACCAGTGTCAAGTTAGCACTCAATACAGCTATTTATTTTCGAAATGGAGTAGAATCATACTGCCTATTTAAGCCTAGACATTTTTTATTTTAGTGATTCTATTAGCTTCACTCCCGCTGTACCGAGATGTTTTGCCAAAATCTTCTTGTATTGAATACTATTAACATATCCATCTCCTTGACTAAAAAACTCATTCACCAATGGCTGCCAATCGCTACTCATGGGCATGATTAGTCCAAATTCTTCAGACGCTTGATCTCCTACACCATGTCTTTTCAATGGTTTCTTAGTCTTCATGGCATCTAAGTAAAATGCTATATCTAAATATGTAAATGATTGTGAATCCGAAACTACTTTTGTCATAGTTTCTGGGCTAGATGCAGCATATTCAATGGATAAAGATGGCATATATTTAGTCTTGATATCTTTGATTCTCTTTTCGTTCAAAGTTCCTTTTGCAGCATAAGCTTTAAGGCCTTTGAATTTGGTAGTAGACTCGCTCATTGTCGCCAATGTAGGGATTGACTTATGAGTAATTAGAATAGCTACATTTTGGATAAAAGATGGACTAAATCGGATTTCCTTCTTCCTCGCATCAGTTATTGTGATGTTACCCAAACCAAACACACCATTTTTCCCAGACTTAACTGATGCAAACATTTTACTAAAACTACTGCCATCTCCGACATAGTTGGTTTTCAAGTTTACGTTTTTTGACTGATTAACGTACTTCACAAAATCATTCATAATATCCACGCAGACACCCGTGAGATTACCTGCAGCATCTTTATACACGAAACCTGGCGTCTCGACATATGCAAGAGATATTGAGCCCAATCCTTTAGACTTGACTACTGCCCAATTATCTCCTTGAACTTGTGCAATTGATGGAAAGAGCGTAAAACTCATGAGCATTAATAAAACACTCTTTTTTATGTTGTTTTTCATTGTTTCAAAATTATTAATTGTCCTACATAATAAGCATTCTAATTCAGAGAAAATGCTCAAGGTAATAAATTAGATAAAAGTGTCTATTATTCATATCACCAAAGTATAGGACCCTTGTAAAGGAAGGCTAATGACATTAAGAGCTTTATCATGAGCTTGATTAAGTAATTTTTTATGAATGTAGCTCCTATTAGTGTCATCAATTATTATTCTTTCAAACTTCATATTATCTAGTTGGGATATGCTTGTAATACCATTATTGGCAACAAGTACAATATCCACATTTACATTTTCTATTTCTCTGTGAAATTCACGAATAATTAATACCCTCAAACCATTCCAGACAATGAATTCATTTTTTCCAATTTTCCTAGAAATCACTTTATGTTGGACTTGATGATTTACAGCCCCTACTATTCCTGATTTCAATCTTTTGGGTTTAATATGGAATCTCAATTTGTTTTCATCCTTTATTAGAATAGAATCAGTCACTAATAAGGCCTGATTGCCTTCAATGAAATCAATCGCAGTATGTCTCCCGATAGCATAAAATACTACCTCCTTTCTTTGTGAATTAGAGTATGTCCTATATTCTTGAACACCTACAAAAATTGCAATAAGCGCAGTTATAAAAATTAGTTGATATGATCTTTTGTAGTAAATCCAGCCAAAAAATAGCATGATACAGAGGATAATCATCCATGATTGCAATGTGTTGATATACAAATCATCAATGGTATTATTGGGCAACCTTTCTATCAAGAATACGAATTCATTGGTTAAATAAATCAGCTTCTCAAGAATCCATGCTACGAAAGTGTTGACATAAGGAATCCATGCAATAGCAAATAAACCAATCCCAGTTGCCAAAATCGCAAATGCTGCAGGAATTACCACCAAATTTGATAGAAAAAAATAAGTCGGGAATTGATGGAAATAAAGGAGTACCAGAGGTGCGGTAGCTATTTGAGCTGCAATGGAAACGGAGGTCACCTCCCAAGCCTTATTGAGTAGGTACTGATCTACAGATAGCATCCCATATATCTTTGGTGTCATGTATACAATTCCAAAGACGGCCAAAAAAGACAATTGAAATCCTACTGCCATAATCATATAAGGGTCGAAGCACAGTAATATTAATCCTGCCGCAGCCAATGTATTATAAATATTGCTATTCCTATTGATCACTTTGGCAATCGTCATCAGTGAGAACATGGCAACCGCTCTCAATACTGAGGCAGAAAGGCCAGTAATCAAAGCGTAACTCCATAGTCCAGATAGTGTGATCAGCAGAAAAACCCACCTCATAATCTTTCCTTTTTGAGATCTCTTAAAGAAAAAGAGCATTAGACCATAGACTATCCCCACATGCAATCCTGAGACTGCCAGAACATGCATAGCGCCAGCAGAAGCATACGCCTCATTTATTTCAGGGGTAAGTTCATTTTTAGTCCCTAACAATAATGCCATAGCTATGACACGCTCTCGATCGTGACTGATATATTTATGAAGTATCTCTTTTAGATATTTACGTGAAGTGATCGCTAAGGAGTAAAAGCCATAGCCCTGATTTTGCGCAATAACAGAATATTCACCCTGCCTTATGAAGTCTTGATGAAAAACATTCTTGTAGCTCAAGTATAGTTGATAATCAAACTCACCAGGATTCTTAGGGGGCTGTGTTCGGTCAGGACTTCCGCTTATAAGCACTATATCTCCATAATGCACACCGGGTTTTTCATCTCCTTTTCTAATGTAGATGAAAATGTTACCGACTGACGATTTCCAACCAATAGAATCTCTAACAGAAATAACCTCTGCTAGACACCTTACACTTTTCTTCTTATCCTCAGGTTCGTCTATTATTCTTACTTGATAACTTGTAATGTTGTGTTGGTATAATAAATGATTACGGTTATTCCGATCATTATGAAACATCAAAGCTGCATAACCGGACATCACAATCAGTAAATGGGCAATCAAGCCAAATACAGTATTAAGGCTGAAAAACTTAGTTTGTTTGTATTTCTTCCAAAACAATAAATAGATAGCAAATATTACTATCAGAATTAATAGAATTCTGTTTTGAGATATTTGCAATGGGAGTTCAACAGCCAATACAATACCTACTGAGAACAATAAGGCAATTCGTAAAAGTGGAAAAGCAACCCAAGCATACATAATCAATAATCTTAGTATAAGATTATTGAATTTACAAATAATAGTACTAAAGAACTATTTAATTATCTCCATCTCACGATGTTCAATACCACACTCGGTAAACTGATCACCAACAATTTTAAATCCAAAATGTGCATAGAGAGGTATTGCTTCAAGCTGAGCATGTAAGTAGAGTTTACCAATTATACCAGACTGCTCAATGTGGTCCAATACAGATTGTACAAGTGCTTTACCTATACCCCTTCCACGGTAATTCAACGTCACAGCAAATCGTTCAAGTTTTATCGCACCTCCAGTCTTTCTCCATCTAGCAGCTCCCACTGCTTCGTCTTCTATAGTGGCTAAAAAATGAAATGACTCCTCTTCAAATTCATCAAATTCATCTTCCAAAGACACTTTTTGTTCTACCACAAAAACCTCTTTTCTCAAAGCATAAGCTACTTGGAGGTCTTCCTCGTTTGTGATCAGTTTAGCAATGATTTCACTCATATCCTTAATTTTCTTCTTTATCATAAGCCTCGATAATCGACTTGACTATCTTATGTCTTACTACATCTCTACCTTCCAAAGTGGTAAATCCAATTTCCTTAACTCCCTTTAGAATTCTAACGGCTTCAGCCAATCCGGAATTTTGCTTTTTAGGTAAATCTACTTGTGATAAATCACCCGTGATAATTACTTTAGATCGAGGGCCCATTCTGGTCAAGAACATTTTGATCTGCATTGGAGTCGTATTTTGAGCTTCATCAAGTAATATGAATGCATTGTCCAGTGTACGTCCACGCATATATGCTAGTGGCGCAATCTCTACTATGCCATTTTCCAAATAATGTTTAAGCTTCTCTGAATGAACCATATCATGAAGTGCATCATAGATTGGTCTTAAGTATGGATCTAGCTTTTCTTTCAAATCACCAGGCAAAAATCCTAATGTCTCTCCTGCTTCCACCGCTGGCCGGGTTATGACAATCTTCTTGACTTCCTTATTCTTCAAAGCTTGGACAGCCATCGCTACTGAAATATAAGTTTTTCCAGTTCCTGCAGGCCCCAAAGCAAAGACAAGATCTTTTTGCCTTACCATCTTTACCAACTTGTGTTGATTGACCGTTTGAGGTTTAACTACAATTCCTCTCGGACCATATACTAAAGTGTCATCTTTGGCTGTATTTTCCAATTCTATACGCGCTTCTTCTGCCAAGTAATTCTTAACATTATCCGCTGATACTTTACCGAATTTTTGATAATGGACGAGTAGTGCATTCAGGATATCTGAAATCTTTATGATTTCTTTTGCATCACCATTGATGCGTATTTCATTACCACGTGATACAATCTTACTTTTGGGGAAAGCCGCAGCAACTTCATTTATATTCTTGTTTTCGATTCCTAGAAAATCGGTCAATGAAATATTCTCTAGTGTGATGATCTTTTCTACCAACGATTTCTTCCTTTTTAGTTTCCTTAATATTCAATAACTCTTATAATTCATAATTCAATTGACCTTTGGACAATAAAAATCCTTATCAATTGGCAATTGTCTTTATGGATGTGGACAAAATTTAACTAGTTTTGCTAGAGTAAACATACAAATAACCTATGGTGTGCCAAACCACCTTTTGATCTATTTTCATAACAAGTTGCTGATAACAATCAACACTATATGGGTTTAATAACGCTTTTATCTGACTTTGGATATAGTGACCACTATGTCGCTGCTATGAAAGCTAAAATTCTCAGCTATGACACCAATATCGGTATAGTTGATATCAGTCATGGTATAGGATTGTCGGATTTGGCCCATGCTGCTTACACGCTCAATAGTGTGTTTCGCGAATTCCCTGAAGGGACTGTTCATCTAGTGTCAATTAATACTACTGGACATCCTGATGAAAAATATATTGCGGTCAAACTCGAAGGCCATTATTTTATATGTCCTGACAACGGGATTTTGGGATTGATAAGTGATCAACCTGCGGAAGTGGTTATTGATATTACTCCATCGGAGATTCAGACGACATTTCAAGCAAAGGACATCTTGTGCCCCGTGGCGGCAGCGCTTGCTAGCGGCACCATTATCCAGGACTTAGGAAGTTCCTTGGAAAGCTTTAAGATGATGCTTCCAAGGCATTTGCGTGCTACCAAAAAGCAGATCATTGGCAATGTATTAAGGGTTAATCATTATGGTAATTTAATTACCAATATAGACAAGACACCATTCGATATTCTCAGTAAGGATAAGTCTTTCAATATTGTATACGGTAGAGAAAACTCAAGAAGGATTCATCAATACTATGGTCAGGTAGAGCCTGGTGATTGTTTTATTTTATTCAATAGTTCAGGGCTATTAGAAATAGGAATCAACCAAGGCAATGCCTCGAAACTGCTCGGACTCAGCTACGACAGCCCTGTGATGATCAATTTTGAAGAGTAAGTTGGGTGTTTATAAAATAAAAATTATGTTAATACGAACAGTAAGAATGACTTTTGAGGAAAGAAACGTTAAGGAATTTCTTGAAATATTTGAAGAAAGTAAGCAAAGTATCAAAGGGTTTGAGGGTTGCCTGCACTTAGAGTTATTACAAGATTACCACTTACCTAATGTATTCTTGACCTACAGTCATTGGGAAAATGATGGAGCTCTAGACAACTACCGCCACTCTGATCTGTTTGAGAAAGTCTGGGCTAAAACAAAACCATTATTCTCTGATAAACCAGTGGCTTTCTCCTCACAGAGACTTCAAACAATAGACTAAAAAAACTTCAAGATTAGTATTGTATAATATCAAATCTTTAAACATCTTTGCATCCCAATTAGATGCCCAGGTGGCGGATCTGGTAGACGCGCACGACTC
>JAWUWD010000083.1:0-10632 GCA_034112085.1 Cyclobacteriaceae bacterium
TTATGACATGAAAGTCCACCCACGTGAAAATGAGCTAGTGATTGGCACCCATGGCAGAAGCGTGTTCGGGGTAGATGTGAAACCATTTCAGAAGTTGGACGCGAGCAAGTCAGTAATTGCATTTGAGAGCTCAAAAATTAGATATTCTAAGAGATGGGGAGAGAGACGCTATCCATATTCGAAGCCTAATACTCCAAAAAAAGACATAATGTATTATTCAAAGTCTTCTGGTGTCATCAAGATTGAAATTAGTAAAATTGTCAAAGATGGAAAGGAACTTATACTACTAGATCAAACTAGTGCTGATGCTGGTTTCAATACTTATTCTTGGGATGTGAAGATAAAAAAATACAAAAAGAGAAAGGTAATATCTGATGAAGGTAATTATGTGGAAAAAGGAAAATACGAGATTGTTTTCAAGAAAGATGGAATAGAATCTAAGGTGGAGATGGAAGTGAACTAGGCTATACGTTTAGAGACTCTTTCACATGTTCCTGCAATTGGGGAAAGAACTCAAAAAACTCTTCCTCAAATTCTTTATAATGGGTTTTTAGTTCCATTACAGACTCTTCCATCTTTGAGTCATGTTTTGTGCGTCTAGACATGCCCTGCATGACATCCTCGATGCCTTCGAAGTTCGCATAGTTGAGTAGCCAATTCTTACGCATCATGTAGGGCATCATGTGGTTGACATTGTCTGGTAAATCAGCCTTATTCTCATTGATCATTTCGTAAAAATCTTCGACATAAATGTCAAGTGGTTTCTCAGAGAATTGACTCCAGTTTTTGGCCAAGAAGTGATCGTAATATATATCCACAATCACTCCTGAAAAGTGTCTGTATTTATTCCATAGATGCTTCTTACTTTGACTCACGATTAGATGAGTATCTGTGTAATGGTCAATGGCCCGATGAAGTTTGATTCCTTTTTGGATAGATGGACGGAAGTCATTAAAAGAGCGTCCTTTCACAAAGTCAGCAATGAAGTTGCCGATTTTCAAATCAGTATCATCACCAGAGAGATAAATATGTGCGAGGAAATTCATCAATGAAAACTACATATAAACCACTAGAACCTAAAGCTATTGTTGGCTTATGTAGTGGAGGAATTGCAATTGATAACTCACATGACTAAATTGGGATGATCATTACATATGACACTACCATGGCAAATAACCCACATCTTAATATACTGGTTCAATTGGCGAAAATTGATGGCGAAACTGATGGGTCTGAGCTTGACCTCATTCGCCAGATTGGTGTTTCTGAAAACATATCTGATAAGGATATAGACCATGCTATTGAAACTACTGAAATTGAAGATTCAATTCCTTCTTTGGAAGATTTCACTGATGAGCAAAAGATTGACTTAATGACCAGCTTGGTGTTGGTGATGAAGATTGATGGAATTGTTCATAAAGAAGAGATGAAATTCAGTCTTAGGGTGATCAAGAAATTAGGGTATGGTGAAGATGAACTTTTCGACTTAGTATCTTCTACTTATAGCCAACCTAATATGGTAGAGAACGAAGGTGATATTCGTGCTCGCGCCAAAGCATTGCTAAATAAGTAATGACTGAAATCATTTCTGACATCCTTGGTCAAGCCTTGGTTGATTATTACAACGGTGAGGAACCTGTCTTGATGGTCAATAATAAATATGGTGATCCTGAAGAAATGCCTGTGGAGGTTTTCTTTAGAGAAAAGGAAGATCTCACGGGTTTAGAAAAGGCCGCCCTATTACATTGTAAAGGAAGAATATTAGATGTTGGCGCTGGAGCAGGAGCTGTAGCATTGATGTTGCAGGATGATTTTGATACTACGGCTATTGAGAGTTCTGATGGTGCCTCTCAAGTGATGAAAGCGCGTAAGGTGCGAAATGGAATCACTGGAGATATATTTGATTATCATGGGGAAGATTATGATACGCTGCTTTTGCTGATGAATGGTATCGGTATCGTAGGGAGGTTGGATAACCTACAAAAATCACTGACTCACTTTGCTACCATACTTAAACCCGATGGTCAGATATTGCTGGACTCGAGTGATATAAGCTACCTCTATGAAGGGGGAGATAAACCTGCGGATAAGTATTTTGGTCAATTGGCTTATCAATATGCCTATAAAGAGCAATTGGGAAGCTGGTTCGACTGGCTTTATGTGGATTTTGACACACTAAGTGAATATGCTGAAAAAGCTGGGCTGATTGCTGAAAAATTGCATGAAGATGATACGGATCAGTATCTCGCTAGGATTATAAAGAAATAAAACAAAAGAGAAGATGAAGAAATTGCTAACCACCGTGTTCGTACTATTTACTATTGTGGGTTTTGCACAAAAGGCCTATTTGCATTGCGGTAAACTTATAGATGTTGACAATGGGAAGATACTTGTTGAAATGACAGTAATAGTAGAAGGTGAGAAAATCATTTCAGTGGAAAAGGGATTCATAAAAGCCGATGTGGGAAACATAGTAATTGATTTAAAATCAAAAACTGTTATGCCTGGATTGATGGATATGCATGTGCATATAGAATCGCAATATGATAAAGGAAGGTATGCAAGAGTATTTAAAAATAACCCAGCAGATATCGCGTTTCGTTCAGCAGTTTTTGCGAAAAAGACATTAATGGCTGGATTTACAACAGTACGAGATTTGGGAGGAACAGGAGTTAATATATCTCTGAAAAATGCGATTAAAAATGGTTCAGTTGACGGGCCTAGAGTATTTACTGCAGGGAAAATCATAGCTACTACTGGAGGGCATGGTGATCCGACAAATGGATATAGAGCGGACTTGATGGGAAATCCTGGCCCATTGGAAGGAGTGATCAATAGTCCAGATGAGGCACGAAAAGCCGTTAGACAGAGATACAAAAATGGAGCAGATGTGATCAAAATCACAGCAACTGGAGGAGTATTGAGTGTCGCTAAAGATGGCTCAGGTCCCCAATTTACAATGGAAGAACTCAAAGCTGTCGTAGAAACGGCTAATGAGTATGGTATGATCACAGCAGCGCATGCCCACGGGGCTGAGGGAATGAAGCGTGCTGTAGAGGCAGGAATTACGACTATTGAACATGGGACATTGATGAATGAAGAAGTAATGGATTTGATGAAGGCAAAAGGAACATACCTAGTCCCGACCATTACAGCTGGTAAGTTCGTGGCAGAAAAAGCAGCGATTCATGGTTTTTATCCTGCCGTAATTGTACCTAAGGCTTTAATGATAGGGCCTAAGCTTCAAGAAACATTTGGCAAAGCATATAAACGAGGAGTTAAAATAGTTTTTGGAACTGATGCAGGTGTATTTCCACATGGGGAAAACGGCAAAGAGTTTGGATACATGGTGGAGGCAGGAATGCCCGCAATGGAAACTATTCAATCTGCAACGATGACGGCCGCAAAATTATTGAAAGTTGATAATGAGCTAGGCTCTATTACTAAAGGAAAGTTTGCCGATATCATAGCGGTTGATGAAGATCCCTTGAAAAATATTCATACAATGGAGAATGTGAGTTTTGTAATGAAAGGTGGCACGGTTTATAAAAATCAATAGATCAAAAATTACTTGTAGCGGAGCAACCATTTGTTCATGATTTGAGTCTATATAAAAAATTCGAACTATGAAAACTCATTTCTACTCACTGCTATTTATATTCTCTGCTCATTTAGTGTTTGGACAAGATGTTCAAAAGGCGATTGGCTTATATGAAACCAATAAACTTACGGAGGCTAGTAAAATTTTAAGAACTATTGGCGAGAATAGTCCTAAATATGAGAAATCTCAATTTTATCTAGGTCGTATCGCTTTTGATAATGAAGATTTCGTTCAAGCACAGGAGTTTTTTGAAGAAGTTGTAGAGTTGAATGGCAACAGTTCGGAATACCAATACTGGTTGGGTAATGCTATGGGTAGACTGGCTCAAGAATCCAACTTCTTTAAACAAGGAATTCTGGCTCCTCAAATCAAAAGTGCGTACGAAAGGTCAGTTGAACTTGATCCTAAAAATATTGATGCAAGTTGGGGGTTAGTAGAATATTACACACTAGCACCTGGAGTCATGGGAGGCAGTTGGGAGAAAGCTGAAAAAACGGCCAGAGCAATTTATGTTTTAGACAAGCTTCAGGGTCATAATGCACTAGCAACAGTTTACTTGAGACAAGAGAAGTTTTCACTCGCAGAGCAAGAATATATTAAGGCATCCAAGTTAGATCAACGTTTTGTATTCACTTTGGGATATTTCTATCAGAATCAAAAGACATTCAATAAGGCTTTCGAAGTATTTGAAAATGAAGTGAGGAAAAATCCTGAGAATATAGCAGCCTTGTATCAAATTGGAAGGACGAGTGCTTTGTCAGGGGAGAGGCCTGACCTTGGAATTCGAAGTCTCAATGAATACTTGAACCAACCAATTAATGATGATATTCCTTCTCATTCAGCTGCATTGATGCGAAAAGGGATGATCTATGAAAAAATTGGCGAAACAACTAAGGCTAAAACATACTATAGCCAATCACTAGCTAAGGATTCAGAAATGAACCTTGCCAAGGAAGGTTTAGATAGGCTTAGTAAGTGAGATATTTAATTTTCATTAGTGTGCTGCTGCTTATACTTGAAGCTTAAGTACGACAAGATGTCCCCAAATGCATTGATACTCTCCATCAACTCAGGTGCGATAGTTTTGCCTTCCATTCTTAAAAGCAATAGGCCATATACACCATTTAAGCAAATTTGAACTTCATCATCAATTTGCCCTTTAGAGAAGGCCTTACTTTTTTCTATATGAGCTTTGGAGTTGTTATGTACTTCTTCAAAGTTATTGTCAGTGCTTTGCAGCTCTTTATGAATTTTTGATAGATCGCCTACTATTTTTTGAACTTCAGCTAAGTGACCAAACTTCTCCAGCCCCTCTTTTTTCATATGGGAAATGACATCAGCATACCATGAAGAAAGGCTTTTTTTCTCTTTTTCATCACCAGGGATATTCGCAACAATACGAGATTTTATTTGTTCAAGATTAAATTCATAAGCCCGGATCAAATCCTCTGTTTGATACATGTGGATTATGTATTCTACAATATTATTTTCTCTCTTCTTTTCTGCGATACTCATTGTACAAAATTAACGGTTTTGGTATTGTTATTTCAGCCACATCAAATTATTTATCGACCTAAGCCTTAGATGCAATCATTCTCTATGAAATAATTCCTATTTTTGTGGCTTGTAAGGCAGAGGAAAAAGCTGAGAAGTAACATATGAAAAACATTAGAAATTTCTGTATAATCGCCCATATAGACCATGGTAAAAGCACTTTGGCAGATCGACTTTTGCAGGAAACCAATACAGTGTCTGATCGTGATATGCAAAATCAGTTGCTTGATAGCATGGATTTAGAGCGTGAAAGAGGGATTACGATCAAGAGTCATGCAATACAAATGGACTATACACACGAGGGTGAGGAATACACCCTCAATTTGATAGACACTCCAGGTCATGTGGATTTCTCATACGAAGTGTCACGATCTATAGCAGCTTGCGAAGGAGCATTATTGATTGTGGATGCATCTCAAGGGATTGAAGCACAAACAATCTCTAACCTTTACCTAGCGTTGGAAAATGATTTAGAGATCATTCCTGTACTCAATAAGATTGATTTGCCAGGAGCTATGCCTGAAGATGTGACTGAACAGATTGTTGATCTTATAGGTTGTGATCCATCAGATGTTGTACTCGCAAGTGGAAAAACGGGATTAGGTGTTCCAGATATTTTAACAGCAATTGTTGATCGAATACCTGCTCCAAAAGGTGATCCAGATGGTCCATTGCAAGCATTGATATTTGATTCGGAATTCAATTCATTTAGAGGGATTGAAGTGATTTTCCGTGTGATGAATGGTAGCATAAGTAAAGGAGACAAAGTGAAATTTGTCAACACAGGAAAAACATATGATGCTGATGAGATTGGCATACTTAAACTTGAACAAGAGCCTAAGAAGACTATTGGTACAGGGAATGTTGGGTACCTGATTTCAGGAATCAAGGTTGCCAAAGAAGTAAAAGTTGGAGATACCATAACGCATGTTGATAGACCTTGTGAAGCCGTTACTGGTTTTGAGGATGTCAAGCCTATGGTTTTTGCAGGGATATATCCTGTAGAGACTACTGATTATGAAGAATTGCGCTACTCTATGGAAAAGCTCCAACTCAATGATGCATCATTGGTGTGGGAACCAGAGACTTCTGCTGCTTTAGGTTTTGGCTTTAGATGTGGATTCTTAGGTATGCTGCATATGGAGATTATCCAAGAACGATTGGAACGTGAATTTGATATGACTGTCATCACAACAGTACCTTCAGTGCAGTTTCACGCAATAAAAACTGATGGTACTAGCACTGATATCAATGCGCCATCTGAAATGCCAGAGCCAAATACGATCTCACATATAGAAGAACCGTTTATAAGAGCGCAAATAATTTCAAAAGCGGACTATGTAGGCAGTATAATAAGTCTGTGTATGGATAAGCGTGGGCAAATTAAGAACCAGGTGTATTTGACATCAGATCGTGTTGAACTGACGTTTGAATTACCATTGTCAGAGATAGTTTTTGATTTCTTTGATAAACTGAAAACAATATCACGAGGATACGCTTCTTTGGATTATGAGTTGATTGGTTTTAGACAGTCTACTATGGTGAAGTTGGACATTATGCTCAACGGTGAGAAAGTTGATGCTCTTTCAGCCATAACACATAAAGACAAGGCGTATGATTGGGGTAAAAAGTTGTGTGAAAAATTAAAAGAATTGATACCAAGACAAATGTTTGAAATTGCGATACAAGCATCAATTGGAACAAAGATAATATCTAGAGAATCTGTAAAGGCACTTCGTAAAAATGTACTAGCAAAGTGTTATGGTGGAGATATTTCACGTAAGAGAAAATTATTAGAAAAGCAAAAGAAGGGTAAGAAACGGATGCGAAATGTCGGTAATGTGGAAATTCCACAAGAAGCTTTCATGGCAGTTTTAAAACTTGATTAATCATTTATAAGAATAATATGGCTACTCCAATCATCTTAGATGGAAAAGAGACTTCTAAACAAATAAAGGGTGAGATTAAAACAGAGGTTGATGGTATTATAGCTAGTGGAGGAAAAGTACCTCATTTAGCTGCTATACTTGTAGGTAGTGATGGAGCTAGTCGAACATATGTCAATGCCAAAGTCAAGGCTTGTGAGCTGATTGGATTTGAATCTTCATTGATTGAATTAGATGCCGAAATATCTCAAGATGGACTTTTGCTTCAAGTTCAGAAGCTTAATGATAACCCAGATATTGATGGGTTTATAGTACAAGTTCCATTACCGAGGCACATCGATGAACAAGCAATTACATTAGCAATTGACCCTTCTAAAGATGTGGATGGGTTTCATCCTGAGAATTTAGGAAAATTGACATTGGGTATGCCTACTTATATTTCGGCTACGCCAAATGGCATTTTAGAATTACTGAAGCGTTATAATATTGACACAGTTGGTAAACATTGTGTAGTTATGGGGAGAAGCCATATTGTAGGAACTCCAATGAGTATCTTGATGGGGCAGAAGCGAGAAGTAGGGAACTGCACTGTGACCATGGTGCATAGTCGAACCCAAAATATTAAGGAATTCACTCAAAAAGCAGATATACTTATAGTTGCTATAGGGAAAGAAGGTTTTGTGACGGCAGATATGGTAAAAGAAGGAGCCGTAGTGATAGATGTAGGAATACACCGAATAGAAGATTCTACTAAAAAATCTGGCTTCAGATTACTAGGAGATGTTAAGTTTGATGAAGTTGCTCCTAAGTGTTCACATATCACGCCTGTACCTGGAGGTGTTGGGCCAATGACCATAGCTTCATTGCTAATGAATACATTACAAGCCGTAAAATCTTAAAACTAAAGTCAGCTCTTTCGACCTGATTTAATAAAAATAAAAACGCGGTTCAATTACCCGCATAATCAAAAATTGGAATGACAAATAAGAGAGATACTTTAGAGTTTCCGATCATGGAAGCTTTTTACACAATACAAGGAGAGGGTTACCATAGAGGGAAAGCTGCATATTTCATCAGAATAGGGGGTTGTGATGTTGGCTGTGTATGGTGCGATGTCAAAGAATCTTGGGACGCAAGCCTTCATCCTAAACAATCCATTGCTCAAATCACAGAAGAGGCAATTAAACATCCCGGTAAGCTGGCTGTCATCACAGGAGGAGAACCTTTGATGTACAACCTTGATGAGCTAACAAACTCCCTCAATGAGCACGGGCTACTTACTAACATTGAAACATCTGGTGTTTATCCACTTTCTGGGAACTGGGATTGGATCTGTTTCTCACCAAAGAAGTTCAAGACTCCTCATGATGGGATATATGACGAGGCGCATGAGCTCAAAGTAGTAATCTTCAATAAATCTGATTTCAAATGGGCTGAAGAGCATCGCTCGAAAGTCAATCCCAATTGCAAGCTTTATCTACAGCCAGAATGGGGGAAGTCGGATGAGATGCTTCCGATGATCATTGAGTATGTCAAAAACAATCCTCGTTGGGAAATTTCATTACAGATTCATAAGTTTATGGATATCCCATAGATGATCGTTCTAGTTAATTTGCTGTTGAATGGAATGTTTATTGCAAACAACAATTAAATGTGCCTTAATATTAACTTCAAACAATTAATTCTACTATTAGTTCTGCTGCCTTGTTGCTCAACACAGGGACAAGCACAGGCTAGTTTTAGTAGTAACTCTAGAAAGGCAATTGCTCTCTATACCGAAGCAGATAATTATCGTGTTCGAAGGCAATATGGGCAGGCGATTACACTGCTTGAATCGGCTATCAAAAAAGATGGTGAATTTATTGAGGCCTACATAAGGCTAGGAGGTATTTATAAATCTCTTGAAAAGTTAACTCTTGCAGAATCTTATTACACGAAAGCCATCGATTTGGCTCCAAACCTCCCCAAATACGCGAGGTCTTATTTTTACTTAGCAGAGATACTGATTACTTCGGAACAGTATGATGATGCTAAAATAAGTATTGAGAAATTCTTAACATTTAATATTAAGAATGTAAAAATCCAACAGCGAGCATCTCTGTTATTGAAACAAGCTAATTACGCTATTGTTCATATGGATGAATTATTATTATTCACTCCCACTTCGTTGAATAGTAAGGTCAATCAATTTGCCATGCAATACTTTCCGGTTACCACAGCTGATGAAAACTATTTGCTTTATACTAAGAGAGATGGGGACAGTCCTTATGATGATGAAGATATCATGATTAGTACTAAAGATGATGATGGTGAATGGGGGGATCCTGAATCTATCTCTCAAAATATCAACTCACAACTTAACGAAGGGACATGTGCAATTTCCGCTGATGGTAGAACCTTGATATTCACATCTTGCCAAGGCAGGAATGGATATGGCAGTTGTGATTTATTCATTAGTTACAAAGTCGGGCTACAATGGTCAATCCCGGAAAATATGGGAGATCAGATAAACTCATCTGCTTGGGAGTCACAACCATCGCTTTCTGCAGATGGTAGAATGGTCTACTTTGTATCCAACAGGAAAGGGGGCGTTGGAGGTAGAGATATCTGGTTGAGCACAAAAGAAAACGCGAATTGGGGAGCACCAAAAAATCTAGGCCGGGACATAAATACGGTAAATGAAGAGGTGTCGCCATTCATACATTCAAATGGCAAGGTGCTTTACTTTGCCTCTGACGGTATGGAAGGATATGGTGGGTTTGATATTTACAATAGTGAGTTAGATTCTTTGGATCACTGGAACTCACCTACCAATATTGGATACCCTATTAATAGAGGTAGTGATCAAATGTCATTGATTATATCTCCAAATGGAACTACAGCCTATTATTCAGATAGTGGGGCAGAGGGCAAGAAGCTAAGTGAAATCAAGACATTTGATATCCCTGAGGAAATTAGGATTAAGAACACAAGTCAATATGTACAAGGAACTGTGAGGGATAAATATACCAGTGAGTCACTGGGCGCAACGCTTCAGCTTTATGATCTGGATAGAGGAAAGCTTTTAGCGGAATTGTCATCGGATTCTGTTACAGCAGAATATCTTATGGTGTTGACCAATGGAGGTAACTATGCTTTATATGTTGAAAAACAAGGCTATATATTTCAAAGCATCAATTTTGACTTTCAGCTATCCAACTTAGACCACCCTATTAATATTGATTTTGAACTCAAGCCTATAAAGAAAGGTGAATCAACTGTATTGAATAACATATTTTTCGAACATGACTCATTTGCTTTGAATGATGAATCTAAGGTTGAATTGGGCAAGGTTGCCAAATTTATTATCGATAATAATGTGAAACTTGAGATTGGGGGATACACTGATTCCACGGGTTCAGCTGATTACAATCAAGGACTCTCCCTCAAACGAGCAAAGGCAGTATATGAATACCTAGTTGATAAAAGAGGCATCCCCCAGAGTAGGTTAGCTTATCACGGATATGGTCAAGCAAATTCTATCAATTCTGATAATCAGCATAAAGCTAGAAGGATAGAATTCACGCTGTTGTAGCTAATATATTCTGTAAC
>JAWUWD010000084.1:0-26837 GCA_034112085.1 Cyclobacteriaceae bacterium
TATATTGTTGACACCCACTAGCTTGATCTGTTCAAGAATTTCTTCTTGGGCTCCATTACCAATAGCAAGCATGGCAATTACCGCAGCTACCCCAAATATAATCCCCAACGCGGTAAGCATTGTCCTGATCTTATTTGCCAGTACTGCATCTAAGGCGATATAGAAATTCGCCAGAAATCGTTCTTTATTGATCACTATTTAGTCCTTTTGTATTGACCCTTTGGCTTTTTATCAGCAACTTCTTCTTTAGAGAATTCATCAGAGACCTCTTGGGTTCTCTTCCCAGTCATTTCTGGAATCAGCTGTACTTCCTCATCATCCATCCCGGACGGAACTGATAGATATATACGGTCGATTTCTGTCAATCCAGCAAGGACCACCGCTTCATCAGAATTTGTATCGCCAAGCTGTATTTCCTGCTTGACCGTATTGAGTCCATCTTTTTTGTATACAAAAGTAACCGTGTCATGTTCACTATGTAGCGTTTCTAGGGGAATGAACAATGCATTTTCTATTGACTTTGCTTTTATAGAATTACTCGTTGTCATCGCGGGACGAAGAAGAGGGTCAGAGCCTGCTATTTCTACATTGACTTGAAACACTTTGGCATCTGAATTCGGTCGTTGCTCTCCTACATTGGCGACATTGATTACTTTTCCTTTAAGTTGTTTTTCTGGGAAAGCGTCTAGTCCTATGTCTACCATTTGTCCCGATTTTATTTTCCGCACATCTACTTCGTTGATATACGTCTTGGACATCATGACTGCCAAGTCTGGCAATGTGGCAACTACTGGATCCCAAGCACTGATTTGTCCTCCTTCTTTTATCGCTTTCCCATCCCAACCTTTCTTATAGATTAGCATACCATCCTCTGGAGCTACTATTCTAAAGGCCTGTCTAATTTTCACCATGCCATCCAGTTCACGCTGAGCCTTGGCCAATGAAGCCGCTGCGTCACGCATCTTTGCTTTATTTTGCTGATGTTTTATTTTATAGTTTTCTTTGGCTTGTTCATAGGCTCTTCGTGCCTTGTCCAAATCAATTTCTGCTTGTTTGATAGTAGCAGGAGGCTCAAACTTGGATTGATCTAGTTTGATTTGTCTCTCTTCTACTCCATAATTAAGGTTAATGAGTTCATCACGCGCTTGTCGCATCTGTAAAGTCGTATCTAGTTGCGTTTGAATGTATTTTGAGTTTTCTTGCTCTAGGCTGGTTTGACCATCTTTCAATTTATTAACTAATTCAGATGGATCAAGTTGGGCAACAAAGTCTCCTTTCTTGACCTCAGTACCTTCTTCAATGATGTCCTGAATATTGACATTCCATATACGGAATGAACGAAGGCCTGTTGGGCCCATGATTTTCACAGAGTTTTTGGCTTCAAGTTCTCCGGTGGTCGTGATATTGACTTCGAAAAGACCTTTTTTGACTGGGACGATAATATCGCCAATTCCATCTTTTTGAGACCCTTGTATGGCAAAATACATAATTACAAGCCCCAGGATGATTCCCCCGGTGATGATTGCTTTTTTGTTCATGATTGATGTGATCTATTGGATGTTTTATAAAGGTAATACTCTGATTATGATAAATGGTTACCGTAAAGACAACTGAGTAACCAGTTGTAAAATTATAAGACACATAATATTCTTAATATCAATAAAGATGATTGTGGGTGAAGAAAAGTTTTAGACACCTAAAAATAAAAAGCGAGTACCCATCAAATAGGTACTCGCTCTCAAATAATTGAATCAATTTTGTCTAGAATTTACCAAATTTTAGTGAGACTTGCGTTGACCAATTACTAAGGTTATCATCTGTGATTTGGGTTAGACTTAGAGTCGACCCGTGCACCATGCGATAAGAGGTACCAAGACCAATTCTGAAGAACTTAGCCACATTGATTTCCATCTCCACGCCAGGCTCGATGACTAATGCATTGGAGTGCTCAATTCGATCATCAAGATTGAACTCTTCATTTCTAACAAAATCGTTAAAATAGTCTCTATCTGTTACTTCAAACCTGCCGTATCCTAATAGTAAAGGGAAGTTAAAATGGATTATTTCTTTTGGGAATATGTTATAGCCTAACAAAAGCCCACCATATCCTGAATATAGAAATTGGTCTTGATTAGGGTTATTACTCTCAACTTTATTCGAAGAGCTAAGTCCATAAGCCGCGAGTCCTAATGTAAAATGACGGTTAATGATGACTCCACCATTCACACCTAGCAGAGTGCCATACTGCTCGTTGACCTTGGAGTATTTAGCTTCCAACGCTCCAAAACCTGTGACTTTGGCTGGCTGACTAAATATAGTTTTGATTTCTTGCTTTTGAGCCCTGGCTTGATGTGAGATAGTGCCTAACATTATGATTACGAGGATGAATAGTGCGTTGCTTTTCATGATTTTGAGTCTTGTTTTGAGTTAGTTTGATTTTACTGATTGTTGTGGCTGGAGTCTTATATTGATCTCTCCTTTTTCCGAATCAATGTTTAGGTTTCCCTTGTAGTTATTTTTGTCTCCGATGATTCCTCTAAGACGTAAAACTCCCTTTTTGTCATCAACATATTCTTTGGTAAGTCCTTCAAATGGCAATGGAGTTTGATCTTCGTCTAATATGATGTCAACGTCCATATGAGTGTTGGCATCAAAGTCAAGATCGATATCTGAATATTTTCCTTCTATTCTGATAAGTGAAAAATTGAAAGGTATTTGTCTGATGGAAATGTCAGTGTATCTTAAATTGATATCAAGAGATTTTAATAACTCCCCAAGCTTTAAATTTGACAAGGCCATCTTGCCTTCAAGTCTTTCTACTTTCGTTATTTCTATAAGTTTATCACTTCTAGAGTTGAGCGTGACTTCGTTGGCTTTGGAGATCATGATTTCAGAAGACACACTTTCTATGCCAGCAGCACCGATTGACTTGATCGTTACTTGAGAAGATTTAAGAACCAAGTTACCATCTTTAATCTCTTTAATTTGTGCTTTTCCATAGCTCAAAGTAATAGAGGAACTTGCATTTAGGTCGTTGGCCCTTAAGTCTCCATGTGACATGTCGATATCTACTTTCTGATTACGATCAGCTATAAAAACATCCCCAAACTTATTATTCAGAGTCAGTGCTGTCCCCACAGGGACCGATACGACATAATTAATTTCAAGCTTATTTTTGCTTAAAAGCGTCTTCGAATAATCTCCGATATTATTCCATAACTCTTTGAATGCTCCCGATTTTCTATCTAATACAGTCTCTAATGTTAGGTATTGATTAGTCTGTACAAAGTCAAAATCTACTCGTTCCAGTATCTTGGTGGCAGCTGCTCCATCCTTTCCGTAAGCAATCACTTCAACCTTCACATTGACCGAGTCATTGGCAGAATTATTGATGAGAATTTGCCCATATTTATTGGTGATTTCTAAGTAGCTATTTTCCCCCATTAAGTATCCTTGACTGATCGTCTTTGACACCTTAGTGTCATCGTCTCCAGAGCTATCTGCTAAAGCAGGAAAACAAATAGTTGCCCACAATACTACAGGCATGAATACTTTATATAATAATTTCATGCGCTGTTTCCTTTTTTTCATTTGTTCTGACTTTTTCTAATACTTTCTCGAGTATTTGAAGTTTGATTCTATAATTTTCGATCATTGCGTTGATCACTTCTTCACTATCGGCATTGTCCTTAAGGTCTTGCTGCAACTCTTTGTAGGCCTCGTCAAGTAGTGCCAAGTCTTCCTCTATTATTCCATTCACATCTGCACTGCTAGTATTGATCAGCTGGAGTTGTTCACTAATGCGGTTAGCATAGTAATACTCCGTTTCTGCCAACTCTGGTGAAATGTCTTTCAGTGCATAGAGCTGGTCTTCATTTCGCCCTCCTAAGATTGAGAGAGTACCCCAGCCAACACCAATAATTAGCGCGATTGATGCTGCTATTTTCATCCAAATTTTATAGAAATGCGGCCCTTTTTGTACATTTTTTTCTAGCTGGTCTTCTATGTTATTCCACAGGCCTTCCAGGTCAGTGTCGTACTGTTCCCAACTTTGCCGCTCTTCTCGTACCCTTTTTCTCAATTTATCTTTCATTGGTTTGGGATTAGTCTGTTAATATTTTTCTAATCTTACTTTTCGCCTTACAATATTGTGCCTTTGAGGCTGATTCTGATATTGACAGTATGTGGGCGATCTCTTTATGGTCATAACCTTCAAATAAATATAGGTTGAGCACCGTACGACATCCTTCTGATATCTTGTCTATTGTAGACATCACTTCCTTAATACTATATTCCGAAAACGATTCATTGCCGTCATCTTCGACTAGACCCTCATGTTCTTCCCCTAAACTACTCGTTAGAAGCTGTTTCTTTTTGAGTGTATTGATACATTGATTGATGACAATGCGCTTCACCCAAGCACTAAAAGTTGCTTCTTCTTTTAGCTTTTTTATATTAATAAAGACAGTGATAAATGCTTCTTGCAAGACATCTTTTGCTTCTTCCTCATCACCCGTCATCCTGCGACAAATATTATACATGGCGCCAGCATAAAGCTGATACAACTCACTCTGAGCTTGCCGATCACCATCCTGACTTCTGTTGATCAGGTACTTATGTGTTGTTTGTTGTTCGGACTTCAATCGATTGAGTTACTTTACATGATTATAGACAAGCGGATTATTGGAAGGTTTCCAAAGTCGAGTAAATTTATTTAAATAATTTAAATCCTTCATGTCCAAAATAATGAGACTACTTTTGCCAAGCCGTAAATTCAGCGATATTCATATAATGAAAAACAGTATACTTTTGGCAATATTGATTTTTGGAACATTAATATGTCAAGCGCAAAATTTTGAAGCCTTTCTGATCGGAGGGGTGAATCTATCTCAAATAGATGGGGATAAACTTGCGGGGTATAACAAAGTTGGATTTGTAGTGGGAGGTGCTACAAGTATCACCATTAATGAAGAATGGGATTTCCAACAAGAAATCGTTTACTATCAGCGTGGGAGTAAAGCTACGGCTGATCAACTCTCTATTGAAAATTATTCTATAAAGAGCCTAGATTATATTGACATTATTGCTCAGGTCAAATACGACTTAGAAGAAAATTTGGCTTTGTTAGGAGGGTTGGGTTATGGGACTTTTGTTAAGGTGAAGTCAGACGTCCCTGAAGATAAGTCACTCTACAATCCCGACATATTTGCAACCTTTGGAGTGCAATATCAATTAGCAGATAATCTTTTTATCGCACTGAAAGGACAGTATTCTCTTAACTCAGTTTTTAAACCACACAATGCCTACAATAATAGCCTGAGTTTGTCCCTAAGGTATCGATTATTTCAATAATCACTTAATTGTCATGCAGTGCATAAACGGGATTAGCGAGGGCTGCTTTTGTGGTGTGATATATAAGCGCAATAGTGGTAAACAAAACACAGATAAACAGCGCAATGGCGAATGGCCAAAAGTTTAAATCTATTCGATGAGCAAAATTTTCTAACCAAACCTGAATAAAAAAGTAGGTAAAAGGGACGGCAATCAAATTGGCGATTAAAACCAATCCAGCAATTTTTTTAGACAGGAGAGAAATAATCATTTTTGGACTAGCTCCATTCACTTTCCGTATAGCAATTTCTTTCTTTTTCAACTCTGTAGTGAACGAAATCAAGCCGATTATTCCAAGAGAGGCTATAAATATGATAATGAATGAAAATGAGGTCAATAGGCTTAAAAACTGATCTTCTTTCTTGTAAAGTTTGTCAAGCGTTTCATCTACAAAACTATATTCAAGTGTGTGTTCTGGGAAAGTAGATTTCCAAGTTTCTTTTACGAATGAAATGGATTCAATCAAATTATCTCCCTTGATCTTGAGGTAAAGGTTTTGAGACCCATTGGTGTCTAGAAACATAATCAACGGATTGACTTCCTGATAGGATACACCTAAGTTGAAGTCATTCACCACTCCGACCACACTATAGGTGATTAGATTGCCTTCCTCATCCTCTCCCAGTGGCATTTTCCCCAGCAGTGGGCTTTCTTCCCAACCAAAACGTTTTACAGCTGTCTCGTTGATCAAAACGGAAAAGTCTTCATCACTTCCAGAGTCATTGTCGAAATTCCTTCCTTCAACCATGCTAAGACCTATCGTGCTCACAAAGTCATAGTCTATTGAGACCACATCCGCTCCCATTTGGAATGTCGTTCCATCCAAACTTTCTAATGTAGGGGTGAACTGATTAGCCTCTGCATCTAGTGAATATCGTGAATTTGTTGCCCCGACTATATTCGTATTACTTGTCAGAAGGACTTTGAATGCATTAAGCTGATTTGCTACCACGGTATCTCCTGGAATACTAATATGGACGAGATTTTCTTTTTCAAATCCAACATCCTTATTTTTAATAAATCGTGTTTGTTCTGATACAAATAGGATTCCAGAGATCAACATTGCTGCGATCGTATATTGAATTATGACTAAGAGTTTTCTTAGGCTATTGCTTTGCCCACTGTTTCCATATTTGCTTTTGAGTACAGCAAGTGATTCAACAGAAGATAGGTGAATAGAAGGGTAGATGCCAGCTAGGACACCTATCGCCAATGAAAGTAGCATTATATTACCGATGTTGGAAACGCTCAATATGGATTCTAAAGATTGATTCAGGTTGGCAATGTGGTTGAAGTAGGGCAAAAGAATGATTGAGAATATAATGGCCACCACTCCCGAAAGTATGGTAATAAGGATGGACTCGCCTAGAAACTGAATTAATAGAGATGGCCTTGACGATCCCAGTACCTTTCGTATGCCTACTTCACTTGCACGTTCTGTAGCATAAGCTGTGGCTAAGTTGACATAATTGATGCTTGCTAACACTAACAAAAAGGCGATGATGATACTAAGTATTGAGACATTCGTCTCACTTCCATGTGGATATGGTTCCCACACATATTCTGGACCAAGATGTATCTCAGTTAGCGGTTGAAACATAAGATCTGCCGTGCCTTGTAGGTCATCAAAAGTTCCTTTCATATGCTGCTCAAAGAAATCTGGAAACTTGTCATGGAGTGCGACTGGGTCATTCGATTCATTGAGCATTATATATGTATATGTGTGTGCTCCATACCATTGGCTCATTTCTCGCTCGTAGGGGAAAGTAGACCAAGAAACGAGAGCTTCGAGTTGCAGGTGTGTTTTGTCAGAAGGGTCTTTGATGATGCCTGTCACTTTCAGGTTTTTAGAATCTCTACCAGGAAATTCTAAGGATTTTCCATAAGGCTCTTGCTCTCCGAAATTTTTTTTTGCGAACGACTGTGATAGTACAATTGAGTTTGGCTCTTTAAGAGAGGTTTCAGGATTCCCGATAATAAACTCTTGTTCAAACATGTTGAAGTAAGTAGAGTCTACAATGAAAATTTTCTTTGACTTGATTTTCACATCGTCTAAAACTAAGGTAGCGGTGTGTATATTAAGCCCGCCTAATCCACGTATTCTTACTGCATCTTCCACTTCAGGAAATTGTGTTTTCAACGTAGGTGCAACAGGTCGAGGAGCATTGCTATAGATGTCCCTCTTTTCATTCATATTGAAGTCTGCATTGACTCGGTATATTCTTTCTGCTTTTGAAAAATGCTGATCATATGATACTTGATCTTGCACATAGAGCCAAAGCAAGAATGAGAAAGCCATACTGGTAGCAAGGCCCAATACATTGAGCAGCGTATAAAATTTCCTTTTGCGAAGATTCCTTATTGCAGTGACTAAGATGTTCTTAAACATTTGGCTGATGGTAAATTTTAAAAATAACTAATCTTATGGTGATTATTAAATATACGATTCAAACGAGTTATTTCAATTCATGTTATGCACTAATGTTGCTAGAGCTTTGTAAGTCCAGGATAGATTGAATATATTTTGTCATGCATAAATCAATCATCTATTTATTCCTTGTAGCCATCAGTTTTATATCTTGTAATACGCCAAGTCAGGAGCAATTGTCACACATAGCTGACCCTGATGTCAAATCATTCTTGGAAGTGATGTTCGAGAAGAATGGAGGTCTGACAAATTGGAATGCAATGCACTCTCTAAAATACAAGAAGAGTTATGAACTGTATCTGGAGTCTGGAGAAGTTGAAAAATCAGCTAAGCAAATCCATGATTATCAATTAATACCAAATGTCTTAATTAGGATTCTCAGCAACGAAGGAAATGACAAAAAGGAAATTGTGTTTGAGAATGAAGAAATCAAAGAATATGTGAATGATACGCTCAACGAACAGGCCAGTCAAGAATCTTTGACCAACAATATGCAAAGCTCTTTATTTGTGATCAATCAGCCTTTCAAACTTGCAGATGACGGGCCAAATTTGAGATATGAAGGCATAAAAACATTGAACTCTGATGAGGAAGTGCATGTCCTTCGGGCAGTTTACAATTCTACATCTCATGATAACCTTACTACTTCTGATACCTGGTGGATTTATTTTGATAAGGATACTTATTTGATGACAGGATATATGGTCAAGCATCTAGATCACTATTCACGGGTCCGCAATCTAGAAACTGTAGAAGTTGGGGGTTTTCATTTCCCAAAGAGCAGAAAGAGTTGGAGAGTAAGTGAGCAAGGAGATATATTGTACCTCCGTGCTTCATATGAGTATAGCAATTTCGAGATAAAGTAATCGTAATAATTATTTCTTCATGCCAGGCTGTGTAATCTTGTAACCAGTTTTTGCTTTTTCATCAGCGACCATCTTTTTCACATCCTCAAGTAGGGCCTTGGCATCGTAGATGATCCCATCTTTGATCGTGTATTTCACCCCACCTGCTCTGATAACTTCATTATCTGCTGTTAGTTTGATGGCTCCAGTTCCGTAAAGTGCTTTTAGATTTACCAATGGGTTCTCCTCCAAGATGACAAAGTCAGCTAACTTACCTATCTCCACTGATCCGATTTTATCTTCCATACCAAGTGCTTCTGCTCCATTGAGTGTGGCTGCTCGGATCACTTCCAAAGGATGAAACCCTGCCTCTCTCAATAATTCTAGTTCACGGATATAAGCAAATCCATAAAGCTGGAAGATGAATCCAGAATCCGAACCTGCCGTGACACGACCACCTCTATTCTTGTACTCATTGATGAAAGTCATCCATAAAGAATAGTTCTGTTTCCAATTTACTTCCTGCTCTGTGCCCCAATAGTGCCAATATGATCCGTGAGATTTCATACTCGGCTGATAAAACTCCCAAAGCTTTGGAAGGGTATACTCTTCATGCCACTCAGCTCTTCGGGCACGCATAAGGTCTCGGCTCGCTTCATATATGTTGAATGTAGGATCAAGTGTAAAGTCTAATGCCAAGAGTTCGTTCATGACTGCATTCCACTTGTCGGAGTTGGGGGCGGCTGCTTGTTTCCAAAGTTTGCCAGCCTCCCCAAAGCGATGCTGCTCATTGTTGTAATTATAGTCTAACGGGTAATTTTGGACCTTCCTATCTTCGAAGAGCGCTTCTGGCAACCCGTACCAATGCTCCATCGATGTGAGCCCAGCTCTAGCGGAATGCATCACATTCCATCTTGCCACACTCATCTGGGCATGGTGCATGGCTGAACGTAGTCCTAGTTTCTTGTTTTCTCTTAAAGCAGCATCCATGATTTTTGGTTCTGCTCCAAAAAATTTAATACCATCAGCACCCTGAGCTGCATTTTTTTTAACCCATTCTCTAGCCATTTCTGGGGTGCTTATAGGATTGTCACTGCCTTGACCGAATGAAGTGTAGGCAAGAATACGAGGAGCAGTAATTTCGTTCTTATCGCTCTTGGCTTTTTGATCTAGCACCCAATCGATACCATTGCCTGCTGAAGGCTCGCGAATAGTGGTGATACCATGTCCCATCCAAAGTTTGAATACATATTCTGCATCGGTCCCTTGAGAGGTGCCTCCTATATGTCCATGCATATCGATGAACCCTGGAAGTAAATACATGCCTGAGGCATCAAGTTCTTTTCCGCCTTTTTTGAGTTCAGGTCTTCTCGCAGGATCGATTGCAATACCTGGATAACCGACTGTTTTGATGCTGACAATTTTGTTTTTCTCCACAACAATATCTACTGGCCCAGTTGGAGGTGCACCATTTCCATTTATGAGAGTGACCCCTCGTATGATCAGCTGTGGCCAAGGACCCTCTCCTTCAGTTCTTGGGGGAGCTTTTTTGATTTGAGAATGTGCCAGAAATGCAATGCAGATAAATACCGTTGTGAGTCGTGTTCTGAAGTTCATAGGATATCGTTGATTAGGGCTAACTAATATAGTGAATTATTGAAGAAGACTTAAAAACATGGTTAGAGGTAATTCCAATATCAGAACCTTCCAAAGTCCTAAGAACTTGTTTCTAAGCCCTAAATGTTTCTCCATTGAGTCTAAGCAATTATCTGAATTCCATTGAAGCAGAGTGTAGCTTCCGCCATCCCTGAAAAATGGAGGTAGGTGGTTTATTGACTCGGATGTGTTCAGTCAATAGGTTCAGCTGGAAATTGTAACTTGAATGTAGTTCCTTTCTCAGTCGAAGCAGCTTCTATGTCTCCCGCATGTAATTGCATTATTTTTTTGGATAGGCTAAGACCGACACCAGACCCTTTTCTTTTGGTGGTGAAGAAGGGTACAAAAATGTTCTCAAGGTTTTCAGTAGAGATTCCTGAGCCATTGTCATTGACCTGGATATTACAATATTGATTTTTATTGGTTACGGTGATTTTGATCATCGCATTCTTGGTTTCTTTTAAAGCTTCTGAAGCATTCTTTACCAAGTTGATCAACACTTGCTCGATGAGTCCGGGATCTACATTGACTTGCAAAGTTTTAGGCTCAATACTCACCGTCAACTTTATGTTATGCTGATCCAACAGAGGTTCTAAAAGTCTGGAAACTTGCGACACTAATTTTTCGATAGCAACGGTTTCTTTATTAAGTTCTAGGTCTCTGGCATAGTCTTTATAGGCATTGACAAACTTTACCATCCCCTTACTCCGGTTTTCAATAGTCTCAATACTTATTTGTAGATCATCGATGTCTTCTTGATCTAAACTTTTGATGTCAGAAGTTTTCATGGATTGATTTACCGCTTCGCTAAGTGATGCGATTGGCGTAACAGAATTCATTATTTCATGTGTCAGCACTTTGACTAATTTTTGCCAGGACTGCGACTCTTTGTCATCCAATGCCTTCTTGATATCCTGAATCAATACCACATGAAAAGGCACATCTTTGGCTACAAAATAACGACATGTAATCGATAAATCATACTGATCTCCAGCCATCATAGTTTTAATTACTAATGAGCCCCCTGATGTTTCTAATGCTTTGACCTGTTGGTAAACATCCGGTGCTATCTGTTCCAAATGACTGATATTGGAAAGAATAGGCTTTCTAATGAGATTCTTGGCAGCAGTATTGATGAGCTGTATTTCTCCACTGTTAAGATAGCTAATGATCGCTACACCAATATTCTCATTGAGCGCTTGAAGGTATTGGTAGTGAGATTCCTTTTCGAGATTTACTTTGAGGAATGACTCATTGATATCGTGAAATAGTTCTTCTAATTGGTCAAATGATTTCCCCTTTTTTTTTGGAAAATAGTGATTGGTAAAATTGGACTGTCTGAGCGAAGTCAGAAATACCGTAATATCTCGATTGGTAGTTTCTTGATAATGGATGAGGTTGATAGTAGTTATCAAGATTAATAGAATGATGACAAGTGGAGTAAAGAACCAGCTGGTACTCGTCAATACTGCACTCAACAAAATACACAGAGCAAGTAAAGCCACTACCCTAATGATAATTTGGATACGAAAGCTGTGCAGTATTTTTCGATTGATGCTCATAGCTTTATGTGGTGCTTTTCGAGTTTGCGATATAATGTAGTACGACCTATTCCTAGCTCTTTAGCCGCCTTGCTCATATTTCCACTATACTCACTCAGTGCTCTTTCTATTGCATTTTTTTCAAGTACATCAAGATTTAGAGCAGCTTCTGAAAGCACTTTGTCTGACTTATTTAGAATAAAATCTTCTGGTGATAATTCATTGTCAGTACTCATGATAACAGCCCTTTCGATAGCGTGTTGAAATTCGCGTACATTGCCGGGCCAAGGGTATTCTTTTAAGTAAAGAATCAATTCGCTGTTATAACCAAGATGTTCTTTTCTGTATTTTTTAGAATAGACTTCCAAAAAGTGTATGAGCAACAATTCAATATCACTCAATCTACTTCTTAGTGGAGGAATGTATATTTCTATGGTGTTTATTCTATATAACAAATCTTCTCTAAATTGATGACTTGCTATCATCTCTTGTACTGGTTGGTTAGTTGCACTAACCAATCTAATATCAATAGCTTCTTCCTCATTACTACCCACTGGAGTTATTTTTCGATTTTGAAGCACAGACAATAACTTGGCTTGCATGGCACTGCTCAAATTGCCTATTTCGTCAAGAAAGAGGGTACCATTATTAGATAACTTAAACCTTCCTATACGATCTGATTTTGCATCTGTAAATGCACCTTTTTTGTGGCCAAATAGCTCAGACTCAAAAAGTGATTCTGTCAAAGCTCCAAGGTCCACTTTGATGAAAGGCTGTTGTTCTCGAAGTGACTGTTGATGAATAGCTTGAGCGATCAACTCTTTGCCTGTTCCGTTTTCACCAAGGATCAAAATATTGGCATCCGTCTCTGCTACTTTACTGATTTGATCTCGGACTCGACACATTGCTTCTGAGTCACCTATCAATATAACTTCATCACTTGAAAGGACCTTATGAAGTTCTGTTTGATGTTGCTTAAGTTGCTGGACCTCTTGCTCAGACTGTCTTAGCCTAACCCCATTTTGGACTGTGGCAATAAGTTTTTCATTCTCCCATGGCTTGATTACAAAGTCCATGGCACCAAGTTTCATTGCCTCAACAGCTAACTTGAGATCGCCATAGGCAGTCATCATAATGACCTGGGTGTCAGGAGCTAGTTCTTTAATGTTCTTCAACCAAAAAAGCCCTTCTTTTCCACTTGTCACACCGACTGTATAGTTCATGTCGAGCAGCACCAAGTCAAACTTTTCTTGTGTGATTAGAAAGCTTAGCTGTTGAGGATTACTTTCTACTATGATCTTGGTGAAATAGGGTTTGAGTACGAACCTAGCTGTGTGTAACAGATCTGGTTCGTCATCAATGACAAGTATGTTGGCAGATATCTTTGACATAGCTAGAATAACGAAGATAGTCAAATTGTGTTTCACTTTGAAACAATCAAGTGTTTCGTTATGAAACATAATGTAGTCATGATAATTAAGTAAAGCATCAAGAGATACTCTATTGCCATATTTATAAAACAGGTATTATATTGGTATTCAAAGCAACTAAGAAATCGAAATCTATAGACTATGCTTAAAAATTATATAAAAATTGCTTTCAGAAACTTGAAGAAAAAAGTTGGCTTTACAATCATCAATGTAGTTGGTCTGTCAATTGGAATTACTAGTTGTCTTCTATTATTACTTTTTGTTCAAGACGAATGGAGTTATGATAACTTTCATAAAGACAGTCAATCTATCTACAGGATCGCAGGAAGTTATGATCAGGGTGGAGAAGAAAGAAATAGAAGTGCTGTGACGACTTTTTTGCTAGCGCCAGAACTAACCTCAGTAGCTGGAGTTGACCAATGGGCAAGGATCCAAGCGACCTCTGGGCTGGTGCGATTAGATGATCAGGTTTATCAAGAAGATTATATGCTTGCAGCAGATAGCACCTTTTTCAAAGTATTCGATTTTGAACTACTAAAAGGAAACCCAGGAAAAGTATTAAATGGTGTCAATCAAATGGTCTTGAGTCAAGAAATGGCAATAAAGTATTTTGGAGAAACTGATCCTATTGGTAAAATACTGATTTATGAAGATATCAGTATGGAAGTCACTGGAGTGATGGAGAACTTTCCAATCAATAGCCATATAAAAGCTGATTTTGTAATCTCTATGCCTACCATGATTCCATTTTATCCTAATTGGATATTGACCAATAGAAGTGGAACAAGCCATTATACTTATATCAAGACTTCAGAAGGATTTGACCCAGAAGATATTTCACAGTCGTTAATCAAAGTAGTCGATCGCACTTATGAATACGACAATAAGCCAGAGTACTTTCTCCAACCTTTGGAATCTATACATCTTAATTCTGATTTGAATGGTGAGATTTCAGCTAATGGTGACCAATTATATACGTATATTTTTCTGACAGTAGGATTTCTGATATTGCTAATTGCCTGTATCAACTACATGAACATGTCTATTAGCAAATCTGTCAATAGGTCCAAAGAAGTAGGGCTTCGGAAAATTGTCGGAGCGAGTAGAGGGCAATTAATTCTACAACACTTAACGGAATCAGTAATCATTGCTTTGTTTGCTATGTTGTTGAGTGGGTTCTTGACAGAACTACTTCTACCATATTTTAATGACCTATCCGGAAAGGCTATTGAGCAAAGCATCATCACGGATTTTAAGTTTGTAGGTGGACTATTGCTACTGGGTATCGTCATTGGTGTATTGTCAGGAAGTTATCCGGCATTTTATTTATCGGGTTTCAAGGCACTCAATGTGGTCACTGGAGAGAAGATGTCCATCAAGGGAGGAGTTCTATCTTTCAGAAAAATTTTGGTAGTTCTACAATTTACGATCACGGGCACTTTACTGGCAGGCACCTTGCTCATTAATCAACAGCTCGCCTTTATGAGTAACAAGAAGCTTGGAATGAATACCGATGGTGTAGTATATCTCACTTTGCCAACCCAAGAGATAAGAAGTAAAAGCGAATCCCTAAAGACCGAATTTCTGAGCTTATCAGCGTTCACTACTGTAACAGTCAGTAACAACAATCCTACTTCTCGCGTAGGAAACTGGAGAGGCTATACTTTCGAAGACAAAGAGATCACGATACCCACGATCGTGGTTGGGCATGATTATTTTGAAACATTAGAAACAGAACTCGTAAGTGGGAGAACATTTTCAGAGGAATTCAAGTCTGATAAAACCAAAGCCTATATACTTAACGAAGCTGCTGTGGCTTTTTTAGAATCTGAAGATCCACTGGGTAGTAGCCTTAGAGGATCGGCATACTCCGGAAGCCAATGGACTAAGAAAGATGCTCAGATTATTGGTGTGGTTAAGGACTTCCACTTCACTTCACTTCATGCTGACATTCAGCCAGCAGTATTTTCACTGGCGAGTGAACTCACTACCCCGATCAACTATATGATCTTGAGATATAATTCTGATAATATGCAAGCGGTTCTTGGAGGACTGAATACGGTGTGGGATAAATACGCTAACGGAAGGCCTATTGATTTCACTTTCATGAATGATGAGATCCAACAGCTTTATGATAGTGAAGTTAGGTTCCTCAAGGTGTTTTTAATTTTCTCAAGCATTGCGATTATTATTGCCTGCCTGGGAGCATTGAGTTTGATTTCTTATACCGTATCACAGATGACACGTCAGATCGGAATACGGAAAGTGTTGGGTGCTCCAGTTTGGGGACTCGTGAGGTTGGTCAATCAGAGCTTCTTCCAAATGATTCTTGTTTCATTCTTGCTGTCTATTCCATTGAGTTATTATCTAATAAATAATTGGTTAGAAGGATTTGCTTATAAAATATCCGTGGGAGTTGTACCCTATTTGCAAGCCGGTATTCTGATTGTGTTGATAGCCGGAATTACCACGAGTTTCCAGTCTGTCAAAGCAGCTTTAGTCAATCCGGTTGATTCTTTAAAAGAAGAGTAATATGCTGAAGAACTACATCAAAATCGCTCTCCGAAGTATTCTTAAACACAAAGGATATTCAATCATTAATGTTGCGGGACTCACATTAGGGTTGTCAGTGTGTTTGATCATTTATCTTTTTGTGAAAGATCAAATGTCTTATGACAATCTGCATACTGAAAGCTCCAATGTATATCGACTCTTAAGAGTTGGAAGCATCAATGATGAACCCTATAAAATGGGAGTTACCTCAGCACCATTTTCAGAAGCTCTAATTACAGATTACCCTCAGGAAATTGAAAACACCACAAAAGTGCTCATCGCAAGTGGGCTTGTGTCCTCTGGAGATAAGCACTTTATAGAAGATAAGCTATTTCTGACAGATTCTAGTTTCTTTGATTTTTTCTCGTTTCCTCTTGAGTTTGGAGATACAGAGACCGCGTTAGATTTGCCCAATAGCATTCTACTAACCAAGGAAACTGCCATTAAATATTTCGGAAACGAGGATCCTATTAACAAGATCATAACAGTCGATAATCAGTTGGAATTTATAGTGACAGGGGTGTTTGCAAAGACTACACATAAGTCCCACCTAGATTTTGATTTTGTAGGTAATGTAACGCCTTTACTACAATTAGGTTTCATGGCAGATTGGTGGTCAAATGGATTCTACACCTATATCAAAATAGCAGAGGGTTATTCCTCAGAGGAGTTGGAATCTCATTTTCCGGCTTTTATGGATAAATATTTTGGTAATGACTTTGAGCGAATGGGTAGTAGAATAGAGATTACTTTACAGCCATTTGACGAAATATTTTTTGACAATGAAGTCACATATGATCAAGTACTTCATGGCAACATGGAAACCGTTTATCTATTTATGGTCATCGGGATATTTATATTCATCATCGCTTGTATCAATTACACCAATCTCGCTACTACCAAATCAGAACAACGAGCTAAGGAAGTAGGCGTAAGGAAGACTTTGGGTTCTTCTAAGAAACAATTGACATTTCAATTCTTTATGGAGTCACTGTTGATTGTAAGTATTGCAGTGATGCTTTCTTTTATGATTATAGAAATATTGCTACCCATATTCAACGAAGTGTTCGCATTAGAATTATATCCAGAAAGAAGTATAGTAGTGCTGACAGCAATGGCGGTTTCAATAACAATAATTACGGGGTTATTGTCTGGGCTGTACCCATCGATTGTTCTTTCATCACTAAGGCCTATTGAGGTGCTCAAAGGACACAGGTCTCTGAAACATGGCAAGATCTCCCTCCGTAAAATTTTGGTCATTGTGCAATTTTCGATTTCGATGTTCATGATCATCTTCACCTTGATTGTTTATAAACAGATGTCTCATATCAATAATTCGGATTTGGGTTTTGATAAAGATCAGATTGTACTACTCGAGCTAAATTATAATACTATCAATCAGCAGATCGAATCATTTAGTAATATACTTAGTGCATATGATGGAATCAATTCGCTGTCGCTTTCATCAAGTTATCCCGGAGGATACCATGATACAAATGCTGTCAAGGTCGAGGGTGTAGAAGAGCAACCAAAATTTAGAACACTTTTTACTGATGAATCTTTTGTATCCACCTATGGTTTGGAAATTGCGTCCGGAAGAAATTTTTCGAAAGAATATTCCACTGATGTGGACAATGCACTTTTGCTAAATGAAAGAGCAGTAAAAGAACTTGGATGGACCAATGAGGAGGCTGTTGGAAAACGGATGTATTTAACATTTATTGACTCTACCTATAGAGAGGTAGTTGGAGTAGTGAAGGACTATCATTTCAGTTCACTTAAGACAGACGTTGAGCCCTTGATTATCGACATGAGCGATAGGACAAGTTTGATGTCTATCAAGATCAAATCAGGGTCAGATGTGAGAGAAACACTTTCATTTATAGAATCAGAATGGAGTAAAAGTGTGCCATTCAAACCAGAATTTACTTTTCTCAATGAGTCTATTGACAACCTATATCAAGCAGAGAGACTTCAGTCGAGATTGTTCATTTTCTTTGCGTCCGTTTCGATTTTCATTGCAAGCATGGGCATATTCGGATTGGCCTCTTATACAGTCGTTCAACGCAAAAAGGAGATTGGCATCAGAAAAGTACTCGGTGCTACTATTTTAGGTATCTCAAAATTGTTAACGGGGGACTATGTCAAACTGATTCTTATAGCCAATTTGATTGCATGGCCTTTGAGTTATTATGCTGCTAATCTGTGGTTGATCGACTTTGCATCAAGAACCACAATAGGAGTTGAGGTTTTTGTTGTTGCTCTTTTTGCGGGTTTGTTTATCGCACTTGGCTCAGTAGTTTTTCAATCTATGAGGGCTGCGACTGCTAATCCAGTTGATTCGTTGAAGGATGAATAGGGTGAGGGAACTTCCATCTTCCGAATCAATTAGTACTGACTTAAGCGACAGCAATTCTACGTGATTACTAGTAGAAAAATGTGTTTAGTACATCGCCATAAAGAAGGCCTTCTTCTTCTAAAGCAACGAAATCAACTAACACTATGATATGCGGAGGCTTTATTGATGAGCCATAGGCTCGCATTTTCACGGCTTGAAACCTGAAGGTTATTTATTATTGAGGTGACGTGCTAAATAAACACCCGAGCTTGCGCAAGCTTGAATTAAATAGCCTCCAGTTGGCGCATTCCAGTCCAGCATTTCTCCAATACAGAAATTATTTTTTAGATTTTTTAGCTCAAAATTGGCGTCTACGGCATTTAAGTTTATCCCTCCTGAAGTAGATATTGCGTCATCAATTGGCGCTGAATCTACAATTGTCAGCGGGAAATTTTTAATGAATTTGGACAAAAAATCAATATCTAAAAACGCTTCTTTTGTCAAGGTTACTTTTATCAGGTCTATTACTGTGCGAGATAATTTTATTTTTTCTCTTAGCGTTACCGTTGTATTTGATTTTGAACTAATTATTTTTTCTCTTAAAGTCGACAAACTGTATGATGGTTTAAAGTCGGCATAAACCACTACCTTATTTTTTGAAGCTAAAGCAGTTTGTATTTCAGGGCTTAATCCATAAATCGAATTACCCTCTATTCCAAATTTCGTGATTACTGCTTCACCTTTTTGAATTTTGTCCTGTAGTGAAATTGAAATATTTTTGAGTGGTTTACCTTCGTTATTTTGGATAAATATTTCAGGCCAGTTAATTTTGTATGCACAATTAGAAGATCTAAATGGCAGTGTGTCAATTCCCCTTTTATTGAAAATATCTAACCAGGAACCATCGGAACCAGTTATTTTCCAACTCGAACCTCCCAGGGCAAAAACTGTATAGTCTGACTTTATAATTTCCTTTGAATTAAATTCTAAAGAATTTTCTTTATCCCAACCAGTGAAGGTCATTTTGAATTCAAATTTGACATTTTTTTTGACAAGGTGCTCTTCTATGCACTTCAAAACTTCAATGGGTTTGATCCCCTTTTCAGGAAATACTCTTCCACTACTCCCGACAAAAGTTGGGATCCCTAAGCTCAAAAACCATGTTCTCAAAGCATCATTGCTAAAACTGTCTAAAGCGTCATCTAGAAATGATGACGGAGTATATCTAGCTTTGAAACTAGGAAGTTCTTCAGAATGAGTAAGGTTGAAGCCCCCATCACCCGCCACTAAAAATTTACGTCCGAGAGAGGTCTTTTTTTCATAAATGGTAACATTGTATGTGTCACTATTTAAAAATGCAGCTAGAAACAAACCTGCTGTTCCTCCACCAATGATGGCTACCTTTTTTCTCATAGACCAAAGGTTGGGTTTTTTTGATAGTTGACAATCTTTAGATACGAAATTTTCAACTTCTGGATGTTAGTGATTATAATGAACCTGCTCCGTGCATTTCTTCAATCCTTTTGAAGTAGAATAGTATAGGAGTGAATCGCATTCATGATAATTTCTCCACCTAAGAAACGGGTCAAACCTTCATAAGCCTGCATCATTTTCCTCAATCTCAAGACTCATGAAATAAGAGTAAAATAGGCAGTTTCTGGAAAATCAGCTACTGCTGTAATTTACACATTAGATTAACATGTCGCTCAATTTCCGAGACGAAGTTCTTATATAGGGGCCTAACTTTTGGCCCCAGTTTGGCTCTAACCTCCAACAGGGTTTCGTTGGATTTTTTATCATTTTCATAGCCCGTTTTTACTTGCCGCCAAACGCTTGATAATAAATCGAAATCTCGCGTTACCGACTTTACGGTTGTTGCTTTATCGTGTCCAGTTAAGACAATATTGGGATTTAAATTTGCCATGGCATAAAGTGTGGTAATTAAATTCGAAATATTTCGATGTCCTGTAATCATTGGCATACAATCTGAGCTTAATACATCAGCGCCAAATATGATTTTTTGTTTCGGTAACCACATTAATAGATCTCCTGGAGAATGTCCATCATTAGATAAAATGAATTCAACAGATACTCCTCCAAAATTATGTTTTTCTCCTTGGGTTAATATTTTATTAGGATACAAAAGTTGCGTGGAGCCTATTGTGCCTTTAGACACGCGAGAATAACATTCTACAGCTCCTGGTCCATCTTTTTTCATTGTTCTCATAGCCAGATTACTAGCAATGATTTCTGCTTACGTATCCGTAAATGCAGTATTACCTAACCAATGGTCAGCATGACTATGGGAATTTATTACCCAACGAACCGGTTGATCAGTGACAGATTTAATAGCCTTTTTAATTTTATCACCAATTGATTCAGAAGATCCAGTATCAAAAAGTAGCACTCCTTTTCCAGTAATAACAAAGTGAATGTTGGAATTTCAGCCTCAGTATTTTGACAATTGGATGATGTCTGACAAATCCCACATGTACAGTTGGTTGTGCTATAGAACTGAATAAATTGGGTTTTTCACTTATCCAATTTCATGGCTTCAGCTGTGATCAATAAGTCACTCCATTTTGCTGGGTTGTACTCCTTTAAGTAGGCATAATCTGGATGAGTCTTGATTTTGTTAAATGCCTCCCAACCTCTGGACATGGCTCTGGACAGAAAAGAATAGGCTTTGACGATTTCAGTATGCTGAGACAAAGCCAGCGCTCTAGTGGCTTCTAGAAAATCTTGGATAGTCACTGATCCGTTAGTCTGCGCTACAATTAGATAGTGATTGGCAGCAGTTACATAGTCCTGATCGCTTATCCCTTTCTTCGCAAGCGACAAATTCGTATTATACTCAAAGACCAAGTTTTGTGCCCTTTGTTCGGCCTCTTCAGGAGTGGGAATTGTGTAGTCAAAACCCATTGATTTGGCGTACTCCTCAACAGATCTTGAGATTCCCATTTCCTCTCTTCGTATTTGGACATTCGATTCATCTTCAATCGCATAAAATTGGCCTCTAGCCAAACCATTGTTCGTTGAACTTTGTGTGGCATAAAGTTGCTTTTCACCTAAAGAAACCTGAACTCGATCATACAAATAGGCATAGTTGCTTGGGTTGGCTTCCCCCTTATCTACAGCTGCTTTTAAGAGGGGCAAGCACTTGGCTTGAAACAATGGGTTTCTATCAGAATGCTGAATGATCAGCCAGGCATTATTACTCGGCCCTTCACCGACCAGACGGTAGCTAGGCCAGCCGTGCATGGATATTATCTCGCGCATTCTGGCCGTATTCTTCCGATCAACGGAGATAATCTCCTTGGTGAATTCTCTGAATTTTTCTGAATCATTTTTTTTCTTCCTGACCATGTTGGCCCATTTGATTCGGTTCTTCTGATCAGCATCCCTCATTTTCTTAATTTCCTTGGCAATTTCAGGGAATTGTGCGGATTGTTTTTTCTTTTGGCCAAAGGCTGGTGATAACAAAATGAACAGATTCATCAAAAGAAGAAAGAAGGCTTTTTTAAATATCATGTTGTGAAATTAATGGTTGTACTTTAGTAGGAATATGAATGTCGAGTTGAGAATTTTCATTGTCTAGTTTGAACATAACACATGTGACTATATGCCCTTGCGAGTTAAAACTACAAGAGTTTTAATAACCCAATGAGGCAAAGATTTGATTTGGAAACAAATCATAAAATGGCACATAATCAAATCAAAGATTTGACGCGTCTAGCTTATGGATATTAAGGTAGAGATTAGTGATAAAACCCGATGGAATATATTGTTGTCGTGCTTGCGTTTTTTGTTCCATTTTATTTTTTTAACCTGTAACTTGAAAGTAAATATATTGACATGTTAAAAAATACAATTATCATTTCTTTTGTGATCCTCTTGTTTTTGAGTTGTTCTATAAAAGAATCAGAAGAAACGCTCACAATCGAGTACATATCTCATGCTTCTTTTATTTTGTCGGCAGATACTACTTCGGTTTTAATAGACCCTTTTATGAGCAGACATTGGCTGGGCTACAGTTTTCCTGAAGGCATAGAAGCAGATGCCACCTTAATTACGCATCCGCATTACGATCATGATGGTGGAAGATTTCTTGGCGAAAAACCTTATTGGGAAAATGCTACGACTATTTATGAGCAGCCAGATAATTTTAGTGTTGGTGGCTTTAGGGTAATTGGGTTTGTTGGTAAACACTGTGATCCTTATGGGAAAGAATTTGGGCAAAAAAACATAATTTGGAAAATAAATGTCGGAGGAATAAGTTTGGTGCATTTAGGTGATAACGGTCCACTAACCGAAAAGAACTATAAAGAATTGGGGAAAACAGATGTTTTAATGATTCCAATTGACAGTAGTTATCATATTATTTCAAAAGAGACCATCCAAGAAATTATCGGAAGATTAGAACCTAAAATAATCATCCCAATGCATTATCGAATTTCTTCATTGGAAGAAGTCAATAAGCCAAATAGTTTGGGAGGCATTGAACCTTATTTAATAGAACAAAAGAATGTGATTAGACTAGAAAGTAATATTTACAAACTATCAAAAAGTATAATTTCTAATCAAAGCACTTACTTAAAACTACAAACATTTCCAGGTTTGAAAAAGTAGTCTAAGTAAGTGTTTTCATTATTGACTAATATGCAATTCGTAAGAACTTATAGAGAACACTTTTAGTGTTCTACTTCAACTTCTAAATCTCAAGCACGTAATTCTGGAATAGCAATTATCTTGAGTTGAGTTTCATAGATTCATTTTTTGGGCTTCAGCTCCAAAGTATCCTTTTAGCAGATATTTAGGAAATAAACCGACATAATCTCTTTCGAATTCATGAAAAAGAAGGTTTTATGTAGCCCAAAAAGTTACAATGAAGATGATGAACCTATAGCACATGTTCGCCAATTGCACTGCAACCATCACTCCCAGGCCACCGGCAATGGCCCAGTACCAGCGGATAACCATAAATTTTTTGATATCGAGAATGGCGTAAAGCAGAGGAATGATAAAGGTAAACATGTAAAATGAGACGTCCGAGACTATCGAGTGCTCGCCCCCTGATAAAAAATTAATCAGTTTACCTACCCAATCGAACATTACCCAACTTAGCATATACAAAGTGAAAAAATGAAAGGCAAAAATCAGGCTGTCGAAATAAAATCGTAATCGTTTAAAGACCATCAGGTAGACAAAACCTGCAATCATGGGGATATTGATGATCATGATGGACTTGGAAACCTTGTCACTCATGTTTTGATAGGTGATGCTATATGCTCGCAAGTCCAGCCCCTCCAATTGCAGTTTATTATCTACCCACTCTTTGGCCCATATGCTGAAGGGCTGTGAATGGATCTGGTCATAAAGGGCAAGAGAATAGTCTGATAGCGGGTTGACGAAGAAATAAATCAGGTTGAGGAATAAGAAAAAAGTGATAGGCGAGATGAATTTTTTGCGCTTACCCTCCAAAAACTCAACAGTCATGCGACCAGGAAATCGGACTAGATACCACGCACTAAGAAAAAAGCGGCTGTCGATAAAGAATATGTTACCAAAAAACTCGCCTAGTAGCCTACCCAGTGAGCGGTCTGAGTTATCACGAACACGCTGGCTGCATTGGTGGCAAAAGGTCGCCTTTACGGAAGCGCCACAGTTGAGGCATTGTGTTTCTAATAAGGCAGTGCTTTTCTCCATATTGATTAGCTAAAATTAGTAAAATAATACTCAACTTCTTCTTGTTCGTCCATGCAGTTGGTGCCTGTTAGTAGCATTTCATGATTATTTATGGTACCATTAATTAGATGATTTTTTTGAAATTCTAATAAGAATTATACTGCCTATGATAGCAATAGCACCCCCGATGATTAATCCTGCAACGGCTAGCATGGCACTTACAATAGAGTTACCTCCAGTGAAGCCATTTATTTGTCCCACTTGCCAGCCAGCTAATGTACCCAAGTGGCATCCTGAGTAAATTAAACTAATGACTCCCAATATTGACAGAATTCTCAATACTGGTCTAGGCAATATTTTCTTTGAGTTCAATTTAGACCATACAATTAGAGCAATCCATATTGAAGCAAGACCAAAGAAAACCATAGGCACTTTGGCAAGTGTTTTCATCCAACCAACTTCTGCATCAACATAATAATCGATATAATTTTGATTACTTCTTTCTTGTTCCAAGTATTTCCTTGTAGATGTGAACGGTTGCAAACCTTGTTCGTTCATCAAATTAAGGAGTGTGGAAAGTTCCGCATTGACTTTATGCGGCTGTTCACCCAAGGTTTTTAAGAATGAATAGTACGTATCAATATCATCAAAGGAACGCTCAAGTAGTAAATTTCTTAATTCCTCAATTTCATTTTCCGTGATAGTAGGAAGCGTTCTTAGTTCATCATAGCGGTGCTTTGGATAATATTCATTGAATGAGACCCACTTCATCTGAACTAACTTTTCAAACCTATTGGTTTTAGACTGTTTTTCAAGATGAGCAACAATTTCCTCGTATTCTAATACACTAGAAGGCCAGGTCAGGGTTTTACTAAGTGTTAATATTCCACTCTTATAGCTTAAAACAAGGAGAGCCGTATCTATGACATTGTCAATACGTTCGAGACCAGTTTTATCTTGATATATTTCTGATTCTTCAGTAAGTAAAAAGTGAAAATCATCATTTAAGGAGAAGTCTCGAAGAATTTTATGGTTTCTCTGATACGTTTCACCAAACTCGGTAGTGCTGCTTCTGATTATAGTATTGTTTTCTATCGAAACGATTTCTGAATACTTGTCATCAAGAAATGAATCATAGTAGTATGTTCCTGACATGGGGCGCAAGAAAAGAGTGTCGACAGTCTGAGAATAGCAGATGAAGCTTATGAGCCAAAGCACGAACGTGAATGTATTTTTTTTTATGATCATTTTATGGTGGTTTCAGAAAAATGAACTCCCATTTCTTCTTTTGGTTCAGCAAAGTAACGTTTCTTAACTGAAGTCAAGATTCATTGTGATAAGAATAATAATGCAATTTTTCCTAAATGTTAGCCTACACGTAACATTAGTAATTATTAAATTGATGCTAACACTCAGGAATATCATTTGTTACCTGCATTACCTCGAATCTGGTCAATAATCTCAGTACTTGTCCAGTAAATATCTTCGTTGCTAGTATACATCAGGTATTTTCCATCCGCTGTAACAAACGGACACAATTCATGGTATTCTGTATTTACCGATTCGCCCATGTTTACGGCCTTGGACCAACCACCATCATTGTTTTTATAGCTGATATATAGATCTCCACGGCCAAAACCCTCCGGTCGAGTTGAGCAGAAAATCAGATAAGACTCATCAGGAGCAACAAATGCATCAGCTTCATAGTTTTCCGTATTGATGGAATCTCCCAAGCGAATAGCTTTTTGAAACTCTCCATTGATAAAATGAGAATAGTAGATGTCCTGATCCGATCTTTTATCCTCTTCAGAAGCATTGATGTTTGATGCAAAGTACATAGTACCAGCCTTAGTGAAAGAGATGTAGTATTCATTGCCCTCGGAATTGATGTTTGGGCCGGCATTGATAGGTTCGGACCATCCGCTGTTTTCCTTCTCGACATACCAGATGTCATGATCCTTTAGTTCACCAACCCCGTCCAATGCTCTTTTCGAAATGAAATACAATCTGTTTTCATCCGGTGAAAGGAAGGGGTCATTGTACCCATATTTTTCATGAGTTAGTATAGTTTTAGGTTTACTCCACATGCCATCAGTAAGTTTCGAGTATCGTATGATGGGCTTTCTATTAATATCAATTGCATAATAGAACTCTGTACCCTCGGAGTTGAAAACAGAACCAAATTCATATTCCTCCGTGGAAATAAAGTTTGGAGCGAACATTTTTCTTTTCAGGTCGGGGAGAGGTTGGCCCATGTATTCACCTCTCATCGTGAATGTTCTGATTTTCGATTCATCGGCACCCTGAGAGATTAACCATTGCGAAATTTCCTCAGCTTCAATTCTTTGAGATATTTCGAGCGGGCTACTTCCTCTTTTATTGAGAATCTCAATATCTACACCATTTTCGATTAATTTTTGTACAATCAATAGGTTTTGATCTAAAATGGCACGTTCCAGAAGGACAGCACCATTTTGGCTTCTCCAGTTGCCATTCTTTTGAAGTGTAATAAGCGTATCCAGCATAGTAGTTCTGTTAAACTGAATTGCCATGTAGAGTGATGTATACCCATCTCTATCTTTACTATTGATCTCAATACCTCTCTCAATTAAATTGTCAAATACCTCTATTTGATTACATCCCACGGCCCAATGCAGCAAAGATCTGCCGCGATCATCCGGTTCATGCAGGTCTGTATACTGAAGCATACTATCAAGTCTTTGCAAATTGCCATTACAGGCTGTTCTATGAATATTCTGTGCTGAACTATTCAAATAGGAGACAGCTAATAGAGAGATGAAAATTAGTCTAATGTACATTCTGTGGTTGATGTCCCGTCCTGAAATATGGCTACAGGTTAAAAGTTAAATTAAGCTACGTTATCAAACACCATATTAGGGGTTTTGTATCCTAAAGATAGGTGTAATCTTTTATTGTTGTAAATATTGATTGCACTTTTGGTTGCGATCT
>JAWUWD010000085.1:0-18173 GCA_034112085.1 Cyclobacteriaceae bacterium
AGATCGCAACCAAAAGTGCAATCAATATTTACAACAATAAAAGATTACACCTATCTTTAGGATACAAAACCCCTAATATGGTGTTTGATAACGTAGCTTAATTTAACTTTTAACCTGTAGCCATATTTCAGGACGGGACATAAAGTGAAGAAACTTTGCGCTTGGAATTGACCCAAGGAAAAGTGGAGTTCAATGGAATCCAAAAAAAGGATTATAAAACGGACTTTTAAGCAGGTTTGCGGAGGGAATTCTGAAAAGCGAAATGCGGTAATTCTAACTTAGACTGAATTTCCAATCTAAACGGAATTAAAAAGCGGAACGAATTTTTGAAAAATTTTAATTGAACTAAAAGTTTGGCCAAATAACAGAAATATTTTAAACCAACCTAAACTAAAAAATGGACAAAAAACAATTAGACACGGCAAAAATACACGTAACTTTTGGCACTATTGCCTTGATAGCTGGAATCGCACTAATATTTATGGGGCAAAAGTTAATGGGTATTTCTGGAGCCATTGTTGGAGCTGGTTTGGCATTTAAAGGTCTCAAAACTATAAAGGAATCAAAAAACGGATAAGGAAACGTGACCAATTGAACGGAAAACTACGTTTAGCAACAACACCTATGAATGAATGAGGTTATATCAAACTATTAAGTATCATGGGGATTGGATATTCCGCCACGAATTGTAAATTAAAAACAGTGTGGCTTTGAGGAAGATAGTAAGGTTAGTGCTTTCTAATCCCCACTCATCATATACTAAGCGTTAGCCTTCATACAAGATGCGCTTAATTTAAGAGTAGGCTGTTATAGCAATAGACTATGAATAATTGAAAATAGAATTTAATAGAAAAATATGAATCAAGTCGGAAGCTTAAATCAAGCACATGAAGGCAACATTGAGCGACCAACAGCCATAACAATAATTTGTATTCTAGGTTTCGTAGGAGCGGCTTTATCAATTCCAATGGCATTCTCTGACATTGCTAGGCAAATTGGCAATTGGTTTCCGCCATACTCTGGTTCTGTTGCAGCAATAAGCCTAATTTGTATGATCGGGTTATGGTTTACAAAAAAGTGGGCTATTTATGCTTATATCTGCCTAGTTGTGCTAAATCAAATTGTGTTGATAACCATGGACAAGTGGAATATTCTGGTTTTGATTATTCAAGGGATTATTGTGACTGTCACTTTATTCCATTTAGACTCTAAAGTAAAGTATACATCATATCAACTGGCTCGATATGTAAAACGACAAATCTGGGGAATCACTGTAGCTTACATGCTAGGAATACACAATTCCTATAAGGAAGTGCAAAAGACACCAGATGATATTGTTATTGTCATTGAAGATGTAGAGGCACAGGAAGATAGTACACCGAAAGATTAAAAACTCTTGTATTCAATCTATAAGGATAGTGGTCGTTTAAAAGCCAGGATCATTCGAGTATAAATAGTCACGAATGCTAAGTGGTATAGAAACGTGTGCCTTTACTCACCTTTATTTGCGTACGTGCAACTTGGCCGTATCTTCTGTATTTAGAGTTTCATAGCTATCCAAGAAGATCTCACAGAAGCTAGTTTTGTGGTTGGCCTTCACGCAGTTCACGGCAGGTGATCACCTAAAAAGGTGCCGCTTAAATAATACAACGTGGTTAGAAACACAGAAAATACAACTTTGAGAATTAGATAGACACATTGCTCTATAATAGAGTTGCTATTTATTAGCTATACGAACTCAAAAAGAATTAAAGAATCACATCAATGAACAAGAAAAACTTGTACCTAATAGCTGGAATTTTGACCGGAATAGTATTTATCAGCGCTCTTTTAGATTCTGAACCTGGTTCTTTTTTTGGGAGTATTTGGCTTTTTAGATTAGGGTGGCTAGTTATGACAATCTCATCTTTTACGAGTTATTACAAAATACAAAAGGCCGAAAAAAACACAGATTAAAGCCTGAAATCTTATAATAATGTTAATTAAAAGGCTCAAAATAAATCGAATCTTATTTTTTGAATTCTGAAAAATAATGTAACAGCAACATTGGCTATAAGTATGGGATTCATCACCTACTATGTATAGTCATAATATTGATGTTCATCCCACACTACGCTCAAACTGATAATTATAAAAAGACAAAACTAAAGAAATGAACTGCTTAAACTGTAACAACGATGCCATGGATAAATTTTGTCAAACTTGTGGACAAAAAACAACCACACATAAATTCTCTTTACGTTCTATTTTCGACAACGGAATTTTATATGGGATTTTCATGATTAACAAAGGTTTCTTTTTCACACTAAAGGAACTTTTTATAAGACCAGGTCATAGTATTAGAGAGTATCTAGAAGGAAAAAGGGTTAATCATTTTAATGCTTTTAGTTTCCTTTTATTATTGATAGCAATAGCATATTTCATCGAAGAATATTCAGGCTTTCAATTATCGGATATGATGGACGAAGATAACGCAGAATTTGCCACTTCTTTAGAGGGGTTTATGGAGGAATATCCACGAGCAGTTTATATTCTAAACATTCCAATAATGGCTATTACTAGCTTTTTACTTTTCAGAAAAAGCAATCTGAATTTCGCTGAAAACATCATACTAAACACTTACAATTCAGCAGCTCAAATTCTATTAGTACTACCATTTACAATTTTGGCTGTTTTCTATAAAAACATAGAAGTTTTGAGCCTATTGTTTACGCTAACGCCAATAATTGGATTCGGATATTATTTTTGGTTTTACTATCAATTATTCTCGAAATATGAGTTCAAAAAAAGAAATTTAATATTAAGATCAATTTTGTCAATTATCATATTTTCCCTTTTACAGGGGATTGCTTTTGCAAGTATCGTTGGTATCCGAAAACTATAATTACAAAAAAGTGAGTTGGAGTAAATCATTACAAATTTTATAATCGGAATTGCATCAAGTTCGCAGACAACAAAGCATCTTTAAATACAGAGGGATGATTATTGGGATGAACTTAGTGGGGACAATACTGTTTGAGTCAAAAAAAATTAATAAAAAACATCTTAAGGAAATGGAAAAAGAAGATCTTAAAAATAAAGCATCAGATAAATTACAATCAGAATTAGAATTTACTAAAATGGTTACTATTGCACTCGGTGGAGTTCTATTTTTTTTAGTTGGCGTATGTATTTATGGCTTGTTGATGAAGGACAATAAGGCAACTTTTATCTCATTATTAGCTGTTGCTTTTTCAACGAGTATAATAATCCCGATTAATTACGCGAATATTAAAAAAATCAAAGAGGAGTTGAAGTCTAGGGTTTGACTTTAACAAAGTCACCATTCGAACAAAATTTCACTTTAAAGTAATGAATACTAAGATTACACACTTGTAATCCAGAAACGCTCAAATATAATACAGAAGCGAATGCCTTTCCTCACATTTCATCAAGTAAGTGCTACAAGTTCTATTTTCTCTGTTCAGATGAAGATTATTTCGTAGCATCCCATAGACCCGTGAACTTTGTCGTTTTGCTAGTTTATTAAGATGTACATTCGTGCAAAACAATATGTCAATAGCACGAAAAGTGAGATCGGTTGAACTTCTGTTTAGTCACCTCGATACGGAAATTACAGAATTCAAAAATCAAGCAAATCTTCACTGTGTCTCTGGGTGCGGCAAGTGCTGTACTAAACCAGACATCGATGCTTCACCTCTAGAGTTTTTGCCTTGGGCTTTTAATCTATTCCTCAATGGGAGTTCTGAGAAGGTACTGAAACAACTCAATGAAAAATCAAATTCTACTTGTCACATTTATGTTCCTTTTTCTTTGGCTGACACCACGCAAGGAAGTTGTGGCGATTATAAATATCGCGGATTGATTTGTCGCCTTTTTGGCTATGGGGCGAGTAAAGACAAATTTGGTCAATTAAGAATCGCTACTTGTAAAATAATCAAAGACAATCAATCTCAAAACTATACTGAGGCCTCAAAAATGATTAATAATGGGACTCCGATCCCTATTTTCTCAGATTACTACATGAAGCTTTCTCAGATTGATTTTCACCTTGGAAATACCTTTGTACCCATCAACCAAGCACTAAAAATGGCGATTGAGGAAGTACTACACTATTACGCCTATAGACCTCACCCTAACGGGCTCAACGATGCAGCCTAAATCTACCTTGTCATCCTTGAGATGAATATCTCATGACCTAATCCTATAGTTGGAGATGATCAACAGATATCAAATTGACCTCTAGCTTTCTTCACTTTAGGCAATGAGAAGCTAATTATTTTCACTAATTTTACAGCACATTTAGCAATACCAAGAGTAATATGTTTGATAATTTAAGTACCAAATTAGACAAAGCTTTCAAAACCCTAAAAGGTCAAGGAAGCATCACTGAAATCAACGTTGCAGCTACCGTCAAGGAAATCAGACGGGCACTAATAGATGCAGATGTTAACTATAAAGTTGCTAAGAGTGTCACAGATGACATCAAAGAAAAGGCACTTGGTCGTGACGTATTAGTCTCAGTATCTCCTGGACAGTTACTCACCAAGATCGTTCATGAGTCACTTACCGAGTTGATGGGGGGCAGTCATGAAGAAATCAATCTTACTGGAAAGCCATCGGTTATCCTCATCTCTGGACTACAAGGATCAGGAAAGACAACATTTACGGGTAAGCTTGCCCTATACCTAAAAGCACAAGGAAATCAAGTGCTATTAACGGCATGTGACATATATCGCCCTGCGGCTATTGATCAGCTAAAAGTACTTGGAGGGCAAGTTGACGTTGAAGTCTATGCGGAGCCAGAGAACAAAGACGCTGTCAAAATTGCCTCCAATGCTATCAAACATGCGAAAGCAAATGGCAAGAATATCGTCATAGTCGATACGGCAGGTCGTTTGGCGGTAGATGAGCATATGATGAATGAGATAGCTGACTTGAAGAAAGCAGTTAATCCTTCAGAGACCTTATTCGTTGTGGATGCGATGACTGGTCAAGATGCTGTCAATACAGCAAAGGCGTTCAACGAGCGTTTGAACTTTGACGGGGTAGTATTGACAAAGCTTGATGGTGACACAAGAGGTGGTGCAGCTATTTCGATCCGAGATGTTGTGAGCAAGCCAATCAAATTCATCAGTACAGGTGAGAAGATGGAAGCCATAGACAAGTTCCACCCGGAACGTATGGCAAGTCGTATCCTTGGTATGGGAGATGTAGTTTCCTTGGTAGAGAAGGCGCAGCAGTCTTATGACGAAGAGGAAGCGAGAGCACTTAATAAAAAGATAAGAAAAAATCAGTTTGACTTTGATGACTTCCTTTCGCAATTGGAACAAATCAAAAAAATGGGAAATATCAAAGACCTAGTCGGTATGATCCCTGGCATGGGTAAGGCAATGAAGGGCATTGACATCGATGATGACTCATTCAAACCTATCGAAGCTATGATCAAGTCCATGACTCCTAAAGAGCGTGGTGCACCAGACATTATTAATGGAAATCGCAAGAAGAGAATAGCATCAGGAAGTGGCACTTCGATTCAGCAAGTCAATAACCTTATTAAGCAATTTGGTGACATGCGTAAAATGATGAAAACAATGAATAAAATGGGAGGCGGCAAGCGTGGCTTAGGCGCATTGAACCCATTTGGGTGATAAATCTTCACACATTAAAAGAAAGTCCTGTCAGTAGTATCTGTCAGGACTTTTTTATTTAGGCAATATCGTATAAATTGAGCTTCCTTTAAAAAAAACCATAAACCTAGACTATGAAAAAAGTATTATTAATGTTCGTTGCAGCTGGTATCTTCACCGCTTGCAGTACCAAGCCTGCCGAGGAAGAAGTGCAAGCTACCCCTTCTGTAGAAGAAGTAGCTGTAGAAGAAGTTGTAACAGTTACTGGATTTGATTCTATTGAAGAACTAGCTACCTCTTTGGTAAAGTCACTTCAAGAAGATGACTACAAAGGATATTTCACACATGTAATGTCTGAAGAGATGGAGTTAGCTCAAGCTGAGAAACTTACAGACGCTACCATCAAAAAAGAGTTCTTACACGAATATGGATTCAGTCTTCACGAAGAAGAAGCCTATTTTGAAGAATTGGTGAACTATTACAAGAAAGGGAATATTGATCTTACGAAAGCCACTATTGCTGATATGGAATATATCGAATACAAAGGTGGTGAATATGAGCCCTTGAAATTATATGAAGTATTCATTCCAATCGAAATGGAAGTTGAGTCATTGATTGACTTTACAATCATTCAAGTTGATGGTAAATATTTCCTTACTTCTGAGATAGGAATATAATCAACATCACCCAGTAAAAAGAAAGAGCCATCCACATGTTGTGGATGGCTCTTTTGATTTCATAACTAGTATAAATCAGAAATTCCACTTTAATCGTAAGAAGCCACGGGGGCTTATACTAGAATATTTATCAGTCAATACATCTTCGTCAAAATACAATTGACCGAACACTCCCAAATCCATGTTTTGAGAAAGAGATACAGATATTGCGGGGTTCAAGAAAAGTGAGTTACTACCTGGGAAAGCCATAATAGAAACAGATGCATTAACCAATGGTGAAAATTGGTATGCCGATTGAATAAAAGTAGACCATCGATAGTTTGACAAATCTCTAATCGTGAAATCACTGGTAGACGGACTTGATAAGCTCAGAAGACCTGCAGCTGGCTCTAATGGATTGTTAGCATTATAAAGTATTGAGCCATTGAGGTATAAAGAACTTTTGAAAGAGTAGTCGACTGACATCGAAGCTAAAAACATCTGATCATAACCATCATTTACTTCTGAAGGGGTAAATGGCTTTAGATAAGTAAGCTCGCCTTTGAATCCTGCCAATCCTAAGTTTCCAGCCCATCCAGTACCAAAGGCCACATCTCCCTGAGCCACTCCTCCCAAAAACTGGAAGTCGTAATCCCACTTATTGATCTTCCACATACCTGCAGCCACAAATCGGTCGAGGTCTTTGGACATTTTGGCAGCGACCTCAATACTGGAGGTTGTTCCTGAGTAATACTTAACTCGGATAGCATCAGAGCCTCTTCTTTCCTCATAATCAAAATCAAAAAAAGAGTATGCATTGAACCAGTCATTAGGATTCCAAACCAAATTCATCCCCCAATTTACTCGCTGACGTCCCGCCCTGATTTCCCATTTGTTTTTATTCCATTGGAGGTAGACTCGATCGATCATGGTATTGAACACCATATCGTCATTATCAATAAGATTGGCTGATAGATTAAAGTAGTCGTTATTTCCATCAATTATTTCTCCATATATTGGCTGAAGGTTACCCACAAAATCACCTACAATGATTCGGGTTCTCACATCAAAATGAGCAGTGAACTGATCTGATGCAAACCAAGTTAGATTCAATCGATTATGGGTAAGGTTTTCATACCAAAGAGTATCTCCTATCTCCATAAAAGTGGACATATTTTTCACATAGCCGCTTATGGCAATTTTGCTCTGTTTCTCTTGTCCAAATATCTCACTCGCAGTTAAGAGCAATACTGCCGGCCAAAATAATCTATTTGGTCTCATCCGAGATAACCACCCCATCCTCTAACGTGATGATTCGTTTTGCTTTGTCAATAACACGCTGATCATGGGTAGAAAATACAAATGTCGCATTTTCCTCCTCGTTCAATTTCGCCATCATGTCCAGTAAATTTTCAGTAGACTTAGAATCCAAATTAGCGGTTGGTTCATCGGCCAAAATAAACTTGGGTTTGGATGCCAAGGCACGTGCAACAGCGACACGCTGTTGCTGGCCTCCAGAAAGTTCTGAAGGGCGTTTGTCAGCTTTGTCGGCAATACCCATTTCTTCCAACAATTCCATCGATCGTTTTTCTCGCAAGACTTTATCTTGTTTCTGAAGAAGCATAATAAACTCCACATTCTCCAATGTGGTGAGTACGGGTATTAAGTTATAAGCTTGAAATACAAACCCTATATTATTCAATCGAAAATCAATCAATTCCCCGTCTTTCATTTTAGCTATATCTTCGTTAGCTACAACTACTTTGCCCTCAGTTGGATGATCCAAGCCACCAATGATGTTTAACAGGGTGGTTTTTCCACAACCCGAAGGCCCTACTATTGCTGTAAATTCGCCTTCATTAATTTCTATATTGACGCCATTCAATGCCTTTACAGGTATTTTTGTTTCGTTATAGACCTTGTAAAGATTCTCTGCTTTTATTACTGTGTTCATTAGATAATGTGTTCAATAAATTAAAATCAAATTTTATGTAAAGCCTCCACTGGATTCAATTTCACGGCTTTCCATGCCGGGTACATTGCTCCTATAAAGGCTGTGAATATGACCCCAATAGTCACTATCATATAAGTTTCTTGGGCTACAAATGGATAAAGTATAGAAGCATATCCAAATGATTCAAGTGCATCTGAATAATTGGTAAGGTCAACTCCTACTGACCTATAATATGATATTGTGAGATAAGAAATAATTAATCCTACTGGTGAGGCGATGATCGCTAAACTCAGTGTTTCGATAAGGATCATCGCAAATACTCTTAGCCTATTCATACCAACAGCCATGAGCATTCCAAGTTCTTTAAAACGCTCCAGAACTGCCATTAACATTGTGTTGACGATTCCGAAAATAAGAGCTGTAAGAATAATAAACATCAGTACATAAAGCATGCTTCCATACATCTCTTGCATAAAGGCCATTTCTGGTGCTATCAACTTCCAATCTTGAATTAAATCTCCTGTATACTTTTTATTGTATTTAGCCACTATATCTGTCTCAATAACCCCTTCCGCTGTTAGTAGGGCTATTTCATGGACTTCATCTCCAATACCGAGTAGTTTATCAACGTCATTTTTCAGCACGTAAGCGTATAACTCATTTATTTTAAGAGATGAACTTTTGACGATACCCACCACTCGAAATGCGCCAGCCGTGATATTGCTATTTTTATCATTAAATGTAAGTACTACCTTTGACCGTACTTTGACATTAAGCGTTTCAGCTAATTTAGCACCTATGATTATTGGGTTTCGCTTAATACCTTCAAAATATGCTCCTTCAACAATCAGAGAATCTAGCATCGTTACTTTAGCCTCATTCATCTTGTCAATTCCTCGTATTTGCACACCAGAGGCTTTTTTTGGCGAGGCAATCATTCCATTGACTATGGTTCGCGTTGTTACTCCATCTACACCGTTCCAATTTCGTAAATCATCAGCCTTGATAACTCCATTTGGTATGGTAAGATTAATATCGTAATCCGTTTTAAATTCTGGGTGGTGAACCTGAATGTTAGAAATGTCGTAGTTGATGGCTTCGTTCATATAGCCTACCATAAACCCATTCATAAATCCACTTCCAACGAGCAATGCCCATATCCCAACTACGATGGAGCCCATCACCACAAAGCTTCTTCCTTTGCTTCTCCAAACATTTCTCCAGGCTATTTTAAGTATCATCATAATTTTAATATTAAGCTTCACGCATCGCTTGTACAGGCTTGAGATGCTGTATCACATATAGAGGATAAAACCCTAATACGAATGCCATAAAGAAGATGGCCCATGCCTGGTTATAGAATAACGATGGGTCCATTGAAAAGAAGTAAGCTGCTTCTATGCCAAATTGCTCAATGGCATCAGCCGATTCCCCGGACATGAAAATCGGGTTGAAATAGTAGTAAATTAATAATGGTAAACTGATAGATATACCCGCCAATACACCAATTGAAGTCATCATCAACATTTCTAGGAACACAGTAACCTGCATTTTGAGTCTCTTCATCCCAATCGACATCATCACGCCAAATTCATACATACGTTCAGCCGTCATCATCATGAAAGTACCAAACATACCAAACCCAATCACTGCATATAAGATCCAAAGCATGATACGACCGCTGATGTTATCGATTTCAATTGCTTGCACTAAATCAGGCATCAATTCTTTCCATCCCATTATTTCAAGATACTGGGTGTCCAATTTGGAATTCAAATCCACTAATATTCGATCTACATGCTTGGCTTTATCGACCACAATCGATAGGCTAGTTATTTGATCTGGCAAAGCATAAAACCATTGTGCTTTTTTTAAAGAGATAAAAATAGATTGATTATTTTGTTCAGGTATTGGGAATTTGGCAATGCCCTTCACTACAAACAATCCAGCCGCATTGGCTCCATGATAGCCTTGTCCTATCAGAACCAGCGTATCTCCTAACCCCAATTTTAAATACTTTGCCAATCCTTGTGATACAATAGCACCTTCGTCATCTTCTAGCAGATATTCACCTTCGACCATTTTATCCTTCAGCAAGGTCAACTCATGCTCACGTTCTGGGCTGATACCAAGTACCATCCCACCTTTAGTTTTGTTTTCAAAAGAAGCCAATGCAAAGGACTCTACTCTGGGTACTGCAGTATGTACACCCTTCGTGCTTTCCACCTGAGATAGCAATGCTGAGTCCCAATTAAAGCTATTATCAATAATTTTCTCTTGCCAATACCCTGCCTTATGTATCTGAATATAACCAGTGTAAAAACGAGCTGTATTCTCTATCATTCTATCATAAGAACCCAGCTGCATCGAGCGCATAACGCAGGCCAATAAAACTGCGAATGTAATAGAACCAATGGTAATAAAACTCCTGCGTTTATTCCTCCAAATATTCCTCCAGGCTAATTTTGTGTACATGTTTTTGGGTTTCAATTTTAGGTGATAGGGTTACGACTCTAGGTTCTCAATGCTAACGTACCCTCTTAGTATTCTGTAGTGAAAAGAATTTATCTGTCACATCTACATCGAATTCCATATCTAGGTATTCAATCACCGTACGATTATTCGGTTCGTCAGCAGGAATCATTTCAAGCTTACCAGGAAGCAATTTCCCTCCCATGATTTTCAAGTCTGACATGACCATTGTATTTACCAGATAGTCATCCTCATCGTAGTAATAAACTAAATGCTGGTTATATTCTTCCTTATCAATGAAAGTGACAATTTTTCCCCATACAACCGCTGCTTCTGGTTTAGGAGTAAGTACAATTTTGAATACCTCCATCCCATTGATTGTACTGTCTGCTTCCAACTGATGAGAATAGTCATTCACAATCGATGACTCTTTCACCAAATCATCGTTAGTGAAATCTGAACCCATCCAAGATTGTAACATCATAGAAGGTGGCAATTTTATAACACGGTCTATTGTGGGCTGCCAATTCCACATTTCGTTCTCTCTTTTAAGAAACGCCTGCCCTTTATCGCGCGCTGGCGCTGTGACTAGGATAATGCTATAGTCATTACCTAAGGCCCATCCCTTCATGGTAATTTCACGTTTCCAGTCTGGGCGAACAATGGTCATTTTCATCTCAGAGGTATTTGACTTGCCTTTGAATTTGTCATCGGCTTTACGAATAATATCAATGGCTTCTTGACCATAAGTCAATGTTGAGAGAGCTAATAAGAATACTGATAAGATACATTTCATCATTTTGTTATTTCTAAGTTCTATCCTTAAGTCGGTGTCATTATTATAAGGTTCACCCTACGAACAATATTTTTTAATTAAATATGCTTTCATTGAATCAATTGGATAATCCTCTCGCATAACGAGATAGTGAACACCTATCCCATCAAAGAGCGACCCCATTAACCTCGCCTCCTCGTGTGGGTTTTCAATTCCAATTCCCTTTAGCAATTCCTCAAGGAAGGCAACATATTCATTGATTTTATTGGTGAGGATTTCATGAACAAATTCGAATTTTTCAATTTTGAAAGTCATTTCAGTCATTAACTTCCAGTGATCAGGTCGCGCTGTCAAATCATCGAAAAAACCATTGATAATAGATTTCATTGCTTCTTTGGGATTGTTCAAGTCTATATCAAATAGAATCTTATCCCCTTCGTTCATGGCATTATTCACGAGGGTAGTGAGCAGTTCTTCCTTACTGGTAAAGTAGTTGTAAAGCAGACCTTTGGATACACCTGCTTCTTTGGCGATTAGTGCAATACTTGTGGATTCATACCCATTCCTAGCGATGAGAATGAAGGCGGCATGAAGTATTTTATCAATACTGCTTTGCCTGATTTCCTCGTTTTGTTTGGTTGTTTTGGGGCTCATTAAATTTTATGACTGAACGGTTGGTCAATAATAATGTATAAACCTATAAAAGTCAACACAAACACAGAAATAATTGGAATCTAGATAATAAAAAAAGCCATCACAGTATTTTGTGATGGCTTTTAACCACTTAACAACCAATATTTTAATTATCACATATACAATCTACTTCTAAGCAGCCGCATTTAGTTCTTCCTGAGCCGGAGCTTTTCTACTATATATCCAGTATTTCATTCTATACACGATAGTAAATAATACCGGTACGATAATCAAGGTAAGGAATGTAGCTACGATCAATCCAAAGATCACCGTCCATGCCAGTGGACCCCAGAATATCACATTATCTCCCCCAATGTAAATCTTAGGATCAAACTCAGAGAATAAAGAAAAGAAGTCTATGTTAAGACCAATTGCCAACGGAATCAATCCTAAAACTGTTGTAACCGCTGTCAATATTACTGGTCTCAATCTAGCTTTACCTCCCTTGACAATGATATCTCTTACAACATCCTTTGGCAACATATCGCCTTTACTTAATCCCAGCTCAAGCATCTTACGATCTATTAGCAATTGGATATAATCAAGTAGAACTACGCCATTATTTACCACAATACCGGCCAAAGAGATAATACCCATCATTGTCATCATAATCACAAATGACCATCCTGTAATCATCAACCCGCCAAATACACCTATGAAACTCAGGAAAATGGCTAACATGATAATTGCCGGTTTGGAAATACCACCAAACTGGAAAATCAATATCAGCATGATCAAGCCTAGTCCAGAGAAGAATGCTCCCATCAAAAATGTCATTTGCTTGTTTTGCTCCTCGATCTGGCCAGTAAAGTCAATTTTGACAGTACTTGGCAAGTTCTTATAGCTTTGCATTTCATTTTGAATCTCAGCAACAATAGCACCCGCATCTGTGAATCCAGGCTGTAAACCTGAATATACAGTCACGACTCTTTTATTGTCCTTATGTTTGATCGCACTAAATGCCGAGGTATTCTTCTGCGTAGCTACTGCCGATATAGGAATCTCTTTAATAGTACCGGTTGATTGATCTCTAAAGGTGATATTCTGATTGAATAAGGCACTAGAGTTATATCTATTTTCCTTATTGAATCGCACATTGATATTGTAGTCTTCACCATCTTCTTTAAAGATACCAGCTTTTTCTCCAAATAGGGATCGCCTTAACTGGCTCCCTACTTGACCTACCGCTACGCCCAATTCTCCAGCCTTCTTACGATCAACCAGCACTTGCATAGAGGGTTTCCCTTTATTGACATCGATCTTCAATTCTTCTATACCTCCTATATTTTTGGTGTTGATGAAGTTCCTCATGCTCTCTGCTGTTGCGATAAGCTCGTCATAGTCACTTCCTTCAATTTCGATATTGATTGGATAACCTGCTGGTGGTCCAGCAGCATCTTTCTCTACAGATATCGCTACCCCAGGATAAATTCCCTTTAGAGCAGTTTGTACTTCCTCACGAAGCTTTTCAGAATCCTTTCCTTTTCGGTATTTGAATTCCCTCATCGAAGTGGTGATCTTTCCTCTATGTGGCATCTCAGCTGCAGAACCTCCATCTGTTTGAGGATTTCCAGCACCTTCACCCACTTGAGAAACAGAAGACTCTACAAGGAAATTTCTTTCCCCAACCATATATTCAGACTCATTGATCACGGTATAGACTCGCTGTTCGATCTCTTTGGTCATCTGATTAGTCTTCTCTATCGCAGTTCCTTGTGGATACTCTATATAGACAATGATTTGCTTTGGTGTATTGTCAGGGAAAAACTCAATTTTAGTTCTTCCTGATCCTACAGAAATTCCGAAAGATATAAATGCAGCGATAAGCATCAGAAAAGTAAAGGTAAAATACCCATACACATTACCCCCTTTGAGTGCATGCTTGATTCTTCTCTCGTACCAGTTTTCAAACTTGACAAGTGTATTTCTTTGAAATCGATTAGCAACTTTCTTGATCACATATTTATAGATCCAAAAGAGAATTGCGATCAATATCATTAATGACCCTAGGCCGCGTACAGCACCTCCAAAAATCAAAATGAAGATACCCAAGCCTCCAAAAATCAAAGTGACTTTTATCAAATTCTTTACACTCAATTCCTTGTCACCTATCTCCATAAACTGCGATACCAGCATAGAGTTCATAAAAATGGCTACAAACAATGAAGATCCTAATACCACCGATAGAGTGATCGGGAAATAAACCATAAACTGTCCCATCACTCCTGGCCATAGTCCTAGCGGCACAAATGCTGCTACTGTAGTAGCGGTAGAAATGATGATTGGGAAAGCAATCTCTCCAATACCTTTCTTGGCAGCTTCAATCCTTGATAGACCTTCTTCTTCCATGAGTCGGTAGACATTCTCAACTACCACAATCCCATTATCCACCAACATACCTAGCCCCATTATCATTCCGAATAGGATCATTGTATTCAAGGTGTATCCAAGATTGGATAAAATCATAAAGGACATAAACATAGACATAGGTATTGCAAACCCAACGAAAAGTGCATTTCTAAAACCTAAGAAGAACATCAGAACGGTAACTACTAGTAGGATACCGAATATGATATTGTTGACTAGATCATTCACTTGGTTCAATGTCTTCTCTGAAGAGTCATTAGATATGGTCACAGACAAATCTTGAGGAAACACATCAGATCCTGCAGCTTTAACAATTTCATGAATGCTATTCGCAGCTTCAATCATATTTTTACCAGCTCTCTTTTTCACGTCAAGCATCACTACTGTATGACCAAACTCCCTAGCAAACGTTGTACTGCTTTCCTCTTTGAAAGTTACATCGGCAATGTCCCGGAGGTAAACTGGAGAATTCTTCTCCGACTTCACTACAAAATCATTGAGTTCCGCAGGCTTATCTATTTCTCCTAATATTCTGATAGTTCTACGTTGCCCACTAGACTTGAGATTCCCTGCCGACATGGTCATATTACCATTCCCGATAGCTTGAAGCACATTATCGAAACTCACTTTAGCAGCCATCATCTTATAAATATCTACAGCCACTTCTACTTCCTTCTCTTGTGCACCACGAATATCAACAGCCTTTATTTGAGCCAAATCCTCAATTTCGTCTTGAAGGTATTCTCCATACTTTTTCAGTTTCTCAACAGGATAATCACCAGAGATATTGATGTTCATTATAGGAATCTCTTCCGATAAATTCAGATCAAATACATTGGGTTCAACTTTAGCCCCATTAAACAAAGGCCAGTCTTCACCAGCTTTTTCTCCATCTACTTTATCTTTAACTTTCTGCTTGGCACTTTCCACAGTGACCTCTTCATCAAACTCAACCGTGATGATCGAGTAGTCCTCTTGAGAAGTAGAAACAATCTCTACCACATTACTGATATTCTTGAGTTCATCTTCAAGAGGATCAGTGATCAGCCTTTCAATATCCTCGGCTGTATTTCCAGGAAATGGCGTACTAATATAAATCTTTGTTTCCTTGATTTCAGGGAAATCCTCTCTCGGCATGGAGAAGTATGCTGATAAACCGATGAATAAAAACATCGCGATCATCACATAAACTACCGATGGATTATCGATTGCCCAAGAGGCCAATCCAAATTCCTTATTTACTTTTTTATCTTGCTTATCCATCAATTATTTGCTTAAGATTTTCACTTCTTGACCATCCTTCACACTTCTCGCACCTTCTTCTATGATACTTTGTCCACTTTTGACTCCGGAAAGCACCTCAATCAGATTCCCTTGTGACTTTCCAGTTTTTATAATATTCTTAGACACTGTAGCTACGTTTTTAGCATCAGGTTTAGAAACCACAAAAACATATTGTTCACCAGCAGAGTTCTCAGAAATAATACTTTGAGGAATCAATATTGCCTCCTCATTTCTATAGTCATTAATTTGTACTTTAGCCATCAAATTAGGCTTGATCCTTCCTTGCTTATTAGGCACGGCAATCTCCACTTTAAATGAGCGATTGTTGGGGTTAATATAATTCCCGGTTTGTCTTACTGTAGATTTCACAGTTTCACTTAGGACTGGCAAGTAAACCTGCACATCCTTACCAACAGTCACCGTAGACAAATGAGATTCTGGAACTGACACTTCAATATACATATTGGAAAGATTGACAATTCTAAACACCTCAGATCCTTGACCAGGACCAACTACATTTCCTTGATCCTTTATGACATCATCGATCACCCCAGAAAATGGTGCTTTGATAGTGAATTTGCCCAATTGACTTTGCATTTGGCTCACTGCATTTTTCTGCGACTCATAGCTAGCTTTAGATTGTAAGTATTGTATCTCTGTTCCAATCTTATTGTCTACCCACAATCTCTCTTGACGTTCAAACGTGGTCTTCGCCAATTGGAGTTGTGTCTTCAACTGCTGTATTTGGCTACTCATTCCGCCATTATCTATCACAGCTAGTACTTGGCCCTTATTTACTTTTTGTCCTTCTTTCACATGTACTTGAAGTAATGTTCCTGGCATTTCAGGATAGATCAGCACATTCTGTTTGGTCATCACATCACCTTGTAATTCTACGAAGTGATCAAATTTTTGAAGCTTTACTTCAAATGCGGTAACCAATGGCAATTTTTTCTCACCACTTTGTTCTCCAATAGCATCATCAAGCATTGTAATATCTGCTTCTAATACTCGCTGGTTATCCGCCAGCTCCTTTTTCTTGGCTCGAATATCTTCCAAGCTACCATTTGCTATCAAGTCAGCTACAGATGTGCCACTTTTATCACCACAGGCTGTCATCAAAGTAGCAACCAGTGTAAGTAAGATTAATGTTAGTTTCATAGTTTTATGAAGTTTCCGTTGTTGTGTTTTATCCTTTATTAATAATTTCATTTCTCTGATTTCAATAATGTACCATATGCTTTTTGCAGATCTACTTTAGCGATTAATGCATCAAATAAAGCGTTGTAATAATTGGTTTGAGATTCTTTAAGGGCTGTGTCTGCATCCAGTACTTCAGAGTTCGAACCAATACCTTCCTCGTATTTGATCTTAGTCACTGTGAAAACTTCATCTGCAAGTTCCATATTCTCCTGCTGAGCAGCCATGTTCTCAATAGCACTGTTCAGGTTCACTTTAGATTGTCTGATTTCAAGATCAATGGAGTTTTCTACCATGATCATTGTCTGCTGAATTTGCTTCAGTTGAATCTTGTTCTTTTGAATACGGTTCTTTTTAAGGAAACCATCAAAAACCGGTATACCAAGTGATAAGCCTAAAGAACCATTATTCAGCCATCTTTCTGATGTAAATAGTTTATTTGATTCTGCTGCTGCAGTTAGGTATCCGTAATTAAAATTGGCATACAGATTAGGAAGGTATTGAACCTTGTTGTTTTTCATCTCCAATTGTGTCAATGACACATTGGTCTGTAATTGAGAATATTCTATTCTTTTGCTATAGTTAAATTCTGATGTCGACTCTTCTACTGCTTCAAATGACATTTTGTCTAGACTATCGTCTATTTCTAAATTCTCTGACAGGCGCATTCCCATTTGAAACTTCAACAGGTCATTACTGATCTTAGCATATTGTTGGAGCTTATTTCTTTCTACAGTCAAGTTATTAAACTGAACCTTTAGTCTGCTTACATCAATTTTCTCTACAAATCCATTAGCATACAGTGCCTCTGTATCGCTTAAAAGTGAGTCTAATCTAGAGAAATTAGATTCAAGAAGTACCAACCTCTCACTGGTGATGAGTGCGTTATAATAAGCCTTAGATACTGCCTCAGTCACGTCAATTTTAGTCTTGATGTGTTCCTTAGTAGAGAGTTCCCTATAAGTACGAGCAGCCTGCATACCAACGAAAAATGACCCGTCAAATATTAATTGTCGAGCTGAAAGTGTGACTGCTCCGTCATAACTTTGTTGGAAAGAATTGACTAAATCACCATCAATTATCTCTGCATCCTCAGGTGGGTCTAATGGATCAATTCCGAAAATACTAGGATCCAATAATGA
>JAWUWD010000086.1:0-74121 GCA_034112085.1 Cyclobacteriaceae bacterium
ATGATAAGGATCGCCAAGTTTTGAGCTTGATTGACCTTCGCAAGATTATTGAAAAGGACCTATTACAAATTGATCCAGAGGCGACTCTAGAAGAGTTAGTGGTACTGGTTAAAACGTCAAAAAGAAATATATTCCCTGTGGTCAATCAGGAAAATGAACTCCAAGGTGTGATTACTTTGGACGATATCAGGGATATTATGTTTGATCAAGAAAAGAGGCAAATCATCCAAGTGAAAACGTTGATGCGTACTCCTCCGGCTTTTGTTAGTCCTACGGAAAGTATGGAATCGGTAATGAGTAAGTTTGAAGTCTCAGGCGCATGGAATTTGCCAGTAATAGACCAAGGAAAGTACATAGGGTTTATATCGAAATCCCGTATTTTCAACACCTATCGCAAGAAACTAATCAGGCAACAAAAGGAATAGTCGAGCTTGAGTGATTATAGCCCTCTAATTAAGTAGATTGAGTTGTCCACAAAACTAAAGGTTAGAATAATTAACATAACTATTTGATATACAGTTGCTTATGTGTTTTTTGTAATCTAGTGTGGAAAACTTCTTGATTTTGTGGAAAACTTTCAAAGGAAATTATTGACTCGTTTTGTAGAGGGATTCAACACACTTTTTGAACACAAAAATGCTTTTTTACGTATATCTTGTTGTTAGAATTATTACATATGAATATCAAACACATCTCATTACTCTTTATCTGGTTACTAATTTCGAAAGTTGCCATTGGACAACAAGTTGAGGTGGTCAAATTTGACGCTATCAAAGACCTTTTGAAAAACGATAGTAAAAACGTCAAAGTGATCAACTTTTGGGCAACATGGTGCGGGCCTTGTGTCAAAGAACTACCTAATTTTGAAATAGCTAATAAGCGAGAGGGTGTAGAAGTTGTGTTTGTTAGCCTTGATTTTGAAGATCAACTAAAAAAGGTCGAAAAATTCGTGAAAAAGAAGGGGTTAAAAAGCAAGGTCATACTCCTAGATGAGATTGATTATAATAGTTGGATAGATCAAGTCAATACTACTTGGTCAGGTGCTATACCTGCGACAATGATAATAGCACCAAAAGGCACTCATCAAAAATTCATTGAAGGGGAGTTATCTTCTGAACAACTTGACAAAGCATTACAGAAATTTTTATAACTATGAAAAAACTAACTCTATTAACAATATCACTGAGTCTAATCATCTTTTTTGCTGGAACAACCAAAAAGGCTGGTTATGAAATAGGTGATGAAGTCAAGAACTTCACTCTAAAATCAGTTGATGGTAATATGGTCTCGACTTCTGACTATGGGAGTGCGAAAGGCTTTATCGTGATTTTTGATTGTAATACCTGTCCATATTCTAAAATGTATCAAGATAGGATCATGGGGCTAGATGAAAAGTATGCGACCAAAGGTTATCCGGTCTTAGCGATCAATTCTAATGACCCGGAAAGGTCTCCAGGAGACACATATGAAGAAATGGTTAGTTATGCCAAATCGAATAAATATAAGCATGCTTACCTTTATGATGCAGATCAGAGCGTAGCCAAGAATTTTGGTGCGACAAGCACACCTCACGTCTATATCCTTCAAAAAGAAGGTGAAAAAATGGTCGTGAGCTACATAGGGGCAATTGATAATAACACTAAAAGTGCCAAGAAAGCTGATAAAAAATATGTTGAGTCAGCAGTAGATGCACTGCTCGAAGGTAAGAAGCCTACAGAAACTAAAACCAAGGCGATTGGATGTACCATCAAATGGAAAGCAGCCTAATCATTTAGGCACATAAAATGAGCTCTATTATGATATTAAGTCTTAATAGAGCTTTTTTATTAAGAAATAGGAAGTGAGATTCCTTTAATTTTGCGATACAGAGATATAGCGTGAGTATCTGTCATCCCTGATATAAAATCGATGGTAATCATTAACAAATCATAAAAGGAATCTGCTGATTGGTCCATTTTGGCCTTTATGTCTTCCGGTAAGAGACGAATAAGGTTTTGTAGCTTTTTAGTATAGTTGTCTTTGTCCAAGTAGTAATGATAAACTGCTGTTGTGAAACTTTCTAATAGCCCAGGAAGGACTTCGAATCCAGCGGCTTCTTTTTCTAAGACTTTGCGTGACTGATATATTTTAGTAATAGATAGCTGTTCAATTTTATCAAGAATCTCGGATGAAGGAATAAGCCCAGTCAAAGCCTTGTCAAACTCCCCAGATAGTAGAGTCTTTTCATTTGCCAAGAATACCGCTACGCATTCATCTACTAATTTACCTATGGACATGGCTCGGAGGACCCCAATTTTTTCAGCATCACTATTGTATTTATCTAGCTTATCTCGGTCAAAATTTTCACCAATAATTGCTCCTAATAAATCGACAGTTTCATCGTAGCTTACCAACTCTAATCTACAGCCATCTTCTAAGTCAATTACCTGATAACAAATATCATCTGCAGCTTCTACTAAGAATGCCAACGGGTGCCTGCTCCAAATCCCTTCTCCTGAAAAAGGCATTAAGCCAACTTCAAAAGCCAACTCAGCAAACTCTTGTTTATCACTCTGAAAATAGCCGTATTTCTTTTGACTCTTTCTTCCCTTGTCATGATTTGAGATCAAAGAGGGTCTTGGATACTTGGTGAACGCTGCTAGTGTAGCGTTAGTAAGCTGAAGGCCGTTAGTTTGGTTAATGAGCCTAAAGCCTTGAGCATTACCCTCAAAGTCTATAATATCAGCCCATTGACGTGAACTCATATGTTTTTTGAAAAGAGCGGTTTTATCAGCCGCATTGAAAAAATCTGAAATAGCAGACTCACCAGAATGTCCAAAAGGAGGGTTACCGATGTCGTGTGCCAATGCAGCAGCAGCTACTATGGCGCCAAAATCATAAGAAGAAAAACCGTCACCTCTCAACTCGGGATGTTTCTGTAGAATAGATTCTCCCACTTTTTTACCTAATGATCGACCAACGCTTGACACCTCCAAACTGTGGGTCAGTCGTGTGTGTACGAAATCATATTCCGGTAGTGGATGGACTTGTGTTTTGTCTTGAAGTCTTCTGAAGGGATGTGAGAAAATGATACGATCATAATCTTGCTCAAAAGCACTGCGAAAACTATCTACCTTCGTAGTTTTTCCGATTCTGTTAGAGGAGAGAAGTTGTTTCCAGTTCATATTATAAATGCTAGATGGCAAGATAAGTAATGAGAGCCTTATTACTTCAACAAATGATCTTATAACTTAAATAATGTGATAGGATCAATTCCCAATATCTTGCAAAGCGTATCATATAGTTTTGGCAACTTACTTTTGAAATTTTGTCCGTCTTCAAAGAAATACTCAACGCTCACAGCAAAGAATTCATGTTGGTTTGTACTGGCATATGCGCGTAAGTAGTGATCTGGGTTGTTTTTTATTTGTGTTATTTCTTTTACGGCTAAGTTGTCCCAAGTTTCCAGAGCTTCTTCATCTAAGAAGTTATATTCTTCATTTCTGATTAGGTTCTCAAAATGAATGGCATGCGCCATTTCGTGAAAAGCCAAATTGCGTCCATCTTGATTATCAAAAAACCCTTCTACAAAGTGTCTCCAAGAAAGAATAATAATCCCCAATCTAGGGTTGACTTCTCCTAAATGATAATTCCGATTGATGTTTGAATAGTACTCGTCTGGATACAATAGAATTTTATCAAAATGAGCCAACGTCACCATTGGCATACCAAAGGATAAAAGAACGGCTGTTGCAGAAGAAAGCACTTTCATTTCTTCAGTAACTACTATCCCTCTCCCAATAAATCGTTTCACATACAGAAACCGATTTACCCGCTGTTCGAATTTCTTTTGATCGATAATAGAAAGCTGATTATAATAAAAGAAATACTTGTTAAGCGTAGCTTTCCTTGAAGCACTTAAAGGCTTCAATATGGCGATTGAGTCTAAGGCTTTTTGATGGATGTGTTTCCAAATGTCATAGAATACACTCAATATGCCTAAGGCTATCATTAATAGCAATAGACCCATTAGAACAACCATCACAGAACCATCCATGAAGTTACTAAAGCTGCTTAAGCATATGTTTTACATCTACTTTCTCGCCCACTATTCTTGATAGATCAGCAATAGAGACGCGTTCTTGCTTCATGGTATCTCTATCTCTTATTGTTACGGTATTGTCTTCTAGTGTTTGGTGATCTATGGTCACACAATATGGAGTTCCTAGAGCATCTTGCCTTCTATATCGCTTCCCAATCGCATCCTTTACTTCATAGAAACAATTGTAATCATACTTCAAGTCATTCATGATTTCATGAGCTTTTTCTGGAAGTCCATCTTTCTTAGTCAATGGAAGGATTGCGACCTTATTTGGTGCCAAAGCCGGAGATATTTTAAGAACTACACGTTCACTCCCATCTTCAAGTTGCTCTTCGGTATATGCACTGGACAAGATTGCTAAAAACATTCTATCTAGACCGATTGAAGTTTCCACTACATAAGGAACATAGCTTTCGTTGTCCTGAGGATCAAAGAATTGTAATTTTTTTCCAGAGTGTTCTTCATGCGCCTTAAGATCAAAATCAGTTCTTGAATGAATTCCTTCCAATTCTTTGAAGCCCATCGGGAAATTGAATTCTATATCACAAGCTGCATTTGCATAGTGTGCCAAGTTTAGGTGATCATGAAAACGGTAATTTTCTTCTCCGATACCCAGTGATTTGTGCCATTTGATACGAGTGCTTTTCCAGTGTTCATACCATTTCATTTCCTCACCAGGCTTCACGAAAAATTGCATTTCCATTTGCTCGAATTCGCGCATTCGGAAGATAAATTGGCGGGCTATGATTTCATTACGGAAAGCCTTTCCTATTTGGGCGATGCCAAAAGGAATCCGCATTCTTCCTGTCTTTTGAACATTTAAGAAATTAACAAAAATACCTTGAGCTGTTTCTGGGCGAAGGTAGATCTTACTAGCTCCATCTGCCACTGAACCGAGCTCTGTTGAGAACATTAAATTAAATTGACGTACATCAGTCCAATTTTTAGACCCAGAGATTGGGTCAGATATTCCTAGATCGATGATCAATTGCTTAACACCTTCTAAGTCTTCAGCCTCAATCGCAGTTTTCATGCGATCGTTGATGGCGTCAATCTTTGCTAGATTGTCTAATACACGTTGGTTTGTTTTTAAAAACTCTACCTTATCAAAAGCATCACCAAATCTCTTAGCTGCTTTGTCAACTTCTTTATTAATTTTCCCTTCAATCTTGGCGATGTGATCTTCTATCAATACATCTGCACGATATCTTTTCTTAGAATCTTTATTGTCTATCAACGGATCATTGAAAGCATCAACATGACCAGAAGCCTTCCATGTGGTTGGATGCATGAATATTGAGGCATCTATACCTACAATATTTTCATTCATCTGTACCATCGATTTCCACCAATATTCCTTGATGTTATTCTTGAGCTGTACGCCATTTTGACCATAGTCATATGCCGCGCTAAGTCCATCATATATCTCGCTAGAAGGGAATACAAAACCATACTCTTTTGCATGAGCAACTACCTTCTTTAATAAATTATCCTCTGTATTAGCCATAGCCGGCAAAGATAGAAAAATCACCTTCAATCCGCAGGCAATGCCTTCGAATTTTGGATGATTAGGCATTAGATTAAAGAACATTGTAAAAAAATAGTATATTGAACACCGTAGAAGACTTATCTCATCTATTTTTTGACTTAAACCAATAATATGATTGTTACAAACATATTGCGAACAGGCTTGGCCATAGCCATACTTTTTATCAGTTCGATGACTTGCTCCCAAGATCTTTCCAAGCTTAAAGACAATAAGTGTTATGTAGTGGTAGGCGCTTTTAGTTTGGAAAAAAATGCAGAAGCATTTGCTAACGGGATGGTTCCTCAAGGCTATAATGCTCAGTATAAATATAACAGTTATCGTAAGATGTACTATGTATACACATTTGACGCTATAAATAGGGAGCTCACTAAAAAGGAATTATTTTCGTTAAGAGAAAAACTTTCAGAAATCACAGGTAGTTGGCTGTACGCTGGAAATTTTAAAGGGCCACATATTACTGCTGAAGAGTGGGCAGCAATGCTGGCGGAACCGAAGGCTGATATAGTCGAAGCCGAACAGGCAGTAGAGCAAGTACAGGAACTGGTCGTGAGTGAAGTGAAAGAACCCGAGGTCAAAGAAGAACCAATTATCGAAGAGCCCGGAACTTTCAAGGTATATATTAATACGACAAATGCGAGTAATCAAAGAGAGGTAAAGGGAGATTTCAAGGTTATTGACATGGAAAGAAATAAGGAGCTTTCACCAGTCAAGTCACATGAATTACTCAGGATTATGCCAAAAAATGGAACAAATCGACTAAAGTTTGTCTCTAACACAATTGGATATAAGTTGACTGAACTCACAATAGATTTGGATGAACCACTTGAAGAAACTAACTCTAACGTAGAAGTTTCCGGTGATAGCATCATTATTGACTTTGAAATGAGTAAATATCAAAAAGGAGAGTTTGCGGTATTATGGCAAGTGTTTTTCTTTAGAGATGCAGCTATTATGAAAGAGGAGTCCGTGTACGAACTCAATCAACTGCTTAGGATGATGAATGAGGATGACAAAATGAGAATAAAAATCCATGGGCACACCAATGGAAAATCTCACGGGAAAGTGCTTCATTTGGATATGGATGATAAGCAATTTTTCTCCCTCAATGGATCTCATAATGAGGATATAGCCAGTGCAAAAAAGCTCTCTGAATACAGAGCTTACACCATCCAACATTGGTTGATGGATCAAGGGGTAGCAGAAGAGCGGATGGAAATAGTAGGCTGGGGAGGAAAGAAGATGCTTCATGATAAACATGACGACAAGGCACATCAAAACGTAAGGGTGGAAATAGAGGTCTTAGAAACTTCTTGATATAATAACCGTTACATCACAAATTAATAAAACAACAAATAAATAGATTGGCTAAAATTGCACAATCTTTACAGTATGAGTAAAAAGAATAAGAACGACAGAAAGAAGGGCGGATCACAAGTAAATTTCAATCAACTTCAAGACAAAATATTACAGCTACTTAATAGCAACATATCTAAGACTTATAGATCAAGTCACGTCATCAAGAAACTAGGTTTCAAACAAAAATCAACAAACAAACAAATTCCAATGGTCCTGTCTGTTTTGCAAAAAGACGGCAAAATTGACCAACTTAAAAACGGGGCCTATAAGAGTAACAGAATCCCCGTTGGTATAAAAGGGATTGTTGACCATGTCAACCCGAGATTTGCTTATGTAGTCACTTCTGAAGAGGAAGGAGATGTATATGTGAAAGCAGACGATCTTAACTATGCAATGGATGGAGATACCGTAATGGTAGCAATCCATAGTCAAAAAGACGGAAAAAAATCTGAAGGTAAGGTTCTAGAAGTACTAGAACGATCCAATAATCAGTTTGTAGGTAGAATAGAATTTTCACCAAGATTTGCTTTTGTAATCCCTGATAATAGGAAAGTACATTCGGACATCTTTGTCAATTTAAGTAAGACGGAGGAGGCTAAGCATAATGACAAAGTTATCGTGGAGGTCACCCAATGGCCAGGAGCCGGGAAGAAACCTGAAGGAAAAATTGTTAGAGTCCTCGGAAAGGCCGGAGAAAACAATGCGGAAATTCACTCAATCATGGCAGAATTTGGGTTGCCTTTTGAGTTTGAAGAAGTAGTGGAGAAAGAGGCTGACAGAATTGATGATCACATCACAAGGGAGGAAGTCAAAAAACGAAGAGATTTTAGAGACATTACTACTTTCACTATTGACCCACTTGATGCCAAGGATTTTGATGACGCCATTTCAGTCCAGAAATTGGAGAATGGCAATTACGAAATTGGCGTGCATATCGCTGATGTGACGCATTACGTACAGCTAAAAACTCACTTAGAGAAAGAGGCATATCACCGAGCAACTTCCGTGTACTTAGTGGATCGTACGATTCCGATGTTGCCAGAACGACTTTCTAATGGGGTCTGTTCATTGAGACCAAATGAGGATAAATGCACATTTTCGGCTGTTTTTGAAATAGATGGAAGCGGCAAAGTGTACAAAGAGTGGTTTGGACGAACGTTAATCCATTCAGATAGAAGATTCACTTACGAAGAGGCTCAAGAACGCATCGAATCTAAAGAAGGTGATTTTTCAGAAGAGATTAATTTACTGAATGGAATTGCTTACAAGCTAAAAGATGAACGATTTGCAAAAGGCGCGATCAATTTTGAGACGACAGAAGTGAGATTCAGACTTGATGAAAATGGAAAACCATTAGAAGTAGTTCCTAAAGAACGGAAAGATGCCCACAAGTTAGTAGAAGAGTTTATGCTATTGGCAAACCGACAGGTGGCAACCTTCATTTTTAAGATGAAATCGGGTAAAGACAAGAACACTTTTGTGTATCGAACGCATGATAATCCGGATCCTGAGAGGATCAGCGCGCTGTCTAAATTTGCTGGTAAGTTTGGTCATCCACTTAACGTGAATGAGGATAATGTTTCCAAATCCATCAATAACCTCATTGTAGAAATAGAAGGCAAACCAGAGCAAAATGTATTGCAATCATTGGCCATTCGATCAATGGCAAAAGCAAAATATACAACAGAGCCCAACGGCCACTTTGGTTTGGCATTCGATCATTATTCTCACTTTACTTCACCGATTAGGAGATACCCTGACATGATGGTTCATCGCTTACTTCAGCACTATCTTGATGGTGGGAAGTCAGTGGAACAAGACGACCTTGAAGAGAAGTGTATGCACTCCTCTGAAAGAGAAAAACGAGCGGCTGGAGCCGAACGTGCTTCTATCAAATATAAGCAGGTAGAATTTATGTCATTGGCGGAGGACAAGGTCTATGAAGGTGTTATTTCAGGAGTTACTGAATGGGGAATTTTCATTGAAATCACAGAAACCAAATGTGAAGGTATGGTGAGAATGGCCGACATGAAGGATGATTACTACGAGTTTGATGAAGATAACTATCGCGTGATTGGCAAGAGTAATAAGAGAATGTTTACACTTGGAGATACAGTACATGTGCGAGTGAAGAACACAGACATTGATCGAAGAACGATTGATTTAGCGTTTGAGCCAGGGGAGTAATTACGCATCCTCAGCGCTCAATTGCTTATCATATAAAGCTTTATAAGCACCATTTTGAGCAAGGAGAGACTCACTAGTCCCTTGCTCTATGATTACACCACCATCCAGGACAATTATCCTATCAGCAAGTTTAGCGGAAGAGACTCTGTGAGAAATAATCACAGAGGTTCTCCCTACCATGATTTTTTTCAAACTATTGAGTATCGTGTTTTCAGTCTTTGTATCCACTGCTGACAAACTATCATCTAACATCAATATTTTTGGGTTTCGAGCAATGGCACGAGCAATTGAGACGCGTTGCTTTTGCCCTCCGGATAGGGTGATTCCACGTTCACCAACCTTGGTATTGAACCCTTCAGGGAAATCCAATATGTTTTCATAAAGATCAGCATCCTTTGCTGCTTGTATTATTTGCTCTTCATCGAGCCCATCTGTTCCGAAAGCAATGTTGTTGATAATGCTGTCTGAAAAAAGAAAAACATCCTGAGGGACGTAACCTATTTGACTTCTTAGAGAAGAGACTTTATAAGATTCAATACTTTTGCCGTCTAAGAGAATACTTCCAGATGTACAATCATACATTCTAGAAATCAGTGTAGCGATTGTGCTCTTTCCCGAGCCTGTGGTACCAATTATCGCCAAGGATTCTCCAGCATTGATTTCAAAGGAGACTTGTTTCAAGGCTACAATCCCCGAATCTGGATAGGTAAAGCCTACGTTTTGAAAAGAAATTTTTCCTTGGAGGTCGGCATTGATATTTTCAACACTAACGATATCATTCTTAACATTCAAAAATTCATTGACTCGCTTTTGTGAAGCTGCGGCCCTTTGGATAATACTGCTTATCCATCCCAATGAGGTGACGGGCCAAGTAAGCAAATTGACATAGATGATAAACTCGGCAATATTTCCATAGGTAAGTGACCCCTCTATAACTTGACTTCCTCCAGCATATACCGTTAGGACTGTGCTTAGTCCAATCAGAGACATGATCAAAGGGAAGAATAATGCTTGAACCATGGTAAGTCCCAAAGACTTGACTTTGTATGAGTCGCTTGCATCTTCAAATTTTCTGGTAGAATCATCTTCTCTTACAAATGCCTTTATTACTCTGATTCCTGAAAATGCCTCTTGTACAAAAGTAGAGAGTCCAGATTGACTTACTTGAATCGCTTCAGAACGTTTGTTGATGATGTTATTCACATAGTAGATGCTTAGCGATAAAAGAGGTAGTGGGATAAGCGCATATAGTGTCAACTCTACATTGATAGACAACATATAAGGAATCAAAACTAGAAATAGAATTAATAAATTCAGTCCATACATCACTGATGGTCCTAGATACATTCTGACCTTACTCACATCTTCTGAGATCCTATTCATCAGGTCTCCCGTATTATTTCTTCTATAGAAGCTTAGTGGAAGAGATTGATAATGTGCATATATCTCATTTTTCAAATCATATTCTATCAACCTAGACATGACGATAATCGTCTGACGTACCATAAACAGAAAAACTCCTCTGAGCAGTGCCATGAGCAAAATGAGTCCTGCAAACACAAGGATGTTGAAGACAATATCTTGATAGACAGCTTTTTGAGTTTCTAATCCATCAAAAGATTGGTAGTGCGGGATACTCTCCGTTACATAGTCTATAGCAAGCCTTACCAGAGAGGCTGGAATGATTTGAAAAGCATTGGAAATAATAATAAAAAGGACTCCTAAACCCAAGTGAAACTTGTATTTGAAAAAGTATTTATTGAGGTGCTTGAGTTCTTTCACTGGATTCTATTACGGACGTAATGGTTATTGGTTCGAAGTAAGATATAAAATTGATAATGATCAAAAATAACGCTAATTTTGCGCTCAAATTTAGAAACAGTTCTTCTTTGTTTTTGTAGAAGACTTGGCAATAAACTTACGATTATGATGGATGTTAACGAAATGGAATCAGTGGACAATTCACTATTCGCGCAAGTATCGACAATGGGGCACGAGCAAGTAGTGTTCTGTCATGATGAGGCGACTGGGTTGAAAGCAATAATTGGAATTCATAATACGGTACTTGGACCAGCACTTGGTGGAACTCGTATGTGGAAATATACTTCTGAGGCAGAAGCACTCACAGATGTCTTGAGGCTTTCTAGAGGAATGACCTATAAGGCGGCTATTTCTGGATTGAATTTAGGTGGTGGCAAGGCAGTCCTAATAGGCGATGCTAGCCATATGAAGACTGAAGCTTTTTTGAGAAGATTTGGTCGATTTGTAGAAAGCTTAGGTGGTAAATATATCACTGCCGAAGATGTAAACATGAAAACTCGTGACATGGAATATATCGCCATGGAAACACAGCATGTTACTGGACTTCCAGAGACTATGGGTGGAGGTGGAGACCCTTCTCCAGTTACTGCTTTTGGTACTTATATGGGAATGAAAGCTGCGGCTAAGAAAGTTTATGGAAGCGATGACCTAAGTGGTAAAAAAATTGGAGTACAAGGTGTTGGGCAAGTTGGGATGTATCTGGTAGAGCACTTGACTAAAGAGAATGCTGAAGTATATGTTACTGACATTGCTCAGGGCAAATTAAAGATGATGTCTGACAAGTACGGTTCTAAGATTGTTGGGATGGATGAGATATATGATCTTGATATGGATATATATGCACCGTGTGCCTTAGGAGCAACTCTGAATGATGACACTATTGGTAGATTGAAATGTCAAGTAGTAGCAGGTGCTGCTAACAATCAATTGAAAGACGAAACAAAACACGGGTATATGTTGATGGAAAAAGGGATTGCTTATGCACCAGACTTTTTGATCAATGCTGGTGGACTTATCAATGTATATGCAGAATATTTGGGTAGCTACAATAGAGACAGTGCCTACTTACAAGCAGAGAAGATATATGATACTTGTTTGAATATTTTGAATGTAGCTGATGCTGAGAAGATCTCAGCACAGGAAGCTGCTATCAAACTAGCTCAAGAGCGAATTGATGCAATGGGCAGAGTTAAGTTGTCTTATTAATTTGCGAAACGACATTATTTAAGAAATTATTCACGTTCTTTATTTATAGATGCTCAACAGACGAACATTACGTATCAAAGCAATGCAAAGCCTTTTTGCCTTCGAAAGAAGCAAGGCTTCAAACTTCAATATTGCCAAAGACAGGATCGCTGAAGCTTTTGCTCCAGATCTCAACTCGATGGAGGTACAAGACAAGGTGTTGCTCACTGCGCAAAAGAAAGAAGCTACTGCCTTGTTTGTAGAGTATTATGCTCAGCAGATAGAAGTCAAAGCGAGTGCTGAGGATAAAATCAATCTTGCCGTTAACAACAACATCACTACCTATTTTGATGATGTAAAGAAGGATAAGAAGGTTATTGAGAAGCACATGATCAATGAGGCAGAAGGCTTGATGGATCAGTACGTGATGATCTTATTGCTATTGACAGAGTTTGCAGATATAGCAGCTACAGATAGCAAATACAAGACAGACAATTTTGTTAATAATGTGTTAATCAAAGCGATTAAGTTTAATAAGCCACTTGAAAACATCATATTGAGGCATCAATTGAGCTGGGGAGGGCTGAATGACGAACTTAGAGAGTGGTACCGAGATACTATCAGAACAACAGATATGTATCAAGATTACCTCAAGTTAGAATCACCATCCTTTGATCAAGACAAAGAGATTGTTGAGTATGTAGTAAAGACTATTGTTTTCAAAAGCGATGTTGTTACTGCTTATATGGAGGAAAAAGACCTCTATTGGACGGAAAACAAGGCAATCGTAAAGAGTATGGTTTTGAAAACGATCAAAGCCATTGACCCTGAAAAGGCTGAAGATTTTGAACCTGCTGAGCTTTCATACAATTGGGAAGAGGACAAAGAGTTTTTTATTAATATATTTAAAGAAACTCTTGACCTTGACAAAGAGTATAAGGACTTAATAGCAAGCAAAACGGTAAACTGGGATATAGAGAGATTGGCAAGTGTGGATCGTATCATTATGGAGATGGCGATCACTGAGATGCTCAATTTTAGAAGTATACCACTGAAAGTAACCATCAACGAATACATAGAGTTGGCGAAAAACTACAGCACACCAAATAGCAAGCAATTTATTAATGGTATTTTGGATGGTATATCTAAAGAACTTAATGAAAATGGTAAAATTCGAAAAAGTGGTCGAGGTTTAATTGATAACAAATAATATTATGAGCAGAAAATCAACAAATACGCTATTGGCCTTTCTTACTGGAGCAACAGCAGGTGTTCTATTAGGAATTTTATTTGCTCCTGACAAAGGGTCCAACACAAGAGATAAACTATCTTTTAAATTAGACTCTTATAAAAAAATGTTGGAAGAACTTGTGGAAGACCTAGTTCAAGGAAAAGAAATTCCTTTGACAGCAGCTAAGTCAGAAGGCGAAAAGGTAGTCAATGATGCAAAAGAAAAAGCGGAGAGACTACTAGCAGATGTGGATGAGTTGATCGGACATATCAAGAGTGGTGAAACGGAGGATTTGAATTAGAATAATAAGTAGTAGATTTTTTAATAATAAATAAATAATACGATGAAGTTAGTATTGAAGACGTTTATGGCAGCAATCCTCATAGTAGGATTCACTAGCTGTGGAAACAAAGAACAAGAGAAAAAAATTGCTGAATTGGAAAGTAAGCTAGAGTCGCTATCAGCTGGAACAGCTGCTACTCCATCTGCAGCCGCACCAGTAAAAGAAGAGAAGCCTGAGGGACCTCTTCCAGTATTCGAATTTACTGGAACTGACCATGATTTTGGTACAATCAATGAAGGAGATGTAGTAGAGCATACTTTTGAATTCACAAATAACGGTGAAGCACCTTTGATCATTCAAAATGCAACTGGATCATGTGGGTGTACAGTTCCTACCTGGTCTAAAGAACCTATCCCAGTTGGTGGAGTAGGTATTGTTACCGCTAAGTTCAACAGTAAGGGCAAGCCTAACGTACAGAACAAAACAGTAACTATCACAGCTAACACTTGGCCTAAGCAAACAAGACTTAAAATCAAAGCGTTGGTAACTCCAGCTGCTAAAGATTTAGTTCCTGTATCGAGCGATGGACCTGTGAAGTAAAGAGCTTAAGTACATTATAAAAAGTCCCAACCTTGTTAAGGTTGGGACTTTTTTGTGCCTAAGAATCTTCTATTAGGTTACATAGAAACTCCAATACTCAGACTTTTCTTTTTTTGGCCACATACGCAAGCCTAAAATCAGAAAGTTAAAAAATCGCAAACACTGTAAAGAGTATGGGATTACGTAATAGTCTCATTACGCGGGAAGTTATCTATCTTCAAATCTGGTAACTTAGAGAAGTCAGAAGCAATTAAAATAATTATGTGCGACTTAACTTCTATAGATTAGAGCTCTCATAAAAACGAGATGGTCCGAACGTTAGATATTCTAAATAAACTATAATTGTTGTAAGGACCGTTCATGGTTTATAGTGTCTTACTGACGATCATAAGTTCTGTTAGATTTCTCGTAAATCAATTGATGGCACTGGTGTCACACAACTACTCCAAGCCACTTCAAAATAAAGGTTTTTGGTAAATTCATTATCAATGACAATAAAAAAAAACTAACAATTACAATATTGAAATAACTAGTATCATGCTGTGCTCTTTCATATTTTAAATTTCCTAGGAGCACAATAAAAACCGGGGTTGAAAATGGGGCTAATATTCTATAATCGAAAGCATCAAAAGGAGATAATTTTCTAATAATCACAATAAAAGCGAGATAAAATAAGCTTGAAAAAACAGTTATAAGTTGAGGGGTTCCTTTAAAAGAATTCATGTTTAGATGATTCCTTTTTCTGAAAATGTAATAGCAAACAATAAGTTGCAGTGCTAATAAGAAAATAAATAATAGATCCATAGACCAATAAAATTTTCTAGCAATGAATAGCTCATTAATAAATCCATTGATAAATAACTTTAAGAAAGCTGACCATGATTCTACTTCAGGAAATATTCTGGGGTGACCACCAAAAAAGCCTCCTGACATATAATAATTGTTTAGTAGATAGCAAAAAATCAATAAACTCGATATTGAAATCACAATAGTTAGTTGCTTCGCAATACTATATTTTTTCTGCAGAAAAAGGATAACCGTGATAATGGCAATATAAAAAAAATAGATTAGTCCCGCATATCTCAACAATGTCATAGACACCAAGCAAAAGATTAATAAAACCGTATTGATATATGAATTTTTTAATGAAAACATCCTCTCTATTAGGTACAATAACCAAAGCAGAAAAAACAAGAACACACCTTCTGACCAAGTGTATGAAAACACCTCTAGAAGGTTAAATGAGCAGAAATAACATGCAGGGAACAGGCTATTTACTCCATACCAATAGTACAATAAAATAAAAATGAATCCCAAAAAAAAAGTGTTGGTCAGTTTAGATGAAATAAAAGGATCAAACTCCGTTAAATAAGAAATCAATGCGATTAAAGCAGGATAACCAACTGGCCAAGTAGCCATGTAGGATTCAAGGGAAGTTTCGTCAAATGGATAAGTTGTAGGAGCAACAAACCCTTTACCTGCTAGATAGTTAGCCGCAGATTTAGTGTAAAATGAAGAATCCGGACTCATATATCCAGTTGATTCTACATTGATTCTTATAGCTAGACATACGCAAATACAGGCGTATAGAATTAAAAGTTGAAGCTTAGTATTTTTAAGGGTCGACATTTATAACTGATCCTATGTTATGAAACCTAACACTGTAATATACGATATGTGTGCGATTTCTATTCAAATAGAAGTCATTTCAAATATAGTCCGATGAACTATAGCATTTCTTTAAAACTGCTAAATCTCTATTATTATGGTTTTAGCATCTGTGATTTATCTCATCATTAGAGTTCTTAGAGTGACTCTAAGTAGGATTAGTAATTATAGCCAATTGACAGGCCTATCAATTCGAGTTGGGGAAATTATCTGACACAGTTGTCATTTCGTAGAGCAACAAAGAAATCTTTACCGCCAACGCATCAACTTCTTTTCTCTATAGGAATATATCCTTAGTGACGACCTGTGGAGTAGATTACTGATACCGGAATAAATTCGGCAAAAAAAAGGCACTTTCAATTTCTTGAAAGTGCCTTTTTGAGTATTGTTCTAACTCTTATTATAAATGAATCACTTCACCATAAGCCATGGCAGTAGCTTCCATAATTGCTTCCGACATCGTAGGGTGAGGGTGGATCGTCTTGATGATCTCATGACCAGTAGTCTCTAGCTTTCTAGCTGCTACTGTTTCTGCAATCATCTCAGTTACGTTTGCCCCGATCATATGACATCCTAGCCATTCTCCATACTTGGCATCGTAGATTACTTTGACAAAACCATCTTTGGCACCAGCGGCACTTGCCTTACCAGAGGCAGAGAATGGGAATTTACCGACCTTGATTTCGTAGCCCGCCTCTATGGCAGCCTTCTCTGTATATCCTACAGAGGCGATCTCTGGATTACAATATGTACATCCTGGAATATTATTGTAGTCGATAGGCTCTGGGCTCTGACCCACTATCTTCTCAACACAAGTGATGCCTTCAGCAGAAGCCACATGTGCTAATGCTGGTCCATGTACGATGTCACCGATCGCATATACTCCAGGTATATTTGTTTTATAGTAGTCATCTACCAATATTTTTCCTTTATCAGTAGCAACGCCTACATCTTCAAGGCCTATACCTTCAAGATTAGTCGCGACACCTACTGCAGAAAGTACTACATCACAGTCGATCACTTCATCTCCTTTCTTAGTCTTCACCGATACTTTACAGCCTTTGCCTTTGGTGTCAACATTGGTCACCTCAGCATTGGTCATGATCGTCATTCCTGACTTTTTGAATGTTTTCTCCAATTGCTTAGAAACATCTATATCCTCTACAGGAACGATATTAGGCATATATTCTACGATGGTCACGTCAGTTCCCATAGTTGAATAGAAGTAGGCAAACTCAACACCAATAGCTCCTGATCCTACAACAACCATTTTCTTAGGGCGTGTTGTAAGCGTCATTGCTTTGCGATATCCTATGATCTTCTTACCATCGATTGGCATTGTAGGAAGTTCTCTTGATCGAGTTCCTGTAGCCAGGATAATATGATCTGCACTATAGTCTACTGCAGCACCTTTTTCATCCGTAACAGTTACTTTTTTACCCGTCTTCAATTTTCCAAAACCTTGGATATGATCGATCTTATTCTTCTTGAATAAGAACTGAATTCCTTTACTCATCCCTCCAGCAACATCTCTACTTCTCTTGACCACTGCTTCAAAATCAACTGATGCATCAGGAACACTTATTCCGTAGTCATTGGCATGCTGTATATATTCGAATACGTTGGCACTCTTAAGCAAAGCTTTGGTAGGAATACATCCCCAGTTGAGACAAATACCACCTAGCTCAGAACGCTCTACAACACCCACTTTCAACCCAAGTTGGGAAGCTCTAATAGCAGCCACATATCCTCCAGGGCCACTGCCTATTACGATAAGATCATATTTTGTTGTTGACATATGTTTTCTGTTTTGAAGTCTAAAATTCGTGCTTGCAAATTTAAGCGAAATACGCAGAGAAAAAAATGAGTTGGTGGTGTATCAGCTTTTCACTTTCTTTGGGGTGAAATAGCATCTTTGAGATGCCAATATAGATTTGATAAACTTACTTTATATATGAAATTACTCGAAGGAAAAACGGCACTTATCACTGGTGCATCTAAAGGAATTGGGCGCGCGATTGCCAACAGATATGCAGAGCAAGGAGCCAATGTTGCATTTACTTACCTCTCTAGTGTAGAAAAAGGTGAAGCGCTTGTCGCTGAACTCGAGGCAAAGGGAATCAAAGCCAAAGGATATAGATCTGATGCTTCTGACTTTGCCGCTGCTGATCAACTAATCAATGAGGTGGTTACAGACTTTGGGTCACTGGATATACTCATCAACAATGCTGGTATCACTAAAGATAATTTGATGATGCGCATGACCGAAGAGATGTGGGATCAAGTAATCAATGTCAATCTTAAGTCATGTTTCAATACTGTGAAAGCAGCAACTAGAACAATGATGAAGCAACGTTCTGGATCTATTATTAATATGACTTCAGTAGTTGGACTCAAAGGAAATGCTGGACAAGCTAACTATTCTGCTTCTAAAGCTGGAATCTTGGGGTTCACTAAATCTATTGCCCTTGAACTAGGATCTAGAGGGGTAAGGTCAAATGCCATTGCTCCTGGGTTTATCGAGACAGAGATGACTGATGCTTTGGATGAAAAGACTGTTCAAGGATGGAGAGATGCTATTCCTTTGAGAAGAGGAGGTCGGCCAGAAGATGTTGCAGATGCCTGTGTATTCTTAGGATCAGATATGTCGTCTTACATCACTGGACAAGTGATCCAAGTTGATGGTGGGATGTTGACTTAATAATTCGATTACAAATTAATATTGAGAGGCTGTTTTCGAACGGCCTTTTTTATTACATTTCTGATAAGTGAAGAATTATTACAAAATACTAGAGGTTACTGAAAGCGCTACACAGGTAGAGATCAAGAAGTCTTACAGATCATTGGCCAAGAAGTATCATCCTGATAAATCTAGTGCTCCAAGTGCTGCTCAGTTATTTAGTGAAATCAATGAAGCCTACGAAGTACTAAGCGATCACGAGCAAAAAGGACAATATGATCAACGTAGAAATAGAAGTCAAGGAGAAAATGCTAGACCGAAAAGTCACGGAAACTATTCTAATAGAAGACCAACTAGACCAGTATATAGCTCTCCAAAAGATCAGCTTGATCTTAAACCTTATGTACCTTACTTTAGAAAAGTATCGTGGATAGCTCTTGCGATCGCGTTCAGCCTTTTTATAGACTTTGTTATTCCTAGAAATGAGATTGACGAACAAATAATAAAAGTTGAAAACGTGATAGCCAGATCTCGGAGAGGAAGACAGGCCATCGTTGCTAGAGCAATTATCACTTCCTCAGGTGCTTATCAAATCAATAAAGAATTGTCAGTTTCTCTTAAAAAAAATCAACCCATAAAGGTATTTAAGACAAGATTACTTGATATAGCTACCTCAGTCAATTTCCTATCAGGAAATAGCTCAGAGAAATATATTATTGCCGCTAGTATACATCGTAATTTTTCATTCTCTTGGATCATATTACTCATTTCTTCAGTAGTGGGTACGTTTGTCAAAAAATCATCTGAGACCATCATCAACCTGGGTGTCGTCAATGGTGTATTAATTTTATTAGTTATTTACTTCACAGCCGTTTCCTAATATGACTACACTCAAGCAAATCATTCATCAAAAGTGTGTTGACCTGATAGATCAGAAAATTGCTATGCACCAAAAAGCAATGAATGACGCACAAGATGCTGCGAACAAAGAGCAACGAAGCACAGCAGGCGACAAGTATGATACGTCTCGTGCTATGAGCCAAAATGAGCGTGATATGTTCGCTCGTCAATTGGCTGAGTCACTACAAATGAAAAAAGTATTGACCTCACTTGATTCTTCCAGAGTAGCAAAAAAAATCAGTGGAGGTTCTCTGGTGCATACCTCAACGGGCAATTACTATTTATCCGTCAGTTGTGGCAATGTTACCCACAATGGGTTAACATATTTCGCTATTTCTCCACTAACCCCACTTGGTCAGGCGATGTTGGACAAGGAGGCTGGGGGTGATTTTGTGATGAGAAACGAGCAAAATTCCATACGAAAAGTTGAGTAATTTCTCCAGCCAATTTTCTTTAGCGCGGAGTATTTAGAATTTGAAATAAATCAGGGATCAAAATCATGGAACAGTTTACCGCTAACAAACCTAGTTTTGCTATCCATTCAGACTATCTCTATGAGGCTCATTGATTAAAACACACCATGTTTAGATCTTTCTGTAGATAAAAGATTATTGAGCTAATTTTAAAAATCAGATTAGACCTAGTTATTTAAATAGGTTATTAATCATTTTTAAAAGATTTTTGTTTCAAAGTAACATATACTGAGCTGATGCCACAAAAGGAGAATGTAGTAAAGAATGCCAAAGGAATCTTCGAAGACTTCCTTTTGAAAAAAGGCTACCGTAAAACGTCCGAACGGTTTTATGTCATTGATGAGCTTTATGCACTTGACGAGCATATTGATGTGGATAATCTTTATTTGATCATGAAAAACAAAGAATACTCAATTAGTCGTGCGACAATTTACAACACCTTGGACCTATTGGTAGAATGTGGACTAGCGGTAAAACATCAGTTTGGAGATAAAAGCGCACTCTATGAGCAGGCGCTGACCTATAAGCATCATGATCACTTAGTGTGCAACCAATGCCACAAGATCAAAGAATTCTCTGATCCTAAAATGGATGAAATCAAAAAGACCATTGGTAATGCTTTAGATCAAAAAATCACCAATCATTCATTGGTTTTTTATGGAGACTGTACGGTTGAGGGGTGTGAGAACAGATAGATTATACAGTTTCTAACTATTGATTAAATAGTTCCTTAATACACTCTGTAATTCAAGTCTATTTTTAGTATTCCGAAAATTTGCATTTGGAATAGGTATTCGATCCACTAAACATGTCTCTAGTCTCAGCAATTGAATGTATGAAGTCTCGTCTATCGAAACATAGTTTTTTAAACTAACTATAAATCTTTAAATTGATTGTGTATTCGAGTTGAATTCAATTCATTTCCTAGTCAAAATCTATGTTGTCATAAAACATATAGATGAAAATTATTCAAAATGATATTCTAAATTCACTCATCAAATAAAATAAATCTATCAAATATGGAAAGCAACAATAACGATGGTGAAGGTAAGTGCCCTGTGATGCATGGAGCAAAAAAGAGCGTTGCCGGCCACGGAACGGCAAACCGAGATTGGTGGCCTAATCAGTTGAAGTTGAATATCTTACGTCAACACTCTTCTTTATCTAACCCAATGGGTGAAGATTTCAATTATGCTGAAGAGTTTAAGTCTCTAGACTTAAAAACACTGAAAAAGGACCTTGTTGCTTTGATGACTGATTCTCAAGACTGGTGGCCAGCTGATTATGGTCACTATGGTGGGCTCTTTATAAGAATGGCATGGCACAGTGCAGGAACTTACAGAACTTCTGATGGTCGTGGTGGTGGTAGCACTGGCAATCAACGTTTCGCTCCATTGAATAGCTGGCCAGATAATGGAAATCTTGACAAAGCGCGTTTACTGCTTTGGCCTATCAAACAGAAATATGGAAAGAAAATTTCTTGGGCTGATTTGATGATCCTTGCAGGTAACTGTGCTCTTGAATCTATGGGATTTGATACGTTCGGCTTCGCAGGAGGCCGTGAAGATGTTTGGGAAGCTGAGCAAGATATCTATTGGGGTTCCGAAAGAGAATGGATGGGAGATAAAAGATACTCTGGTGATCGAGAGCTAGAGAATCCCCTCGCTGCTGTCCAAATGGGACTTATCTATGTCAATCCTGAAGGGCCTAATGGTAATCCTGATCCATTGGCATCTGCCCGTGATATCCGTGAGACTTTTGCACGTATGGCCATGAATGATGAAGAAACTGTTGCACTAGTTGCAGGAGGGCATACCTTTGGGAAGGCGCATGGTGCTGCTGATCCAGATGAGCATGTCGGTGCTGAACCTGCAGGTGCTGGCATTGAAGAGCAAGGTCAAGGATGGAAGAACACTTTTGGCAGCGGTTCTGGAGACGACACAATCACTAGTGGGATAGAAGGAGCATGGACTCCAAACCCAACGCAGTGGGATAATGAATACTTTGAAGTTCTTCTAGGCTATGAGTGGGAGCTCACGAAGAGTCCTGCTGGAGCCCATCAATGGAGACCTACAGATGCTTCTAATCCTAAAAGACCGCCAGCAGCTCATGATTCATCAATAACGAAAGATTTGATGATGACTACTGCGGATATGGCACTTAAGTTAGACCCTATCTATGGGCCTATTTCAAAACGTTTTTATGAAAATCCAGCCGAATTTGCGGATGCATTTGCCAGGGCATGGTTTAAATTGACGCACCGTGACATGGGACCTCGTGCTCTGTATCTTGGTTCAGATATCCCGCCAGAAGAGTTGATCTGGCAAGATCCTATTCCAGCTGTTGACTATGTCATTAGTGATCAGGATGTCACAGACTTGAAAGCTAAGATTCTTGCTTCAGGACTGTCTGTTTCTCAACTAGTATCTACTGCTTGGGCATCAGCATCTACATTCCGTGGTTCCGACAAACGAGGAGGTGCAAATGGTAGCCGTATCCGTCTATCTCCACAGAAATATTGGGCGGTGAATAATCCAACTCAATTAGGAACAGTATTGTCGACTTTTGAGGGTATTCAAAAAGAATTTAACAGTAGTGGTAAGTCAGTTTCAATAGCTGATTTGATCGTTCTTGGGGGCGGTGTAGGCATCGAGCAGGCCGCCAAAAATGCTGGTCAAAAAGTAACCGTGCCCTTCACTCCAGGTCGTGGAGATGCATTACAAGAGCAAACGGACGTGGAATCAGTTGCCACGCTAGAGCCAGAAGCTGACGGTTTCCGAAACTATACAAAAGCGCAATTCACGGTATCAGCCGAAGAAATGCTAATTGATAAAGCGCAATTATTAACTTTGACTGCACCTGAGATGACTGTACTTATAGGTGGTTTGAGAGTTCTTAATGTGAATTTTGATCAATCTAAACATGGTGTATTCACTGACAAATCTGAAACGTTGAGCAACGACTTCTTTGTCAACTTACTTGATTTAAGTACTACTTGGAAAGCAACTTCAGATCATAAAGATGTATTTGAAGGACGTAATCGTGCAACAAGTGACCTTATATGGACTGGTACTAGAGTTGATCTAATCTTCGGTTCCAACTCAGAACTAAGAGCCATTGCTGAAGTATACGCATGTGGAGATTCTCAAGAGCGCTTCACTAAGGACTTTGTAGCTGCATGGACTAAGGTAATGAACCTTGATCGCTTCGATCTGGCATAGTTGCAATATCAATGATCTCGGACCAAGCTCACAAAGTATGAGTTTGACTAAAATTTTAATTGTTTGACGCAAGTAATGATACTTTAAATACCACTAGTGGGTAGTTGATCAGTATAAAACATCTCCTTGGTATTGGGAGCCATAGCATAAAGTACAACTGACTTAGAGCAGAGAGTTTCTTGTTAAACTCTCTGCTTATATTATGACTAAGCTCCTTAGAATGATGCATTTGATGACATTTATTGGTAAGAGTGCTAAAAAATTCTACTTAAATCCGCAATGTATATCTGATTTTAAGTCACTGATGAGAACAGTCACATCTGGAAGAGTGATGATCATTTCCACAAAATTTCGTTCTGATTTATTTTATGTCTCAGGGAAATCTAAAAAAAATTCAATATTAAAATTATGGGCTTTCTACGCAAATATTAGCCTTGATAGCCTTGATGGAAAAGACTTCACATCCACGATAGGAGATAAAAAATCACTATCTATATATTTCGAAGGAATAAATATACTTGCTACAAACTCTTACTATTATAGAAACTACAAGAATGAATTCCATGATACTTTCTCCAGTGATCATCAGAATCCAATTGCTAAAACTATTGTGCAATGCGATCAATACCTTATTGATCACACTGGCGTAAAAAGGACTCCATTAGTTACCTCGAAGGGGGAAATCACCTCCGTTCTAATGAAGAATACATTGTCACTTGCTATGTCTATTGCGAATAATCAAACGCTGTCTAATTAATACAATGAATCTTTAGTTTCCTATAAAGATTGTACCATCGAAAAAAGTAAGAACAAGGCCTTATAAATTAACTCGAGAATATTAGATTGATCGAAAGACTTAAGACTTAGAGTTTAGTGTATCGACTCATGAGTCTTTCGTTGTATGATGTCCATTGTTAAACAGTAAATCACTAGAAACCTCTATAGTAATACGAGATATCGTTTGGACTTAATGCTCTGAAATGACGAGCTGAAGTACTCAATCTTAAAACAAAAAATTCCCATCTTGAGACAGAAGATTTCATTTTCGTAAATATGCTTCCATTCAGGATTATGCTAGACAAGTGAGATTGGAAATTTTGTATTCAGCTCATCCTTGGATAAGTATTCCAAGCCTTTTTCCCTGAATCACTAGTGTTAAATGGATTAATTTTCAATCATTCTATTTTTCTAAAACCCCAACATCTTCACAGCCGTAATAGCTGCTTCATCGCCTTTATTACCATGTTTTCCGCCTGCGCGATCCAATGCCTGCTGTTGAGTGTCAGTGGTTAATACACCAAATATCACAGGTTTACTAAATTTAAGGTTGACATCCTTGATGCCTTGTGCAACTGCATCGCAAATAAAGTCGAAGTGTCTCGTTTCTCCTTGGATCACACATCCTAGGCAAAGTACTGCATCGATTTCTTTTTCTTGTGCGAGCCACTGCCCTCCAAGGATCAATTCGAAACTCCCAGGAACAGACTTCCTAAAGATGTTATCCTTACTCACACCATTTTCGATAAGCGTTTGGACCGCTCCCGTGTAAAGCGCTTCGGTGATTGCATCATTCCATTCTGAGACGACTATTCCAAATTTCTTTGAAGTCATATCTGTAATGTTCTGACTACTGTGCTGACTGAGATTTTTAAGATTTGTTGCCATAGTGTCTAAATATAAAAAAAGGGATGAAGTTTAACACCTCATCCCTTTCAATTAATCTTGTCTGTCTACTAATTAGATGCAGTGCTTTCCAAACGTGCCTTATGCTTTTTAGCATCTTGTACTTCGCTAGCTTTACCGTAATTCTTTACAATTCTGTCATAGCTTTTGATTGCTCCAGCATTGTCATTTGACAGTTCGTAAGCCAAAGCTGCTTTCATCAAGTATCTTGGACTGAAGTATTCGTTTTCATTGTAGTCTGCTGCTTTGTTGTAGAAAGTTACTGCATTGCCATAATCTTTCTGCTCCATATGCGCATCACCGATCAAGCTATAGGCTCTTGCTTGAATCAATAGATCCGAAGAACTGTAATCTTCTAAGTACAATATTGCTGATTGGAAGTCTCCTTGCTTTAAAAATGAAACACCAGCATAATAGTTTGCTAGGTTAGCTGACTCAGTTCCACTGTAGTCTTCGATGATATCTTTGAAGCCTAATGTGTTCCCATCTCCATTCAAAGCCAAATCAAGGCTATCTTGCTCGAAGTAGTACTCCGCCTGAAACATGTCTGATTGTGCAGATGCGTTTCTGTTGTCATTGTAATAGACATAACCAAAGTATCCACCAATACCCAACACGAGTAATGCTAACAAGCCAAAAGTCAACCCTTTGTTTTGTTCTAAATATTGTTCTGTTTGAGAAATCTGCTCTGCAAGTGCTTCTTGGTTTTCTAGTAAGTCACTGCCTTCGTTCTCTTTTTCTTTCTTCGCCATCTTCAAAAATTTAAGGATGCAATATTACGCAATAAATGATTAATATGAAATTCTCTTGGTCATTATTAGCAACTACTGCTACTTAGTCCATGATGTAAGGGTAATCTTCTTGTACATACACATCTTTGAATGCCTCAGAAGGATCAGGAAATGCTGATTTTTCTGCAAAATCAACACATTCTAGGACATGAGCCTTGATCGCTGCATCAATATCTTCTAACTCTTTCTCAGTAGCATACTTCTTACTCAAGAGAACATCTTTGACTTGCACGATTGGATCACGCTCTTTGTATTCAGCAAGTTCTTCTTTAGTTCTGTATTTCGCAGGATCGGACATAGAGTGTCCTTTATATCTGTACGTTCTGAACTCTAATAAGGTAGGTCCATCCCCCTTTCTCGCTCTTTTGGCTGCATCCTCTACTGCATAGTGTACTTCCTCTACAGACATCGCATTGACTGCTGCGGAAGGCATGTCGTATGATCTTCCTAAAGTAGATAGATCAGTTACATTAGAAGTACGCTCAACAGAAGTACCCATTGCATAACCATTGTTTTCTATAACAAATATCACTGGAAGTTTCCAGAGCATTGCATAGTTGAGTGCTTCATGGAATGCCCCTTGGCGCACCGCTCCATCACCCATATAACACATGCAAAGTTTACCCGTCTTGTTATATTTCTCAGCGAAGGCTATACCAGCACCTAGTGGTACTTGTCCACCTACTATTCCATGGCCTCCAAAGAAATTATTTTCTTTGTCAAACATGTGCATCGAGCCACCTTTACCTTTTGATATTCCCGTTTCCTTTCCATAAAGCTCAGCCATTATTTTCTTTGGGTCAGAACCCAAAGCAATTGGATGAGCGTGATCTCTATAGGCCGTGATATACTTATCACCTTTTTCTAATGCCGAAACAGCACCAGCCACACAAGCCTCTTGTCCTATGTACAAATGACAAAAACCCTTGATCTTCTGCTGACCATAAAGCTGTCCTGTCTTCTCTTCAAACTTTCTCATCAACTGCATAGTCTCATACCAAGCCATGTAGGTCTCTTTTGAGAATTTGCTCTTGCTAGCCGCTTTAGTTTTGCTCTTTCCTTTTGTTGTCGCTGCCATAGTATTATTTTTGATCAAATTATGGACTGCGAAAATAACTAAAAAAAGTTAATGCAACTCAAAAAGGTCAGTTTGTTTGCCTTCAAGAACTACTCTGAAGCCACTTTAGAATTTTCAAGCGGAGTCAATTGCTTTGTTGGACACAATGGCGGTGGTAAGACTAATATACTCGATGCAATCCATTATTTATCTATGACCAAGAGCGCTATCAACAGTATTGATAGTCAAAGTATTCTGCATGGTGAAAGACTAGCTACCATCAATGGCGACATCTTGCTAGATGGACAGGATTATCAAGTAATCTGCGCACTCCAACAAGGGCAGAAAAAAATAATCAAAGTCAACCAGTCAGAATACGACAAGCTAAGTGAACATATCGGTCGATTTCCAGTGGTGTTGATAGCTCCCAATGACACCGATATTATTCGCGATAGCAGTGAAGTCCGCAGGAAATTTTTCGATAGCATACTCTCGCAATTAGACCGCCATTATCTTGGCCAACTCATCCAGTACAATCACTACCTGAAACAACGCAATAGCTTACTCAAGCAGTTGTCTTCGGGGCAGCAATCAGATTATGACTTACTGGCACCTTATGATCATCATCTAGTCAAGGTTGGTTCGCAAATCCACCTATCTAGAAAGAAATTTGTAGATGAATATTTGCCTATACTCATTGGGCACTATCAAAACTTAAGTGAAGGAAAAGAAGCAATTAACTTGACCTACTCATCACAACTTTCGGAAGCTGATTTCGAATCAAATTATAAGGACGCTTTGCAAAAAGACTTGATACTTCAGCGGACCAACTTTGGCATCCATAAGGATCAATATTTATTTGAGATAGATGACCTTCCTATTAAAAAATTTGGCTCCCAAGGGCAGCAAAAATCATTTCTTATTGCACTGAAGCTCGCGCATTTTGACATCATAAAGAACGAGAAAGGAGTCAAACCATTGCTACTTCTCGATGATATATTTGACAAGCTTGACGACTTTAGAATCCAAAAGCTAGTCGAAATGGTGGCAAAAGACAATTTCGGTCAGTTATTCATCACAGACGCAAGACCCGAACGGAGCAAAGAGATCTTGCAGAATATCACCTCTGAGATTAAGTTTTTCATGGTCAATGATGGTAATATCTCTGCTAGTTGATTAGTTTATAACTACCTTTATGCCATGAGGGAAAAGCCTTACGGAAAAAGAAAGAAAGACACCACTACAGTTGGCGAGGCTATCAAAGATCTCTTGAAGACCTATAGTATCAAGAGTAAGTATCATCAGACTAATATTACCGCTTCTTGGGGTGAAGTGATGGGGAAGACCATTGCATCTAGAACCGATAAGATTTTCTTCAAGAACAGTGTGCTTTTTGTTCAGCTCAACTCAGCACCTCTCAAAAACGAACTCAACATGTCCAAGGGAAAAGTGCTGAAACTTCTTCAGGATAAATTTGGGAAAACGGCTGTTGAGGAAATCGTGTTTATGTGATAATTCTGACATTCAAATTATAGATCAAGGACTACTGAGACTTTCTCTTCAACATCAATCTTCTCTTAAGGCTTTTCTGGCATGAAAATTCTTGTCTAGACATTCTATATTTTGATCACTCAAATGAACAAAACGATCTCTTCTTGAGCAAATACAGCGATATTCTTTCTGTTGTAGATAGTACCTATGTGCCAAAGATTACAAATCCGTTCTATCAAACAATTTGTAACAGAGATGGTGTATATGAATCCGAAGGATTCGCGCATAAGGTAATTAGTAACAATGTCATGATTGTAACAGATTCTGAGAATATCAAAGAGTTAGAGCATATCAATAGTGTTTCAAACTTAAATGAAAAGGTTTTTAGGCTTGAATACTACTTCTCCTGTTGGTATCAGCCGATAACCATCAATGTGCTTAAATGTGGGGGAAAAATCATCGGTTATTTTTCTTAAGGATACCACAGCAGCACTGTGGCTACTACCTTCTTTCCTCACCACCAATGACAATTGATCAGTAATGCTAGTGGCAGTCCAATTGGCTTTGTCTGAGACTAATTGATTGTGAGCAGTACCGGAGGATCGAACCACGTACTCTGTCTGATTTTTGTTGAGGTCAAATGTTCTTTTGTTTGAATAGAAAAAGGCATCCTGCGCGCTGGCATAACAGCCCAACCCAAGACAAAGTATGGTTAGTAATATTTTCACATATTAATAGAGTTAAATGTTAATACTACATTCATCTTCACCAACGTAGGTTAATTCCAAATGTCTATATCTAGACCAAAGTGCATCACATAGTGTGGAGTATTTATCTGGCTCTGCTACTTTAAAACACAGCTCTTTTCCCTCAAAGCGATAGCCTTCTGGCAAGGTAGCTGTCATAATTGTATCGGGGATGTCCATTCCTTTTTTTTCTAGCATTAATATTTTGTAAGGGGGATAGTCGACTTCACCATCTGGATCATCTGGATCAACTAAGCTAATAGAGCAGCCTTCTTTAATGCCAATAACCTTGCCTTTTAAACAATTGTCTCGAGCATCATCATCATCACATGAGGTGGTGAGCAATAATAAAGTGATAATAGTATAACAGGTAATTTTCACATAATAAATGTGAATAAATATATCGGAAAAGCAAAATAATCAATTAGTTAAACGCAGGCAAACGACCATAAACAAACTGTCTCAATAGCTGGGACTATTCTCACCGCGTTGCAAGCGCTACTTTTCTACTCATGAAATTTACAAACCATCCTCGTTACCGCTGCGCTCAAACTGGGACGAGGATTTCTGATATTACTTATTCGACCGACACTTCTTCAGAAGCGGCTTCTTCTTCTAATGTTTCAATCGCAAAGAATCTCTTCTGCATAATCAATATGAATGCGACTCCAACAAAGATGGAGGAATCAGCAATATTGAACACTGGGCTAAAGAATAGAAAGTACTTGCCGCCCAATGAAGGTATCCACTCTGGGTAATATCCATCAAATAGAGGGAAAAACAGCATGTCAATCACTTGTCCGTGGAACCACGGTGTAAAAGATCCTTGAATCACATTTCCTTCCAATAATACACCGTAAAACGTACTATCAATGACATTGCCAATTGCTCCTCCAAGAATCATTCCCATAGAAATCAAAAGGCCCGCGTGAACTCCTTTTTTGGCCAAACTATAAAGGTAGTACCCAATACCAAACATAGCTCCAACTCTGAATAACGACAGCGTCAGCTTGCCGTATTCACTATCCCACCTTATACCAAATGCCATCCCTGGATTGAGCAAGTAGTGAAGTTTGAACCACTCGCCCAGAACATCTACTTCTCCGAATGTTCCTAGTTCCATGTTATAGAAAACCAGTAATTTGGATGCCTGATCAATGATCACTACCAATAGTGCTACCAAATAGTATTTGTAATATTTATTCATGTTGTTCATACCAATGGAGCCCTTATTTCTCTATTTTAATCTCTATTCTATGTTCATCTATCTCCAACAGTTCACCACCTTCCACTGCGTCAACGATTTGCAATGAAAGTGCTTGTGTTTCCTGACAGATGTATTCTTTATTATCCTCAATCGCACCATTCACCAATTCTGTGTTGTTAACGATACTGACATTGATCTTATCCTGCACTTCAAGTCCAGTATCTTTTCTCAAGTTTTGAATACGATTGACTAAGTCTCGTGCGATTCCTTCTTTCTGAAGCTCATCCGTCAGTGTAATGTCCAATGCGACAGTAAGTTTGCCTTCACTAGCCACTAACCAACCTGGAATATCTTCTGAGGATATCTCAACATCCTCCAGTGTCAAAGTGATATCTCCCGTGTCCAATGTTACCTTGATTTGATCATTCTTCTCTATTTCAGCAATTTCTTCTTGGCCAAAAGCATTGATTTTGGCAGCAACATCCTTCATTTGCTTACCATATACTTGTCCGAGCTTTCTAAAGTTGGGTTTGATCTTCTTTACCAATATTCCAGAAGCATCATCGATATACTCCACAGCCTTCACATTGACTTCTGTCTGAATCAAATCCTCCACCGCTTGAACATGCTTTTTGAATTCCTTATCGAGTACCGGTATCAATATTCTAGAAAGTGGCTGTCTTACCTTGAGACGCTCCTTTTTGCGAAGTGAATGAACCAAAGAAGATATGTTTTGAGCCAATTGCATTTGCTTTTCTAAAGCTTCATCAATAGTGCTTTCATCTACCACTGGAAAATTAGTCAAGTGAATAGAAATTGCTTCTTCCATTCCAGATACATTATTTAGGTCATTGAATAATCGATCCATGTAGAATGGCGCTATTGGTGAGCCCAACTTGGCAATCGTATTCAAACAAGTGTAAAGTGTCTGATAGGCGGCTTTTTTATCTTCATTGTATTCACCTTTCCAGAATCGCTTACGATTCAAACGAACATACCAGTTGCTCATGTCATCGATGGTGAAGTCCTGAATCAATCGAGCAGCTCTCGTAGGCTCGTATTGCTCATAGGCTTCTTCGACTTGTGTGATCAAGCTATTGAGCTTTGATAGTATCCAACGATCACTTTCTGGTCTACTCTTTAGGTCGATTTCTTCTCCTTTATAGTCAAAGCTATCAAGGTTGGCATACAGTGCAAAGAATGAATAGGTGTTGTGTAACGTTCCGAAGAACCTACGCTGTGATTCTGCTACTCCTTCTATATTGAATTTCAAATTGTCCCAAGGATTGGCATTGGAAATCATATACCACCTAGTTGCATCTGGTCCATATTTGCTCATGGTTTCAAATGGATCAGCAGCGTTGCCCAATCTCTTAGACATTTTGTTACCTTCCTTATCCAACACAAGCCCATTGGCGATTACATTCTTAAAGGCAACCTTGTCAAATAGTATCCCCGCGATGGCATGCAATGTAAAGAACCAACCCCTTGTTTGATCAACTCCCTCAGCGATAAAATCCGCAGGATAGCTGTTGTCAAATACTTCTTTATTCTCAAATGGATAATGCCATTGTGCGTAAGGCATTGCGCCAGAATCAAACCATACATCAATCAAGTCTTCTTCTCGGGTCATCTTCTCTCCAGAAGCACTTACTAGGTAAACATCATCTACATAAGGCCTGTGTAAATCAAAGTCATCAGCTAGTTGCTCAGTCATAAAGCCAGCGTCTACTGCCTTAGCGACTTCTTCCTTCAATTCTCCAATAGAACCTATACAGATTTCCTCTTTGCCATCCTCAGATCTCCAGATTGGCAAAGGTGTACCCCAATACCTAGAGCGTGATAGATTCCAGTCCACTAGATTCTCCAACCAATTGCCAAAACGACCTGTGCCTGTAGAACCTGGCTTCCAGTTTATTGTTTTATTAAGCTCTACCAAACGATCCTTATATGCAGTCGTTTTGATAAACCATGAGTCTAAAGGATAGTATAATATGGGCTTGTCAGTTCTCCAACAATGCGGGTAGCTATGTTCGTATTTCTCTACTTTGAAGGTTTTATTTTCTTCTTTAAGCTTGATCGCTATTTCTACATCAAGTGACTTTTCAGGAGCCTCTCCATCAGCATAGTATTCATTCTTGACATACTTTCCTGCAAACTCGCCCATCTCCTTTACATACCTACCCTGCTTGTCCACGATAGGGACATCATTGCCCTCCTCGTCTTTGACCATGATAGGAGATATCCCCGCTTTGAGCGAAATTCTGTAATCATCTGCTCCAAACGTAGGAGAAATATGTACGATCCCTGTGCCGTCTTCGGTAGTGACAAAGTCTCCTTCGATTACTTTAAAAGCATCCCCGTCTGGCTTGATATAACCTAATAACTGTTCATACTCCAACCCAAATAAGTCCTTCCCTTTGAGCTCTTCAATAACTTCATAAGGGATCAATTTATCTCCAGCTTTATAGTCAGCTAACGCAATCTCTTCTGCGTTGATATTGAGATATGCATTGAGGCGATCTTTTGCAAGGATAACTACCACCGGCTCAAATGTATATTGGTTGTAAGTACGGACTTTGATATACTTAATCCCCTTACCAACTGCCAATGCACTATTGGCAGGAAGTGTCCACGGAGTTGTCGTCCATGCTAATATGTAGGTGTTCTCTTCTCCTTTTACCTTAAACTGAGCCGTCAAAGAAGTATCTTTCACGTCACGATAAGTCCCAGGTTGATTTAGCTCATGAGAACTAAGTCCAGTTCCTGCAGCGGGTGAATAAGGTTGAATCGTATAACCTTTGTAAAGCAGGTCTTTCTTATAAAATTCCTTAAGCAGCCACCATAGTGACTCCATGTATTCCTTATCAAAGGTGACATATGGGTCCTCCAAATCAACCCAATAACCCATCTTCTCAGTCAAGTCATCCCACTCACCTTTGAACTTCATAACCGTCTCGCGACAGCGTTGATTGTATTCCTCTACAGATATTTTCTTCCCAATATCTTCTTTGGTAATGCCAAGTTCCTTCTCTACTTGAAGCTCGACAGGAAGACCGTGCGTATCCCACCCACCTTTTCGTTTGACTTGAAATCCTTTTAGAGTTTTGAAGCGGCAAAAAATATCTTTCACCGCGCGAGCCATTACATGATGAATCCCCGGAGTACCATTTGCAGATGGCGGTCCTTCATAGAATGTAAATGATGGGTGCCCTTCTCTTTCAGAAATAGATTTCTCGAAAACCTTATTTTCTTTCCAATCGGCCAGTACTTCTTCGGCTAGTTTGGCATATTCCTGCCCTTTATACTCTCTGTACTTCACGGTATTATTATTCTAAAGTGTTATCTTTTTGTTCTTTTGCCTCCTCGACTTTGAGCAACTCTACGTCTATCGCTTCATCATCTCCTTCTTGATAGAAATGATCATCATATTGCTCAATGAGTGGATGAAATTCTTTTCTTCGCTTACCATCATCAAATGCCAACAATAATCCTGGAAGTAAGATGAGGTTGGTACACATGGCTATTAATAGCGTAATAGAAGTCAAGATACCTAGAGCTATGGTTCCACCAAAATCAGACCAAGCGAAAATAATAAATCCGGCAAATAGTATAACGGAAGTGTATATCATACTTGCTCCCGTTTCTTTCAAACTCTTGCTAATCGCAACTGGTACAAAGAAGTTATTGGCAAAGAGTTCTTGTCTGTATTTGGCCAAAAAGTGAATTGAATCATCCACCGATATCCCAAATGCGATGCTAAATATTAGCACAGTACTAGGTTTTAGTGGAATGCTAAAATACCCCATGATGCCAGCAGTAATAACCAACGGAACGACATTAGGTATCAATGAAATTACAATCATTCTAATATTGCCGAATAGAATGCCCATTATGATGGCGATTAGTACGAACGCGAGGAGTAAGCTAATTTTTAAGTTGTCTACTAAGAACTTGTTGCCCTTAATGAAAATTGGAGTCGAACCCGTCACAGTGACCTGAGTCTCAGTTCCTGCAAAAAGTGAATCAATTTTAGGTTGAATTATCCTGTTAACCAAAGAGTCCATCTTTTGAGAACCTACATCAGCCACTTTCATCGAAATTCGCATTTTACTGTATGCCGAGTCTACAAATGAATTCATCAAACCAGAATTATCTTCTTGGTTTTTCAAGTAGCGAAGAATGTAGTTTTTGTCTCGCTTGTTAGGAATTTCGTATCGATCAGGATTGTTATTGTAAAATGCCTGCTTGGCAGCTTTCACAAAGCTTACGATAGATACTGGATTAGATATGTCGCGATGAGAAGCCAAAAACTCTTCAAACTCCTCTACACGTTTTAAATTCTTAAGGTCAATTACGCCTCGTTTTTTACCTGTATCTACTATTATCTCAAGCGGCATCACACCACTAAAGTGTTTTTCAAAGAAAGCTAAATCTTTTTTGATTGGATCATCCTCAGGAATATCATCCACCATATGGGCTACCGTATTGAGCTGATACATTCCTGCTATAGATATGAGCACAATCAATCCAGTCAAGACGAAGACCTTGTGCTTATGTCGATGAACTATCAGATCCATCCCTTCTATCACTTTGGCTAGAGGGGTGAATTTCAGATGCTTCAACTGATGAGGCGTAGGCGAAGGGAGCCATGAAAAAACTGCAGGCAGTAATATGATACTGACCACAAAAGTGGCTAATATATTGATCCCTGCAACGTATCCAAATTCTTTAAGAATCACGATATCCGTGGTAGTCAATACCAAGAACCCTATAGCCGTTGTGAAATTGGTGATCAATGTCACCAAACCAATTTTCCTAGTCACACGGCTAATTGCCTTCATCTTATTACCATGAACCTCAAATTCTTGGTGATATTTATTCAACAAATAAACGCTATTGGGAATCCCAATGACGACAATAATCGGAGGGATGAGGCCAGTAAGTATTGTGATCTCGTAGTCCAGTATCACCAGTGTACCCATCACCCAAAGAACCACTACCGCGATAATTATCATTGGAAAAACGACAGCCGTCCATGATCTAAAGAATAGCAATAATATTAGTCCTGTTACTGCGACAGAGAGTATTAAGAAAACAGACATTTCTTTTTTCACTTTGCCAGAAATCACTGAACGAACAAATGGAAGTCCCGCATAGTGAAGTTCTACCCCAGTTGCTGCCGTAAATTCATCCCCTGCTGCTACAATCCTATTGGTGAGTGCCCCTCTATTTTTGGAATTGAGCACCTGATCATTAATGGCTATTAGGGTTAATGTTGCTCCATTATCTGGATTAACAATCTGCCCGCTATACAGTCGCTGTTCATTGGCAACTTGTAACAAGCTGTCTAAAGTTGGTTGATCCTTTGGGATGTTTGTAAATATATCTTCAAGTTCAAATCGCTTTGCGGTTTGATTTTTTCTTAGACGTTTCAGCAATGGAAGAGATACCACATTGGAAACACCGCTGATCGAGCTGATCTTATCACTTAGTATTTTATATTCCTTAAAGACAGCTGGTTGATAAATGCTGCTATCTTTCACTCCTATAGCCACTACATTGCCATCTTCTCCAAATAACTTCTTGAAATCCTCAAAGAAGATCATGTCAGGATCATCTGAAGGTATCAGCTTAGCAAAGGAATAACTCATCTTGGCATCCTTGCCTTTATAACCTAAAAATGCTGTTACCAATATCAAGAGAGATATTAACAACAGCCTATACTTAATGATGCGATGCGCTAGTTTAGTCCACATATAATTATAAAGCCCTAAAGGTAATGATTTTTGGGTATTTGAAAGGTTGAATATAGTGTAAGAGTAAAAATTGAGCGACTTACGTTCATGATGAAAAATATCTTACTATTACTCTATTACATACTCAAAGGTTCCGATATCCGGATTATCTCCTCTTTCGATTCCATCTAGGTCCTTTAGAGATGATGAAATTACAGCATTTCCTATTGCTGGAGACAGCTCCTCGATGTGATAATCATATTCTCTAGGGAACACGAATAGCGGATTTTCATTAAGTAAGTTATCTCCAATATCAAGATCTTCCATAGTCGTTCGGATGATATTGTTTTCAAAAATAACATTGAATAATTTACTATCAATTTGCCCCAACGTTAGTTCTTCTCGTTGACTACCCCAGATGATACTGTTAGTGATAGACGCATTCAAGTCCCCATCGATTATTTCTCCATTGCCAAAACTCACAAAATTAGAAAGTGCAGCTGTTGGATCATTGCGAATGACCTCGGATAAAGAGTTGTCGAGAGTACAGTGATTTAAGGAGTAATTACCTCCTGCGAGCAGTCCAATACTGCTTGTTGCACAGTGGTTGATGAGCGTATTGTTGATCTCAATATCAGAAGTGAATGCTAGAATTCCATAGCCAGCAATGAACGGTACAGTTAGGTTACTCGCCATGTTTTCAATCTTACAATTGTTGATCACCAAGTCTGGAATATCATCATCGTCTGGTGCTCCGAAGAAAATGCCATTAACTGCATTGCGAATATCAGCGTTTACAATCCTATTGCCATGACTCTGGCTTCCAAAGACAAGTCCTGTCCACTGTCCTGGAAGATTATCAAAATCTCCTCCGGTACGTAGGTTTCGAAACAGCACTCGTTGTTCGAGGGTCCCATTTACAATCAAATTTCCACCAATAAATATTCCAGCCAAGTTATCTGAATAAACTTGAGTACCAGCCTCAATCGTAAGCGTTACTCCAAGATTGACAAATACAGTATCAGTAAGAATGTATGGGCGGGCAGCAGTCCAAGTTGTATTTTCATTAACGAATGACCTATCCAAAAATATTGCATTTTGAGCGTAACTCACCACCGCAATATTTTGCGTATTGCCGTTGGTAATAAACGATAGCTGGTCACTAATGATAATGGGCTCTTTTTCAAGTGATGGATCAACATTGACACTCACCAATAGTTGTAAGCTGTCCTTGCCAAATAGCTTTATATTTTCAAATGAATTTCCTTTTTCTCCATTGACAATGGCCGTATAAGCAGGATTAGTCAATTGGATTCGTTCGATATTGATAGCCTTATCGTCCGTGTTATAAACCAGTAACCTTTTGAAAACGCTATTAATGGTATCCTTGCGATCTGATGCTGTTTGCAAAGAAAAAACGGTGTCAAAAACAATGCTATCTGATGAAAACGCCAATCTAAAGTTGGGATTGGTAGTGAAGGTCTCCTCTGAGCGTTCACAGCTTATCGAAAAGATAGCAAATCCAAATATGGATAGATAGATTAAATTTTTCACAAAAGTACAACGCATAAATGGATGAAAATTGTGGCTATACCGTACCTTCTTTCATTTTTTCAGCACTTTCGGCAATTCTCAGCTCTTCGATAAAGGCGCCAATTTCACCATCCATCACTGTAGGTAGATTGTGTTGTGAATACCCAATACGATGATCGGTAACTCGACCTTGTGGATAGTTATAAGTTCGTATTTTATCAGATCTATCACCACTACCGACCATGCCTCTACGCATACCTCCTACTTCTTCATTGTGCTTGGTAAGTTCTATTTCATATATTCTTGACTTAAGGACTTTCATTGCTTTGTCAAAATTTTTCAACTGAGACTTTTGATCTTGACATGACACGACCAATCCAGTAGGTGCGTGAGTAAGTCTTACTGCAGAATAGGTTGTATTTACTGATTGTCCACCGGGGCCGGATGAACAGAAGGTATCTTTTCTAACATCGTTCATGTCAATATTGACTTCGACATCATCCATCTCCGGTAAAACGGCAACTGTTGCCGCAGAAGTATGCACTCTCCCTTGAGTTTCAGTGCTAGGTACCCGCTGCACCCTGTGCACACCAGATTCAAACTTGAATGTGCCAAATGGGTCTTCACCCGTCACGGTACTTACAATTTCTTTATACCCACCTGAAGTACCTAGAGTAATATCAAGTACGGTCAGTTTCAACCCTCTTTTTTCACAAAAACGCTGATACATACGGAATAGATCTCCAGCAAATATAGCCGCTTCGTCTCCTCCCGTTCCAGCCCGGATTTCAAGGATGGCATTCTTATCATCATTGGGATCTTTTGGGATTAGCATTTGTTTGATCTCTGCTTCGATTTTTTCCTTCTGAGGGGCTAATTCATCCAGCTCCATCTTGGCCATTTCTCTAAACTCTGGATCTTTCTCTGTTTCTAGGACCTCTTTGGAACTAGCGATATTGTCGAGGATATTTTTATAAACATCATACTTATCCACAATCTTTCCTAATCCCTTATATTCTTTGCTCAATTGAGAGTATTTCTTCATATCAGACATCGCATCGGGCTGTACGATTAGTAGGCCTACATCCTCAAACCTTTCTTTTATATCTTCCAGTTTTCTGATCATATCTCTTCAAATTAATTCGTAAAATTAACAAAATGGATGATTCTATTTGCATTAATGACCGAGGACTTTATTCCTTACTATCTTATCCCTATTTTTGTTAGATGATATATTTAGCGGAATTGATTTTATTGGTTTGTTTTTCATGCAATCAACAAGGGATGACTGACGAGCATCGGAAAAAACTAAAAAAAGAAACGGCTGATCGTAAAATAATACGAGTTACAGATGCAGATATTTTGAATGCCGCAAAAATAATGGCAGTAGAAGTTTATGATCTGAGTAAGTCGAACAATATTCTTCCAAAGAATATGAAATGGATATCACTTCAAGATACTCTATCGAACCCATACGAAGTGCAAATGCAGGAAGCATATCAGTATTCCATCGACCAAGGGCTACAACTATATGAAAATATAGAACGCATAAATAATGAAAAGTTCGTGTTTACAAAGCCGGAAATATTGTCAGATAGTACTCAAGGATTCTGGCTGGTGACATTAGAGCAAAAAGCAATTATCAAAAGCTTTTAATAAGCAGTTCCTCACACTTTTGAAACTCATTTTATTGCTAGAATATATAATTATGGGTATTTAATCTCCATTTAGGAAATAAATAATCTGTAACTTGTGCATCCATTTAGGAAACATATAGTCTTTACAGTGACTTATAAATTATGAAGGGAACATACTTAGGGGAATTTCAGGAAATCGTTTTGCTCGCTATTCTCATTCTTGATGACAATGCCTATGGTGTGACGATCCAAGAAGAAATAAAAAATGAGCTGAGTAGAAACATTAGTCGTGGGGCTTTACACACAGCACTTACACGTCTAGAGGAAAAAGGGTTTATAAAATCCGAAGTTGGTGGAGCAACCAAGGAGCGAGGCGGAAGAAGTAAACGCATGTATGCTGTGACCAATCTGGGAAAGGACGCACTCAAAGAGGCGCGACAACTTAGAGAGCAATTGTGGCAAAAAGTGCCAGAGTGGGCGGTCAATATTAGTTATGCTATATAGGTGAATGCAGCAAGCAATCCGACCACCAAAATTAATCACTAAACTGTTTCAGTGGTTCTGTGAAGACGAATATTATGATGAGCTGCAGGGAGACTTGGAGGAGACTTATTGTGAAAATGTAAACACCTTAGGAATAAGAGCAGCCAATAAAAATTATATAAAAGAAGTATTGCTGATGCTAAGACCGTCAGTTATTAAAAAGATTAAAACTCAAATAACATACTCAAACAACAGCGATATGATTAAGAATTATTTAAAAATTGGAATTAGGAATATACTAAGTCAGAAATTGTATTCCTTCATCAATGTCTTCGGGTTAGCCGTTGGCATGACTGCTACAATATTGATTGTAATATATGTGCAGGATGAAATGAGCTATGATAAATATCACGAGAAAAGTGATCGAATATATCGCGTTTCGAGGCAATGGCTAAATGACTCTGGTGAATCGAGTTTACATGTTGGCACAGTTGCGGCTCCGTTTGGACCTCTTTTAGAAAATGATTTTGAAGGGGTAATTGAAAATGCGGTTCGATTTTCTTCAGGGGAAGCTCCACTAATGGTTGGCGGAGACAAACAGTTCGAAGAAGCAAGATACTTCTGGGCAGAGGCAGACATCTTTGACATCTTCACCTGGAAGATGGTTGCTGGTGATCCTAAAGCGGCATTGGTAGAGCCTAATACCATTGTACTAACACAAAGCACTGCAGAAAAGTATTTCGGCAACGAAGAGGCCCTCAATAAAACAATTACTTTCAAGAATTTTGGAATAGAAGTAGAAATGAAAATAACCGGAATTGTAGAGGACACCCCTGCAAATTCACATTTTCAATTTGATATGCTCGCGTCATTCATAACCCTTGAAAATTTCATGGGTCGTGAGAATATGATGAAGGACTGGGGAGGCAATAATTACTCTACTTTTTTATTATTTCCTGAAGGTTTTAATCTTGGTGAATTCGAAACTAAAATACCGGACTTTATTGATAAGCATTTGGAAATGAGACAGTCGGGGGAATTAGCGTCAAAAACTAACAAATTGCATTTCATGCCCCTCACGGATATTCACTTGTATTCACACCTAGATTCAGAAATAGAGGCCAATGGCAATATTACCTATGTATATACATATACCATTATTGCCTTGTTTATATTAGTGATCGCGTGCATCAACTTTATGAACTTGTCAACCGCGCGTTCGGTGAAGCGCTCAAAGGAAGTGGGGATACGTAAAGTAATGGGTGCATTCCGTTCTTCTCTCATCAATCAATTCTTAACCGAATCAATACTTGTAGCAATGTTTGCTTCCATCGTTGCATTGGGCTTTGTGATCTTAATACTCCCTTGGTTCAATCATTTTGTAGACAAAGAATTGGTGCTTTTTGGTTCAAATCCTTCGTTTCTGATCACACTCATAATTGGGATTGTATTTTCAGTTGGATTATTGGCAGGTAGTTATCCAGCCTTTTATCTTTCTTCTTTTCAACCAGCTTCGGTACTAAAAGGAGCTCATAAGTCTATAAATAGTAAGTTTAATCTACGGTCTGCATTGGTTGTTTTTCAGTTTTTTATTTCAATATGCTTGATAGTGGGTGTTGGAATCATAGGTGACCAAATGGACTATATGAAAACCAAAGATCTTGGTTTTAAAAAAGACAATATGATTGTTCTGCCAGTTTCGGACCAAATGTTTTCAAACTATAAGTCGATAAAAGAAAGACTTGATCAACAGCCAGGAATTGAAGATGTGATGCTGTCGAGCCGCGTACCTTCGGGAAGACTATTAGATTCTCAAGGAGGTTCCGCAGAAGTAGATGGTGAAATGAAAAATATTACATTTCGCATCGCTGATGTTCACACAGGATTTGCCTACTTAGAGGCACTAAAGATTAAATTTTTAGCAGGAAGAAATTTTGACTCGAATTTAGCTAGTGATTCTTCTGAAGCTTTTATCCTTAATAAAGCTGCTATTGAAAGACTTGGTTGGAGCTCAGCAGAAATGGCCATAGGCAAGAAATTTAATTATGGAAGACGAAAAGGTCAAGTTATCGGGGTAGTCGATGATTTTCACTTCGAGTCTTTACATCAAAAGATTGCTCCCATGGTATTCCTGATCACGGGTGGCAGGTCAAGAAATATTGTCGTGAAAGTAAAAGAAGGATATGAAGAGGCAACAATGGCTTATTTGAAAGAACAATGGACATTTTTACGACCAGGGTTTCCGTTTGATTTCTTCACCATTAGTGAGCGATTTGATCAACAATATGAGTCAGATGAGAAGCTGGGGAAACTCGTACAATATTTCTCTATGTTGGCAATTTTCGTGGCTATACTTGGTCTTTTTGGTTTGTCTTCATTTTCTATCGAGCAAAGACTCAAGGAGATCGGAGTTCGTAAAGTAATGGGTGCATCTATCAAATCAATTGTATTGTTATTGATCAAGAATTTTGCTTCACTAGTTTCTATAGCTCTTTTATTCGCTATTCCAGTCACCTACTATGGAATGAATACTTGGCTTGAAGGTTTTTCATACGCAGGAAGCATTCAGCCTTGGCCATTCGTTTTTGGAGGGCTTTTTGCCCTGATATTTGCGATTATTACTGTGAGTTATGAAACATTGAAGGCAGCATATTCCAATCCAGTTGATAGCCTTAAAAGCGAGTAATTAGTGCATTCCTTCATAAGACTCTTATGAAGGAATGTTATTTCTAGCTAATCTTCATCGGGCCCACTTCCCATCAATCTCATCATGACTTGAGCATCCGGAATCTGAGATAATACGACTTTGGTCAGAACGAGTAAAGGAACCGAAAGAATCATCCCGGTAATTCCCCAGATATATCCCCAAAACACTAGTCCGAGTATAACAACCACAGTATTCAAAGATAGTTTCTTTCCCTGCATTCTTGGCTCAATGATATTGCCCATCACCACTTGTACAGTGATTAATAATAGGAACATTATAAAAATGATCCCCATAGAGTCTAGTTGAATAAGACCCAATAGTAAAGGGGGGATAGTGGCAATAATAGATCCTACAGTAGGAATAAAATTGAGTAAGAAGGTCAAGAACCCCCAAAATAAAGCGAACTCAATACCGAAAGCCCAGCATATAAGAAAGTAACCAATGCCAGTCATTAGACTCATAAGAAACTTAACCTTCATGTAGGTAACAATCGAGGACTTGATATGCTCAAAGCCTGCCAACAGTTTTTCCTCTTTCTCTGCATTCCCTTTTTCCAGGTAATGAATGTATTCCTCATATTTTAATATTCCGCCCAGTAAACCGATCAAGTACAGAGCAGTCATAAAAAATGATCCAGTGAAGCTACCTAGTGCTCCTGCAAACTGGCCTAAAACTCCTGCAAATTGACCCGATGATTCTAGCAACCAATCATTGCTCATCAGATTGGATAATGTTTTTATAATATCAGTGGTATTGATTTGCACACCAGGAAGCGTATTGACCCAAAGCATCATGCCATTAAGTTTTATCTGAATTTGCGCCAATAAGCTGTCTTTTTGTTCGGAGATACTGAGTCCCGTTTGATATATCAATGCACCTAAGCCCCAAAGGATCGAGAGAGTCGACACTGAAATAGCAGTCAAACTCAAGGTATATGGCCATTTTTTGCTCTGAAACCAGGACAAAATCGGCTGGAGTAAAATCGCTATAAAAAGAGCCAAGGCTAGAGGAACCAACAATGCCGATAAAACGGAAAGCAGGTAAACTCCAAGAATAGCCAGAAGAATTAGCAATAAATTTTTAATGGATTTGATATCGTTTTCCATAAGTACACGCTACATTTTATTTTGAAGATAGGCGAAATTTAACAAACAATTATAGTCAACCGTCATTCTCACATCAAAAAGATACCGTTCATCACGACCTCAATTCAATCACATAAGAATTGAGGTGTGTAAGTTTACGATTTACGTATGAATCAGTATCATGTCAGAACCTCAATTAACATCAACAACTTAACTCAATTAACATGAACACAAAAAAACTATGGATGTCTGTAATGCTGTGCCTAGGAATTTCTGCATTATTAATCACAGCCGCACATGCACAAACAGTAACGACACCAAGAGCGGCTAGTCCAGCCGCAGAAGTGAGTCAAACCATTGGACTATCAAAGATCACCGTTAATTACTCAAGACCGAGTGTCACTAGCGCCAGAGGCGTAGATCGTACTGGAAAAATATGGGGACAATTGGTTCCTTTCGGCATGACTGATCCAGGATTTGGAAATGGAAAACCTAATCCTTGGCGTGCTGGGGCAAATGAGAATACTGTCGTCACTTTTTCTGATGATGTAAAGATCGAAGGAAAAGACATAAAAGCCGGATCATATGGACTGCACATTGAGGTAAAAGAAAACAATGATGCGACTGTTTACTTATCGAGTAACACACAATCTTGGGGCAGCTATTTCTATGAAGAAAGTGAAGACATCTTGAAAGTTGATATCAAAACGACTGAAAATTCATTTACCAATCGTTTGACATATAACTTCGTAGACATTACGACTAATAGTACTACTATAGCCTTGGACTGGGAGAACAAAAGATTTCCTATCAAAATAGCTGTAGCCGTAAATGATCTTGTTCTTACAAACATGAGAAATGAACTACGCTCAACACCTGGATTTGGATGGCAAGGACCGCTAGATGCTGCTCAATATTGTCTACAAAATAATATCAATCATGAAGAAGCTCTTCAATGGGTAGATCAGGCCATCGCTGGTCAGCAAAACTTCACTACGATGAGTGTAAAAGCTCAGCTCCTTAAACAAACTGGAAAAGAGGAAGAAGCTACTAAAACGATCAATGAAGCACTGAAGCTACCAACTGCGGCAGTTGGTGATTACTATGGATATGGTCGCCAACTGATAGGCCAAGATAAAAATGATGAAGCACTCAAAATCTTCAACACTATGAATAAAAAATGGCCTGATCACTGGTTGTCTACACATGGATTGGCAAGAGGGTATTCTGCCAAAGGTGACTACAAAAAAGCTTTAAAATATGAGAAGGTCGCTGTAGCGAAAGCTCCAGATGGAAGTAAGTCATTCTTGAATGGGTTCATCAAAACGCTAGAAGAAGGTAAAGATTTCAATTAATCCAGAGATGGAATATTTTATAGTGGATCGTTGCTAATTGTTTAGTAAAAACCACCTCCTCACTAATTGAGGATTCTGAAAGCCCTGATATTCAAAGTCAGGGCTTTTCTTTTGCTCAGGATTCTCCCTATATTGACAACCATGAACCCTAATTTCGATTATCTACCAGAATTTTATAAAGGTTATGTTTCACTAGTGAGCAGTCAACCTTTGATTACAGCCCTCAGTCAATCTAAAGCCACATGCCTTGATCTATTTCAATCGATAGATGAAAAAAAAGGAGGATATGCCTACGCTGAAGGTAAATGGACCATCAAAGAACTGATCAACCACGTGATAGATGCCGAGAGGGTATTTGCTTACCGGGCTTTGACCTTTGCCCGCAATGACCATGCTGAATTGCCTGGATTTGAAGAGAATACTTGGGTAGAAGCAAGCAATGCAAATAGCAGAACTATGGAAAACTTGGTGGCGCAATATGCGCAAGTGAGCGCCTCCACAATGCTGCTTTTCAAAAGCTTTGATACTGAAATGTTGAATAGAGTAGGAACAGCTAGTGGTGTTAAATTCAACGTTGCTAATATTGGATTTATCATGGCAGGTCATGAATCACATCATGTCAATATTCTAAAAGAACGATATCTATAGTGATATGAAAAAGTATCTTTGGATACCGTTTCTACTATTTTCTTTGACATCATGCATGATGTCAAAGAAGGCAGTGCTCAACCAACAGCTGAGTTTTTCAGAAAATAATTATCAGAACCATGTTGGGTTTTCGCTATATGATCTTGAAAAGAAAGAGTATCTGTATGACTATAACCATGATAGATATTTCACCCCGGCATCCAATACGAAGATTCTTACATTCTATACTGGACTAGTTCTTCTCAAAGATCGAGTTCCTGCATTGCAATATGTAGAACGTGGTGATTCTCTTATATTTTGGGGCACAGGTGATCCTTCTTTTCTCAATTCAAAAGTCGCGCTAGACTCTTCTGTTTTTGATTATTTTAGTACCTCTGAAAAGCATTTATACTTGTCGACTAGTAACTATGTTGACGAGCGCTTTGGCTCGGGTTGGGCATGGGACGACTATAATTACTCATTCTCGGCTGAGAAAAGTCCTTTCCCAATTTATGGCAATACTATATCGGTTAGTAAGATGGCCAATGATAAGAAACTAACTATTGATGTTCCGTATTTTAAGAGGTACTTCTATCTCAATGACAGCAGTTCTAATAGATCACCCATCATACGTGATGAGAATAATAATGAGATTAACTACACCCCAACGAAATCTAATAACGGATTCGCTAAGCGTTGGCCATTCAAATATTCAGATTTATTGGTCTCCAACTTGCTGTCTGACACGCTCAACAGCCCTGTCAAGTTGATCCACTATCAAAAGCCAACGAATACAAAACAGCTTTACAGTTTACCGACTGATTCGCTTTATGAGAAAATGATGCAAGACAGTGACAATTTCATCGCTGAGCAATTGATGCTAGTTTATAGTAGCCAACTTAGTGATTCACTTGGGACAGAAGGAGTGATTGACTATATGCAAAGTCACTATTTATTTGATCTTCCTGATGAAGTGGTTTGGAAAGATGGATCAGGTTTATCTAGATACAATTTGATCACCCCAAGATCAATAGTAAGGCTTTGGGAGAAAATATATGGGGAAGTGCCACAAGATCGATTATTCGATTTGCTAGCAAGTGGAGGAAAAGCTGGCACTCTCAAAAACTATTATAAGGCTGATAAACCATATATCTACGGTAAAACCGGGACACTTAGTAATAACCACAACTTAAGCGGTTTTTTGTTGACCAAATCTGGTAAGGTTCTTATTTTTAGCTACATGAACAATAACTACATTGTCAAAGCATCAGAGATGAAAAAAGGAATGGAGCAATTGTTGTTATCAATTCGAGACAAGTATTAATTCATTTCTATTAATTTAGCCCTATGATCAAAAAAGTCCTTTTTATTGTGCTGTCTTCGATAGCAATATTTCCAGTATCAGCACAAACTGATAGCTTAGATATCAAAATTGGGCAGATGCTGTTAGTAGGTGTCAACGGGAAATCTGCGGACAAACTTATCTTACAAAATATAGAAGAAGGCAAAGTAGGTGGTGTGGTGATTTATGAAAAGAACTTCACTGCAAATAACACGTACATCAATTTAAAAAACTTCACTTGGGCATTACAAAAAGCATCTAATACTCCTCTATTTGTTACAATCGACCAGGAAGGTGGCTTGGTCAATCGACTCAAAACGAAGTATCATTTCCCAAAGTCAGTTACTGCGGCTTACCTAGGAGCGCTAGATAATGCAGACAGCACCTATTTTTATGGAGAGATTACTGCCGCAACATTATCGGGATTGGGTATCAATGTCAACTTCGCACCAGTAGTAGATTTGGCAACGAATCCTGATAACCCAGTCATTGCCAAAAACGGGAGGGCATATAGCCCTTCTGAAACCCTAGTTCAAAAACATGCAGCACTCACAGTGGCCGCACATCGCAAACATAATGTAGTTACCGTTCTGAAGCACTTTCCTGGACATGGTAGCTCAAAGTCAGACACGCATTTTGGCATAGCAGATGTCACTAACTATTGGGAAGAAAAGGAGCTTTACCCATACCAAGAAATGATAAAAAGTGGGGAAGTAGATGCCATCATGACTGCACATATAGTCAACAAACAACTAGATAAAAGTGGACTACCGGGGACATTGTCAAAACCGATAATGACCGAGTTATTGAGAGGAAAATTGGGCTATGAAGGAGTGATATTTTCTGATGATATGCAGATGCACGCCATCACAAAACATTACGGACTTGAAAAAGCAATTCTTTTGTCTATCGAGGCTGGAGTCGATGTCTTGATGTTCTCCAATAATATCCAAGGAAGTGAAAACCGTACAGTGGACACTGTGTTTGACATTATTAAAAATTATGTTGCTAAAGGAGTGATTTCGCAAGAAAGAATAGATGCTTCTTATCAACGAATAACAAAACTCAAATCAAAATTTTAAAGAGATGAACAAGAACATTATTATTGTAATATTAGCTGCAGCCAGTGGGTTACTAGCATTATTTGCTTTCCAGCAAAAATCTGCAGCAGATCAAGCTAAAGAAGATGTGGTTTCATGTCAAGAAGCGGCAGAAGCTTCTTCAGCAGAAACATTTATCCTGCAGGAGCTAGCTGAAAAGCACAAGGCAGAAGCTGAAGAACATCGTCAAGCAGCTGAAGAGCATAAAAAAATAGCAGAAGATGCTATGGAACAAGTAGAAAAGATGAAAAACTAATATAAACATCTACTATGAGGTTCGTATTTGCATCAATAGGATTATTGATTTTAAGTTTTGCCACTCAAGCACAACAAACAACTTTTAGTCGTCAAGACACTCTTAGAGGTTCTATCACCCCTGAACGTGTATGGTGGGATTTGACACATTATGATCTCAATATCAAAGTAGATCCTACAGAAAAATTTATTTCAGGATACAACACGGTAAAGTATAAGGTGCTCTCTGCGAATCAGCAAATGCAAATTGATCTTCAAGAGCCAATGAAGATTACCAAAATACTGGAGGATAAAAAAGAGATCAATTTTGAAAGAGAAGGCAATGTCTTCATTTTGCAATTGAAGAAAACCCAAGAAGTCGGAGCCCTCAATGAAGTCACCATCTACTATGAAGGCAATCCAACGATTAGCCCAAGACCACCATGGTCAGGAGGGTTTACTTGGAAAAAAGACAGAGAAGGCAACGACTTCATCACAACCAGTTGTCAAGGAGATGGTGCAAGTATGTGGTGGCCATGCAAAGACCACATGTATGATGAGCCTGAGAACATGAGCATCAGCATCACCACCCCTAAGCATCTGATGGATGTTTCCAACGGAAGATTAAAGGGCGTTGATAAAAATAAGGATGGCACCAAAACATACCATTGGTATGTAGACAATCCTATCAACAACTATGGAGTCAATATCAACATCGCTGACTATGCTCATTTTTCAGAAGTTTATGATGGAGAAAAAGGGAAATTAGATTGCGACTATTATGTGCTTAAAGAAAACTTAGAAAAAGCCAAAGTACAATTCAAAGACGCCAGCAGAATGCTGAAAGCATTTGAACATTGGTTTGGGCCTTATCCATTTTATGAAGATGGCTTCAAGCTAGTAGAAGTTCCTTACTTGGGTATGGAGCATCAAAGTTCGGTCACTTATGGCAATGGTTATCAAAACGGCTATAGTGGCACAGACCTAAGTGGCACTGGTTGGGGAATGAAGTTTGACTTCATCATTGTGCATGAAGCCGGTCATGAGTGGTTTGCCAATAATATCACCAATAAAGATATTGCCGACATGTGGATTCATGAAAGCTTCACTGCCTATTCCGAGAATTTGTTTTTAGACTATCATTATGGGACAAAAGCGAGCAATGAATACGTCATAGGTACACGGGCTAGAATCTCAAATGATAGCCCCATCATAGGCACATATAATGTGAACAATTCTGGGTCTAGTGACATGTATTACAAAGGAGCGAACATGATTCACATGATTAGACAGATCGTCAATGATGATGAAAAGTGGAGGATGATACTCAGAGGAATGAATGAGAAATTCTACCATCAAACAGTCACTACTGAGCAAATCGAAAACTACCTAAGTGAATCTGTCGGAAAAGATCTACAAGCATTCTTTGACCAATACTTAAGAGATACTAGGATCCCAACACTAGAGTATCTGATAAAGGAAGATAAACTGACCTATAGATGGACCAACTGTAACTCGTCCTTCGATATGCCCATTAAAGTAACATTGGGTGCTGAAGAAAACTGGCTTTCTCCAACAAAAAACTGGAAGCAGGAGAGGCTTAAATCATCAAATCTTGATGTGAGTGTAGATAAGAATTTCTACGTTTCAACATTCAACTTACTGGGTAAATAGTCGGTTCTTTAAATATATAACCGCCTGCGGAGCACCTTAATTAGTTTACATTGATTATGATTTTCTTAGTTAAGATATTTTCTAAACTTTCGTTTCGAGCCTTGTATCGCATGGCAGATTTTCTGTTTTTCTTGACCTATCATGTGGTTGGCTATAGAAAGAAGGTTGTGAAGAAAAACTTGACCACTTCCTTTCCCGAAAAGTCAGAGGGAGAGATTGCGATAATCATGAAGGAATTCTATCACAACCTATGTGATTTTGGCGTGGAGGTAATCAAAATCCACTCAATGCCAAAAGAGGATTTTTTGAAACGTGCCAAGTATAATAATATTGAAATTCTGGATCAATTTAAGGGCATTCCTGTGATGTTCATGACCTCTCATCAATTCAATTGGGAATGGGCACAGCTTTCGTTGTCTTTACAATGTCCTTTTGAGATTGACTATATCTACCAAAAATTGCAAAGTCGAAGATTCGATGTTTTTATGAAATCACTTCGGTCCAAGTTTGGCGCACATGGAGTAGAAAAAGAAACTGCGGCAAGAGAAATAATGAGAAGAAGTAAAGAGGGAAAAGGATTTGCAATGGTGGCAGATCAGATTCCTTGGAGAGAATCAAAGAAGTACTGGACGACTTTTATGGGGCAAGAGTCCGCATTCTACATCGGCACAGATATGCTCGCCAAATTGACCCAATGCCCAGTTTTATTCTTTGCCTTCAAGAAAACCAAACGTGGGTATTATGAAGTAGATATTGAAATCCTAAGTCTGCCTCCTCATGAACGATCATCGCATAATATTATTGAAAGTTATGCCAAAGCCACAGAGAAACTCATCCGCTCACAGCCAGCGTCTTACCTGTGGTCACACAATCGTTGGAAATACACAAGAGAGCAACACCCGTAGTCGGTATTGCTCCCTTATAGCTTATGGGTAGTGGAATACTACCTTCCTAGTTGAAAGTAAATTGGCAGTACCATTTTCACCTTTACAGGAACTCCACGTTGTTTCCCTGGTGACCATAAAGGGGCCGCATTTAAAACACGTTCCGCCTCTTCATCACAGCCAGCTCCGATTCCTTTGATCGTGCGTATTTCTGTCATTTTTCCAGTCTCATCAATAATGAATTCAACAAAAACTTTCCCTTCAATTCTCATATTACGAGCTTGACGAGGATATCTCATCTTTTTGGATATGAACTTCATAAATGCTTCATATCCACCTTCGAACTCTGGCATCTTTTCGACTACAGTGTGAAAAGGTAGTTCTTCTGCCTTTTCATCTGGCATCGAAATAGTCATTTCATCATCAATTACAATTTCTACAGGTTCAATAATCACATCTTGCAATTTTTCTAGCTCTTTTGTCAAATCTTCTACAAGCACCGGATTGGCCTTTTTGATAGGCTTGGGTTTGGGTGCTTTTGGAATATCATATGTTGTCACTGGCACATTGATAATCGCATCAAATATATCAGCCCGATCGGGTAGTCTAGATACGACAACGTCTCCATAGCTTTTGTACTCGAAGGCACTGACCGCGAAGGCCATTGCTATGACCAAGCCTATATTAAAATACATTACTTTGCTTCTTGAAACGTCTGCTTTCTTTGATTTTTTAGCTTCCATGATCCTTTTGTTTTTTATGGTTTAAAATAAATCTGATGAGATGCATTAATAGCGTCAAGTAGTTGTGTTTACATTGGTCTCTGTTTGGTGATGATGAATGGTAGATGTTGTTTTCGGCTTCCTAATCAGTGAATAATACAATACAAATAGGCCCAGTAAAAAGACAAACACCAATATAAGCCATTGAATGATCCGCTTTGTCCGTTGGGTCTTATGATGTTTGTTCATCAATTGCGCATAGTTCTTATGTCGCTCGATTTTTCGAGAGGTCATTGATTTTCTCCGCAATTTGATTTCATGTTTACCCATTGCTATCAGCTATTTTGATGTCAAATTGGTCTTTTAATTTCTCCAATGCCCGATAAGTGCGCATTTTGGCACCACTCTCTGTGATCTCGAGTATAAAAGCGATCTCCTTGAAGCTCTTTTCTTCGAAAAACCGAAGTTCAAGTACTTCCATCACCGAAGTAGATAGTTCTTTAAGGCAGGTCATCAACAGAGCTATTTTCTCTTCATTATTCTCATCTGCCTCATCGATGAGTTCAGCCACTCGCCCTTCTTCTAGACTAAATACCTTGACCTTATTATGCTTCCGAAAATAGCGATTGATCTCATTGCTCGCTATCCGATAGAGCCATGCTGAAAACGGCAGCCCTCTATATTCATACTTCTTTATGTTCTGTAAGGCTTTCAAAAACACCTGTGATACCAAGTCTGAAGTCAGCGCCTCATCATCAGTTCTTCGATAGACAAACCCAAATATTCCTTCAAAGTATCGGTCATACAGCATTGCAAAAGCCTGCTCATCCCGTTGCGCATTCAGGACTAACTCCTGCTCCGCAACAATAGCACCTTCACTCATATGTGAATCACTTTTCAAAGGCTTTAATAGGATGGTTTCGAGCATATAAGTCAGCTGTTCAACATTAGTCACAATAAGGTAGTAGATTTTTTGAGATTGCTCAATAATACCACCTTGCCGGACCCGTTCCGGCACCCCCTAACTATGGAAAGCAATAAGACTGTGTATGATGTTGATTTTCGAAGAGCTACTTTGATAAGATTGTAGTGCTATTGAGGGTTGTGGGTACTTGCTGGGGGACCCCGGAACAAGTCCGGGGATGGTGCAGATAAAGAGAGTAGTTGATGGAAGACCTCGGAACAAGTCCGGGGAGGCTGCGTGAAAAGAAAAGTCACTTCACATCAAAATTATCAACCAAGTCCTTCCACTCAGGATTCATCTCACTGATCAAATTCTCCTTCCACTCTCGCTTGTATTTTTTGAGTTGTTTTTCTCTACCAAGCGCTTCTTCCGCATTGCTGAATTCTTCAAAGTAAAGCAGTTTTTCACAATTGTACTTAGCCGTAAATCCCTTTAGCAATTTGTGTTTGTGTTCATATACTCTACGTGCCAAATCATCGGTAAACCCAGTGTAGAGAGTTGTTTGGTGTTTGTTTGATAGAATATAAACTTAGAATTTGTTCATGATTTTAATATAGTCATTATATATATAACCACTTTGCCGGACTTGTTCCGGCACCCCCATCCACGGAGATCAAATCTAAAACAACCAACACTCCATAATTGAAATAGAGAAATGTTTATGTCATTGCGTGGGTTAAGATCCAGATGTGCTTCGAGTGGGAGACCCCGGAATGAATCCGGGGAAGTCAGGAGAAGCGCACAATCCACTAACTATCAACCCAATTTTAAAATACTCATAAATAATCAGTGAAAGTTTTTAACCGAACCTTCCGCTCCCCCACAAAAATTGATATCTTAACCATTCAATTAATTATTAGATCATTTAAAGACCTATCAAGGCTATGGCAACAGAAACAATTTTTGTAAGTGTAATCCCAGGAACAGCAGAACTTACATTCGAGGATAATAGTGGAAACAGCGGAAAAGAGATCACCACTGGTGCCGATCGAGGTGACAAGGTAAAATGGAAAACTAGAACGTCTGGACTCGTAATCACTGGTATCCCGATGAAAAACCCGAGTGGTGATACTATATGGGGTGATGCTCCGAGTGCCAAGAACAGCGGTGAGTGGGAAGGATCAATTTCTGAAACCGCTCCTGATGGAACAGTAGGGTATAGTGTGCAATACACCATCAATGGGGGGGCTCAGCTTGAGCAAGATCCGGATATTAGAATTCCAAAACAATAATAATAGATGTCAATAAGTGTGATTAGAATGACGGTATTGTTCGTCATTCTTTGTTTTTTTTCCAAAATCTCAAAATCTCAAAATCAGCCATTAGCGGATAGTCTAATAATTGTTTTGGAGCAGGGAGGACTGAGTGAAGCACAAAGATTAGATCTTTTGAAAAGGATAGGTAACGAATCAACAAGCCCTAACGAAAGTCTCACCTATTCAAAGTTATTAATAAAAGAAGCTAAGGCACTTGATGATTATAAGAGCACTATATTAGGTTATATTGGTTTAGGAGGAGGTTATAAACAAATAGGAAAACTAACACAAGCTTTGGAGGCTTATCTAGAAGCTGCAGAAATAGCATCTTCAAATAATGATTTAGTTTCTCAAGCCGATGTCTATGCAAACATAGCTTTACTTTACACATCGAATGAAGATTACCAAAAAGCATTCGATTATCATAGACAAGTACTTGATCTTTATATAAATAGAGTTGATTCCCAACGCCTTTCAATGGCGTACATAAATTATAGCTATGCTGCCTACAGGGCCAGCATGTATGACTCTGCCATATCGCTGTCGGATAAAGCCATTTACTTTGCCCAGTTTTCGGAATATGATTTGATCCTTGCATACGCACAAAGCAATAAGGCTTTGGCCTTAGCAAAAATTGGTCGTTTCTCTGAAGCTGAAGATCAACTAATGGCGGCTATGCAAATAATGGAATCTAATGAAGATCATTATGGCCTGTCGGATTGTCTCATAGAAATAGGGGGGGTTTATCTTGAACAAGGGAGTTTGAAAAAGGCCATTAGTAATCTTGAAAAAGGATATCAAATAGCCATGTCTCACGGTTTAATAGAACAAATCCAAAATGGAGCGAAGTCTCTATCAGCTACTTATTTAGAAGTTGGTGATGCTAACAAAGCCTTGGATTTTCAATCCAAATATTATAATTATAGAGATAGTCTGATCAACACTGAAAAAATCAGGGAACTAGCCGATTTACGCACCGATTTTGAAGTGGGTCAAAAACAGATAGAAGTTGATCTTCTCGAGCAAGAGAAGCGTACCCAGCAAATTGTAGGTTATGCGATGGTGGCAGTGATCTTACTCATTGTTATTTTGGTCATTGTAGTCTATCGCACCAGTAAGCAGCGGCAATTGGTCAATACGCAGCTTGCCAGGCAAAATGCCACGGTAGAATCTCAACGTGATCAACTCGAAGGATTGAATAATACCAAAGACCGTTTTTTCTCCATCATCTCTCATGACTTGAGAGGCCCAGTCAATGCCTTTGCAGGAGTGGCGGAGTTGATCAGATACTATGTCAAAGACAAAGCATATGATGAACTTGTGGAAGTGACCGAGCACATAGATCAGTCTTCTTCTCAGCTATCCGCATTATTAGACAACTTGCTAAACTGGGCGGTAAGTCAGCAGGGTGAGTTTCCTTATTCGCCAGAGCAAGTCAATATCTCAGAAATGACTACTGAGTTGCAAGGGGTATTTCAAAACATGTCTTCTGCCAAGAATATTCAGTTACGATTTGAAGTGCCGGCTGATACTTCTGCATGGATTGACAGGAATAGTGCGATGACTATATTTCGTAACCTCATCGGCAATGCCTTGAAGTTCACAGAAAGCGAAGGAACAATCACACTATCAGCAGCTATCTCTGAAGCACAAACGATCATAGTTGTTCGGGACACCGGAGTCGGTATTCCTGCGGATAAACTCAGCTCACTTTTCCAGTTGCAAGAGAAGAAAAGTACTTGGGGTACAGATGGAGAGAAAGGTCTAGGTCTGGGTCTTCAGTTAGCGTATGAATTTGCCGCTATGAATCATGGTACTATCAGTGTAGAAAGCGAAGTGGGTGTTGGGACTACTTTCACGGTGGCTCTGCCTACTAAGAATTAAGCCCCTTGCCTGACACGCAGGATGATACTCCCAATCACTGCTTTCCAGCATTTATTGCGGGATCCCCAACGATCGCATTGAAATCTATAAATAACAATACTACATTATTGAAATGGAGAAAACAGGAATACATGTAATACTGTGGTTGATTGAGTCATAATTCGGTTTCACTTCGATTGGGAGACCCCGGAACAGGTCCGAGGAGTGAGTGATACTGCCCTTCAAGAATAAATCCGAGCAGATGCAATGAATGGCTTTTCAATTATCAAGATAAACTATACTGGACTATAATGACTTATCGTATATTTGAGGTGATAATTAAACCACTTATTTCATTAAAATTATAATAAAATGTCATCAAGCAACATCTTGGACAATGTACAAGCTAGAAACCCTGGAGAAACGGAGTTTTATCAAGCTGTAGAAGAAGTTTACGAAACAGTAGAAAAAGTAATAGAGAGAAACCCACAATATCAAAAGCTCAAAATATTTGAGCGCATGACTGAGCCAGAAAGATTGATTCACTTTAGAGTCAACTGGGTGGATGACAACGGAGACGTTCAAGTCAATAGAGGTTATAGAGTTCAAATGAACAGTGCTATTGGCCCATACAAAGGAGGCTTGAGGTTTCACCCTTCTGTCAATGCAAGTATACTGAAATTCTTAGGTTTCGAACAAATATTCAAAAACGCTTTGACTGGGTTGCCAATGGGTGGTGGAAAAGGTGGTGCTGACTTTGATCCAAAAGGAAAGTCTGACGGTGAAGTGATGAGGTTTTGCCAATCATTCATGGGAGAACTCTCAAAACATATTGGCAATAGACTAGATATTCCAGCAGGAGATATCGGTGTAGGTGGTCGTGAGATTGGCTACATGTTTGGTGCTTACAAGAAGATGAAAAATGAGTTTACTGGCGTATTGACTGGCAAAGGTCAAGGCTGGGGCGGAAGTTTGATTCGTCCTGAAGCAACAGGTTATGGCTTAGTATACTTTGCGCAAAATATGTTGGCTGAAAAGAATGATTCTCTCAAAGGCAAAACTTGTATCGTTTCCGGTTCTGGTAATGTAGCGCAATATGCTATGAAAAAAATATGCATTCTTGGTGGAAAGCCAGTGACTGCCTCCGATTCTTCAGGATATATTTATGATGCAGCTGGTATTGATGCGGAAAAGCTTGAGTTCATCATGGACTTGAAGAACAATAGACGTGGAAGAATTTCTGAGTATGCTGACAAGTATCCTTCTGCTGTATTTACAGCTTCAGATAGGTCTGCTGATCACAATGCAATATGGATGCACGAAGCTGATTGTGCTTTCCCATGTGCCACTCAAAATGAAATCAATGTCGCTGATGCGCACAACTTGATCAAAGGTGGTGTCAAACTATTGGCTGAAGGTGCCAATATGCCCACAATCTCTGAAGCCATTACTGTATTGATTGACAATGGTGTAATGTATGCTCCAGGAAAAGCATCTAATGCAGGTGGTGTAGCTACTTCTGGACTAGAAATGGTTCAGAATTATAGTGGAATATATTGGTCAAGAGATGAGGTTGACAATAAGTTGAAAGAGATCATGAAAAATATCCATGATACTTGTCTTTCTGCTTCCAAAGAATATGGAATGGGGGAAAATTATCAAGCAGGTGCTAATATTGCCGGCTTTGTAAAAGTAGCTGATGCTATGATCGCGCAAGGCGTTATTTAGTTAAGCACATAGAAAATATGAGGCTATCTCTAAGCTGAATCAAGCTTTTGAGATAGCCTCTTTTGTTTATCTTTACACGATAGATCATCACAAGGACAAATATCAATCACTATGAGACAGAAAATAGTAGCTGGCAATTGGAAAATGAACAATACGCTGGAGGAGGGTCAAAAATTGACTTCAGAAATTGTCAATATGGTCAATGACGAAGTCATCGATGAGGTCAAAGCCATCATTGCTTCTCCCTATATTCACTTAGCAACATTGGCAGGGTTAGTGAAAGACAGCCCCAAAGTTGCTTTGGCAGCACAGAACACTAGCCAACATACTTCGGGTGCCTATACTGGCGAGATATCTTGTGATATGCTTAAGTCTGTGGGCGTGGAATATGTCATCCTAGGACATAGCGAAAGAAGAGAATACAACAGAGAAAGCAACGAGCTACTCAAACAAAAAGTAGATACTGCCCTCGCGGCCGGATTGTTACCAATATTTTGCTGTGGTGAGTCTTTAGACATTAGAGAAGCAGGCAATCATTTCGATTTTGTTTGCAATCAGTTGACTGAAAGCCTATTTCACTTAGAAGCTGTCGATTTTGAGAAAGTCGTCATCGCATACGAGCCCATCTGGGCAATAGGGACTGGCGTAACTGCCTCAAGTGATCAGGCGCAAGAGATGCATGCCGCTATTCGCAGTCACTTGTCTGATAAGTATGGCGAGAATATTGCTCAAGACATATCGTTACTCTATGGAGGAAGCTGTAAGCCCAGCAATGCACAAGAACTTTTTGCCTGTCAAGATGTTGACGGTGGATTGATCGGAGGAGCTTCACTCAAATCAAGAGATTTTGTAGACATTTTGAAGTCCTATTGAAACTAATCATTCGTCATAGCGTCCTATTGATCATTTTTGCGACACTTATGTCAGCATCTGATCGCCATAATAATTGTGATGTTTATGGCACGATGTACATCACCACTTCAAAAAATCAAGCACATTTCAAAGTGTATGTCGAAGACTCAGAGGCTTTTGCTGATATTCTTATCTTCAAAGAGGAGAATGAACTATTTGCTGATGAGCCAGGAAAATGGTTTTTCGTGAAGGATCAAACTTTCGCAGACTACACGATCTACTTCACCAATGATCAAAGAGAAGCAGATTTCACCATATACTATACCGAATCAGAATCTTTCGCTGGTTGCAACTAACTAACAAATGAGCTTCATAGAAATAAGCATCACCTGTCTTGAGGATTATCAAGAAATATTGATGGCTGAGATCAGTCAATTGTCCTATGACTCTATCATAGAAACAGATGCAGGATTCAATGCCTATGTTACCGAAGATCTATTTGATCAGAAGAGTATTGATGAGTTATTTGCTCGATATGAAGTTGCCGAAATCAACTATGCCAAAAGGCAAGTTGCCAAAGAGAACTGGAATGCAGATTGGGAGAAGAATTATGATCCTATGGTCATCAATGACCAATGCATCGTTCGTGCTGCCTTTCATGAAATAAGTACTCCATATAAATACGACATCATTATCACTCCTAAGATGTCATTTGGGACAGGGCATCATGAGACCACTTCACAAGTTTTGACTCTACAAATGGGATTGGATCATGAGGGCAAAAGCGTAATGGATGCTGGATGTGGCACTGGCGTATTGTCCATTATGGCCGAAAAACGTGGTGCTACTTCGATTGATAGTTTTGATATAGATGACTGGTGCGTGGACAATAGTGAGGAAAATTACCAACTGAACAATTGTAATAAGTGCACAATTCAAAAAGGCACTATTGCTGAAGTTAAACTCAGTAATACTCCTTATGACATCGTCATTGCCAATATCAATAAGAACATCCTCCTTTCAGAAATGGATCAATATGCTAAGTATTTGGTCGGAAAAGGAGATCTACTATTGAGTGGGTTCTATATTCATGACTTGGAAGACATCAAGGCTTCATGTGTTGAAAATGGACTGTTCTATCACCATCACATTACTAAAAACAACTGGGTAGCCGCTCATTTTATAAAAGAAAATTGACGAAGTAGGGCATTCCTTCGTTTCTCTTAGTACTGTCATGATTGCTATATTGGTTAAGTGACAATTATTTCTGAATTTGTACTTTATATCCATATATGCGAAAACTCTTTTTCATAGCTATATTCTTTAGTACCACTGTCATCAGTCAGGTGGAGGCGCAGCGCTTTGTCCTGCCCGATCAGCCAGACTCTTTGGGATCAGATATCAAAGCACTATTATATCACCAGAGAAGTGAAGCTGCTAGAGAACTTGGTGATCAAACGGAGCAGATGTGGTATGACGGGACGATTGGCATTGATGAGCAAAGGAAAATATTGGATCACCTTGGGCGAATGATTGAAAAAGGGCTCAGTCCTGCCAAGGAATTTAGACCATACTTCTCAGCTATAGCTAACGCAAAGATCACCGAAGGCATTGACACACAGAAATTTGGTCAATACCTCAATGTGGCTTCTAAAGTTATAGATGCCTATGATCGCAGTCTTATTTCCCAGTTTTTTAAGACGATTAATACCTTCTTTGAGCACCGAGCTATCTACTTTGACAAAAGCAATCAACTCCTTATCAGTGATGACTCCTATCAATTCGAATTTGTTGCGCCTCCAGAAATAATCGAGATCCTTCCTGAGGAGGAAGAGCCAGTCGAAGAAGAGGATTCGGAGGAAGAATACAATGAGGATGAGGATTGGGACGATGATGACGATGACTGGGATGATGAAGAGAGTGACGATAACTGGGATGATGAGGAGGATGAAAATTGGGATGAAGATGAAGAGAGTGGAGATGGTGGAAGTATAATTGATGCGCTTTTCACCGAAGAGGCTACTCCATTGGAAGAAGGTCCAGTCATAAGATTCGATAAAGTTACTTTGAATATAGTTACGGGATATGACTCTGTTTTTATCAGCAATACTAAAGGGGCACTGCTTATCAATGATCGTTTATTTTCTGGGCAAGGAGGGCGATTTGATTGGCCAACTATTATTAAGGATTCTGTAGAATCCTCTCCGATATATGCCACGCTATATGATTATAATTTTGAAGTCAAAAAATCCACCTTCACCGCCAACAAAGTATTATTGACATATGATGAGCGACTCAATGAAGCCATTGAAGGGACGTTCGAGTTCAAAAGTGTCAAGCACGATAGCACGCATGTATATTACCCACACTTCACTTCTTTCAATTCCAATATTAGCATCAAAGGACTAGGAAACGAGAACATCAGATATCAAGGTGGGTTTTCACTGAAAGGTCATGAAATTTCCAGCTCTTCCGTGCTGAGTGATCGTGCCCAAATCGACTATATAGATGACACGGGTAGAAAATTCAAAACGGTAGCACCGATCTTTGAATTTGGAGATTCCGTCATAATCGCCAAACAATCTGCGACTACTATCTACAACGGCTATGACTCTCTATATCACCCATCAGTAAAATTCAAATTTGGTACGACCACAGAAAAATTGATCATTCAAAAAAGTAAGGGTACCCACTACAACACACCATTTTACGAAAGTTTCTTTAATATGAATATCAACGCAGATATCGTAAGGTGGGATCTCAATAAAGACAGCCTCGACATCTCTCTGCTTGGTGGCCGTAAAGAGCTAGCTGCCATCTTTGAATCTGTAGAGCATTTTGACTCCCTAGACTTCAGATATCTGTCGGGTACTTATAATTTTCATCCTTTGAAACTACTTGCCGGCTACAGCAAAAGAGCTGGAGATCAGTTCTATGTTGATGATTTGGCAAAAAAATATAAGCTAAGTGAAAATGCACTAAAGTCCGCCATGCAGCACATGGATCAAACCGGGTTCATAACATATAATAAAGGAACAGGAGAGATCAACATCAAGCCTAAGCTATTCCACTACGTAAAGGCATACAGTGGCAAGAAGGACTATGATGATATCATTATCAAATCGAAGATAGATACTGCGTCCAATGCAGTCTATGACATGAAAGAAAAAACGCTACTCATCAGAGGGGTGAAGGAACTCTATCTCAGTGACCCTCTCAATGTGAGGATTGAACCTGACTCAAGCGAGATTCTCCTGACAGGTGATCGAAATTTTGTTTTTGATGGTAGGATTATCGCTGGAAACTTTGAGTATATAGGTCGAGATTACGAATTTGAGTACGACAGCTTCTTAGTAAGGCTTGGGCATGTCGACTCTATCAAGTTATATATCAAGAAAAAGACCAAATCAGGAAGAACCTCAAAAACAGCTCTGGATAACACGCTGAGTCCTGGTGGAGGCTCAGTATCAGCAGATGTAAGTGGTGGATCAGGGACTTTGTACATCAATCGGCCAGACAATAAATCCGGGAAAGAAAAATTAGCTAGTTACCCACAGTTTGATGCAGGTATAGGTGCGGTTGTTCGATTCAATCGAAAAGAGATTCTTAATGGGATTTATGGTGATGGAGTATTCTTCGAAGCGCCACCATTTGCGATAGATAGTCTCAACGATAGTGACCCCGCCTCTATCAAGTTCAAAGGAGTATTTGTGTCTGATGGAATTTTCCCCGTGATAGAAGAAAAACTACACGTGATGGATGATTATTCTTTGGGTTTTGATCACAAAGTTCCTGAAGATGGATATCAACTTTTCGAAGGAGTTGGGAGGATGTATGGTGACATCAGCTTGAATAAGCAAGGAATCAGAGGAAATGGAAATATAGATTTTTTAGCAGCCACCCTCAATTCCAATGATTTCATTTATTATCCAGATTCTGTATTTGCAGAAGGCCCATCAATGGAGATAAGAGAAGAAGAACATAATGGAGTCATTTTCCCACAAATGACATTGACCAACTTTGACCTGCACTGGTTGCCGAAGAAGGACAGTATGTATATCTACAATTTGGATGAGCCTTTCCAACTCTACAATCAATCAGCCTCTCTTGACGGGATGACTACGATGACATCGAAAGGTGTATTTGGAAAAGGATCATTGATTACCCGTGGATCTGAGATGACCTCTGATGATTATAAATTTGATCACAATCAATTTTCTGCCCGTCACGCTCAATTTGAGATCAAGTCTGACAATCCTGATAAACCTGTCCTTCGTGGAGATGATGTAAAACTTAAATTCAACTTAGAAGAAAACTACGCCAATATAAGTCCAGAACAAGAAGGAGCTGCGGCACTAAGTTTTCCATATGCACAGATGAACACTTCAATTACCAATGCGCGTTGGGATCTCAATCAGCAAAAAATATTCATGCGTAAGCCAAAAAACACTCCTTTGGAAAGCTCTTATTTCTATACGGTCAACGAAGACTTGGACTCATTGAGCTTCTATGCCACCGCAGCAGAATATGACATGAACTCACTGGAGATGAAGGTTAGTGGAATCCCTTATATCATTGTTGCAGATGCTAAAATAACACCAGAAGGTGGTGAAGTATTAATTCATGAAAACTCGAGAATAGGACAGTTAACCAATACAACCATAATCCTCGATACTTTGAATGGCTATCATCGATTGTACGATGGAGTCATTGATATTGTCTCAAGAAACGAGTTTAGTGGTTATGCTACTTACGAGTATGTCAATGTCCTTAATGATACATTTGCTATACAAATGGAAAATTTTCATCTCGAACAGTCTCTAGACAGCGCGGCATCCAATAGCTCGTTGTTCAATAAGAAAAAAGGACTCGTCTACCGACAACATAGTGTTGCCAACGGTTCGGTAATCGATGATGACAATATCTTAGTATCACCCGGATTCTTCTTCAAAGGAGATATGATCCTCAATGCTGATAAACCCGCATTGAATCTTGATGGATATGTGAGACTTGATTTCAAAAACCAAGAACATCAAAACAACTGGGTGAAATATACCAGTGAAGGAAATCAACAGGCCGTAGTAATTTCTTACGATGACGCTACCACCGAAGGTGGTAAGCGCATAGAAGCGGGGTTGCATTTTTCTTCCCTCGACAACAACTTGTATAGCAACTTTCTAGAAGACAAAAAAGGCGTAAACGATGATGACTTCTTTACCCCCGGAGGTAGTTTGTTTTTCAATGAAGAGACCAATGAGTTTATGATTGAAGACCCAGCAAAGGCGGCCGGAGAATCATTTGCTGGTAAAGTATTTGCGTACAATGAAGATACCGATGATATAAGATTCGAGGGGCCATTAAATTTCTTCCCTCCTAAGAAAGATGCTTCTATCCTTGCATCCGGTCTAGGTAGAGGCAATCTCGAGACTAATCAATATAATATTAATAGCTTCTTGTCAATGAACTTTGACATACCGGGGCAGGCATATCAGTATATGGCAGCTGATTTATTAGAGATCATAGAGTATGAGGGCGTTCCTGATGGCCTGGGAGATCCAACCGAGCTGTTATATAAACTTGGTGACATAGTAGGTGACCAAATAGCCAAAGCCTATGAAGAGAGCTCTAAAGAAGAATACATTTCGATAGGATCGATTGCAAAAGAGGTAGCGCGGCCATTGGTATTTGCAGATGTCAATCTCAAATGGTCTGATGCGTACCGCGCTTTTTACAATGAAGGCAAACTAGGCCTTTCCAATATTCTATCAGTAGATGTCAATGGAGCGTTTGAAGGTTTTATGGAAATCAAAAAGGATGAAGCAGGGGCTACTATAATGAATCTGTTTTTGAAAGCATCTGCTGACTCCTGGTATTTCTTTGGATATGAAGGCGACCGCTTGATGCTGTTCTCCTCCAACAACAACTTTAACAAATATATCTCTTCCAAATCTAATGCTTCAAAAGCAAAAGCAGGAGAATTGGTTTTTTATCCAGGAAGTAAAGTGGAAGTTTTAGACTTTATCAACCGATTCAGAAGAGGTTATTATGAAATCGAAGATTATTATGACCTCGGGTCGACAGTGGAAGAAGAAGTGGAGCAAGAAGGAGGAGAAGGATTCGGGGGAGATGATACTACTGAAGAAACTCCTGTGGAAGAGGAAGATGATGATGATGGCTTTTAATTTCTCATTTTTTTCAAAATTTAGACCTCTATTAATGACTAACCTATGAATGCAATCAATACTGCTCTTACTGAAATGCTGGGGATAAAATACCCAATCATCATGGCTCCTATGTTCCTAGTATCTAATGCTCAAATGACCATTGAGGGAATCAAAGCAGGGGCTACTGGTGCTATTCCTGCACTCAACTATCGCACAGATGCTGCGTTTCGTGCTGCACTGGACCAGATCAGGAAAGCCACTGATGGTCCTTTTGGTATCAACTTGATCGTAAACAAGTCCAACGTTAGACTCAAGGAGCAACTACAAACTTGCGTGGACTATGAGGTAGATTATATTATCACATCATTGGGAAGTCCTCAAAGCACGATTGAGGCTTGTGCTAATATCAAAACAAAAGTGTTCTGTGATGTCACTGAAGAAGGCTATGCGAAAAAAGTAGAAGATCTTGGCGCAGATGCGGTCATCGCTGTCAATTCCGAGGCGGGCGGACATGCTGGTAAGATTCAATTTGCTAACCTAATACCATTGCTCACATCAACTTGTAATATCCCTGTTATATCCGCTGGAGGTGTAGGAACTGGAGCTGGGATGAAGGAAAAACTTGACTTAGGAGCTTGCGGAATTTCCATAGGCAGTCCATTTATCGCTACTATTGAGGCTGGTGTGTCAGAAGAATATAAGCAAGCCATAGTGGATTATGGAGCGAATGACATCGTGATGACTACTAAGCTTTCAGGCACGCCTTGTTCGGTAATCAACACACCTTACGTCAAAGAAATAGGCACCGATCAAACTTGGTTGGAATCAGTACTGAACAAGAATCGTACGCTCAAGAAGTATATGAAAATGATTACCTTCTATAAAGGCATGAAGTCATTGGAAAAAGCTGCTAATAGTGCCACCTACAAAACTGTCTGGTGTGCAGGGCCTTCCATCGAGCATGTAAAATCCATCCGACCTGTCAGAGAAGTGATTGAGGATTTGGTGAAGGGGTATGAAGGCTAGTCCTTTAGGCTAAGCCGAGTATTACCTTGTATTTAGGGCCAAATAGTAGCAATATTTTTCATCTAGTTAGATAAGGACACTGGACCTTTTATTCAATTTTTCGTTTTAACAAACTCTGAAAATTCTCAAAACCATTTTGCGAAAATCATTCCCAGTAAAGAAAATAAGAATCAAATAGACAAAATGAATCAGAGATACGTTGACTACGCGCTCTATAATATTTGGGCAAATAATAGATTAATAAATGATTTATTAGAACAATATGACGAACTATTAGGTCATCAGTTAGTGGGGAGTTATCCAACAATTCGAGCCACCATTCTCCATATTTGGTTTGCAGAAACAGGTTGGTTATCTAGATTGAATGGTAATGATTGGGAAACCACAAAAGTCACAAAATTTGAAGGCACAAATAAAGAACTATTCAAAGAATGGCAAAACACTTCTTATGAATTCAAAACATTTGTAGATCAGTCAGAATTAGAAAAAGTAATAAATTTTGATCTCAAAGGAGAGGTATTTTCAATTCCAACACGAGAAATAATTCAAACAGTGTTTAATCACGGAAGTTTCCACCGAGGTCAAGTAGTAATGATGATGCGACAATTGGGCGTTTCAGAAATAACACAAACAGACTACATTGAATGGGTTCGAGAAAAATAAAGAAGTTCTATTTGAAAGTAAAAAAGAGAAAGACCATAATAGCCAATCACTAATTTATCAACGCACACTATATTCCTTCACGGTCTCAATAAAGCACTTTACTTTTTCAGGGTCTACATCAGGATATACACCATGACCAAGATTGGCTATGTGGCGAGAGTCTCCAAATTCATCTAACATCTTACGAGTAGCTTTTTTGACCTCATCAAACGAACCATAAAGTGCGCAAGGGTCTAGATTGCCTTGAAGTGTTTTATTAGCACCTATGAGTTTTCTAGATTCTGCTATATCCATATTCCAATCAAGTCCAATGGTCTCACAGTTGAGTTCGGATAATGCTTCTCTAGCAAAGTATGCTCCTTTAGCAAATACGGTAACTGGCACTTCTGTTATAGCATCACATATTTGACGCATATACCTCATTGAAAACTCTTCATACTGAGTTGGAGTGAGCACACCTGCCCAAGAGTCGAATATTTGTATCAAATCAGCACCGGCAGCTATCTGTCCTTTAACATAATTGATGACACTATCAGTGATCTTTTGCAATACAGAATGAGCAACTTCAGGTTGCGTATAAAGCATATTTCTTGCCTTAGAAAAAGTTTTACTTCCACTACCCTCCACCATATAGGACAACAGCGTCCACGGTGCTCCTGCAAAACCAATCAATGGAACTCGACCAGCCAATTCTCTTTTCGTGATTTTTAGAGCTTCATATACATAATCAAGCTCCTCGCCTGACGCGACTTTAAGTTTATCTGCATCTGCCTTATTGGAAATGGTCTTTGGGAAAAATGGCCCCTTCTTTTCAATAAGCTCATAAGGCAAGCCCATAGCTTCTGGTATCACAAGAATATCCGAAAATATGATGGCGGCATCAACACCTAGAATATCTACGGGTTGGATTGTGACTTCAGCTGCTAGTTCAGGGGTCTTCACCAATTCCACAAATCCACTCAGACTATTACGTACTGCTCGGTATTCAGGGAGAATTCTTCCTGCTTGTCTCATCAACCAAACTGGTGTTCTTTCTGTTGATTCTCCTTTGGCCGCGCGTATCAGTAAGTCATTTTTCAATTCCATTTGACAAAGATATATTATAGTGATATGATTACATACCGATCTATCTTTACTTTTTGTAAATTTGAGTTTACTAGTAGACTTTACTTCTGATGTTTGTATCAGACTGTTAGAGTACAAGTAAATAGATTCTTTGTTGTACTACACAGTGGCAGTTGCTTCAATAAAACATATAAAACATGGCTTATCTTTTTAATGACTTTAAAGGTTGGAAATCATATTGTGAAGAACATCAGATTTCACTTTATCAATCGGTGTTAGAGTATGAGATTGAACAGAAGGGACGAACTGAGGAAGAGATTTGGTCAGGTATGAGTGCCGCTTACCTTGTGATGAAAGAAGCAGTCACTACAGGTCTTACCGAAGACATGACTTCACGCTCTGGTATGATCAATAATGGCGCAAAGAAGGTTTACAATTATAAGAAAGCCGTATTATCCAAAGAATTTCAAAATCTGATATCAAGAGCGCTTGCTGCTAAAGAAGTCAATTCTTGTATGGGCCGAATAGTTGCCGCTCCAACAGCTGGTGCATCAGGAATTCTCCCAGGTACAATGTACACCTTACAAGAGATTCATGATTTAGAAGATCGAGTAATTTTAGAAGGATTACTTATTGGTGCGGGTATAGCCCTCATTATTGAACAAAAAGCATCACTCGCAGGAGCTGTTGGGGGCTGCCAGGCAGAGACTGGCAGTGCAGCAGCGATGGCATCAGGAGCTATCGTTTATGCTCTAGACGGAAGCGTAGATCAAATATTCAATGCAGTAGCTATCACTATCCAGTGCATGTTGGGATTGATCTGTGATCCAGTAGCCGGATTGGTAGAAGTACCCTGTGTCGTACGTAATGCTAGTGCAGCAGCCATAGCCAACTCTTCAGCACAAATAGCATTAGCAGATATAAGTGCAGTCATCCCGGTTGATGAATGTATTGATGCTATGGGTGAGGTAGGCCAAAGTATGGAAACCAAGTACAAAGAAACAGCTATGGGTGGTCTGGCAGCGACTTCTACTGGCCAAGCCATCTCTAAAAAAATATTGATTCAAGATATAGAAATGCTTCCTGATCAAGGGGCAGAGTAATTGAAGTATTTCAACAATTCATCTCCTAGTAAAAAGATCGTCCCAGAAATAATGGTTGACCACACAACTGCACTCACCAACATATAAGTCATAATAAGCGACTTTGGTGTACGAAAAGAGGTCAAGAGCAGCGTTCCTCCAATTGGTGTTAGTAATATAGGTGTCAGAAATGCCGTCCCGATCACTCCATATTTCTTCCAGATAGCCACAAATTTGCGATTGCGCTTTGTAAATTTTTTATTCTTTTTCTTAAAAAAACGGCTAAAAATACGTTCTCGTAAAAATGTACCGAAAAAGGTAAATAAAACTACGCTGAGCATCATACCGAGTATCGTAACTAAGATGGTCGTGATTAATGAAAATCCGGCAGCATAACCACCAAGAGGTCCTGCAATAAACTTCAGCATCGTCAATAGTATTATTGAAAAAAACTTGATGAGTTCTTCGAACATTATTCCGTAAAGTAAGAGTAATTAAGAAACTACCGTATAGGTATAGAACAGATAGGCGAATAAAAGAATTCCGCCTTCGATCCGACCAATGCTCCTGCCTGTGAGCATCATGGGGAGTACGATCAATGTTATTCCCATCATAGGTAGCATGTCATGATCAATAATAACAGAACTCACATGTACATCTGTGATAAGGGTTGTTATTCCTAGAATTGAAAGTATATTAAATATGTTCGACCCCATTAAGTTTCCTAGGGCAAGATCTGTTTCTTTCTTCACTGAAGCGACTATGGCTGTCACCAATTCAGGGAGACTCGTGCCTAGTGCAAGCACCGTGATACCTATTACACGCTCACTTACTCCGAGATATCTTGCCAACTCTTGAGCACCTCCGACAAACCACTCTGATCCAAAATAGAGGCCTACTGCGCCTATTGCTAGGAATACAAGATCCTTCCAAATATTTTTACCCGAACTATCAGGCAGATCAGCATTTTCTTCAATATCGCGAATCGCCTTAGTCTCTATTCTAGACCTTCTGATAATAAACACTGTGTAGGTTATAAGAAGGGAAAGAAAGATGGTTCCTTCAACTCCGGTGATCAGATTATCCTGAATTACTAAATAGAGAAGTAGTGCACTTCCCATGGCTACCGGCCAATCAATTTTGATACTATCGCTTTGAACTCTAATCGGCTCGATAAGTGCCGTAATACCAAGTACTAAGGCTAGGTTACAGATGTTTGACCCTACTACATTACCCATTGTAAGATCTGGACTTCCACCCAATGCTGATTTCACACTAATTAATAGTTCTGGAGCTGATGTCCCGAATGCCACGATTGTGAGTCCCACAACCAGTGGGGATATATGCACCCTTAACGCAATACTTGAGGCCCCTCTTACTAGGAAGTCTCCCCCGAGTATAAGGACGATTAAGCCGCCAACAAGTAATAATATGTTTGATATCATAAAATCTTCTCTGCGTTACAATTTAGGACCAAAACTAAGATCTCCAGCATCACCTAAACCAGGAACTATGTAGCTGTTTTCATCTAGTTTTTCATCAACAGTACCTGTCCAAATTGTATGAGTTCTGTCAAAATTTTCATTAATATAATTAATTCCTTCGGGTGCAGCAATAGCGGACACCAAATGAATAGACGATGGCTCTCCGAATTTCATCAATTTCTGTAAGGTATTGACCAACGATTTACCAGTCGCAAGCATGGGATCAACTAACAAAAGAACTTTATTGGTTAAATCTCCCACTGCTAAATAATCTGTAGATATTTCAACTTCATCTTTTCCTTCCACGCGATACGCGCCAATAAATCCGCTATCAGATTTGTCGAAAAAATTGACAAACCCATTGTAGAATGGTAAACCAGCTCTCATAATCGTGACGATCACTGGATGATTTTTCAAAAGTTCTGTTTTAGAAGTCCCAAGTGGTGTTTGTATATGGTGCTCTTCGTAGCTCAACTGTTTAGAAATTTCATAAGCCATTACTTCTCCCAGCCTTTCTAAATTATTTCTGAATCTCATACGATCATTCTGGCAAGATATGTCTCTCAACTCTGCAATAAAATGATTGGCTATTGAGTTGGTATCACTTAGGCGTACAAGCATAAAAACTCAGTTGAATTTAGAAATAATTACTCGAATCAAAAGTATGTAACACCCTAAGTATCACATTATTATTATTTGAGCAATTAAGATAGATAATTTATTTTTAAAACATATATAAGTGGCAGGAAAAATACAGATTACCTTTACACATTGAGAAAAAAAATCTATTATGGATCTATTAAAAAAGCTTTGCAATATTCATGCACCTTCAGGAAATGAAGAGGCGATGACCCAATTCCTCCTTTCATATATTGATAAAGAAAAACACAAATGGAGTATTAGTCCTGAAATATTTCAGGGAGAGGATCTACAAAATTGCATAGTCCTGAAATTTGGAAACCCAAGAACAGCAGTTTTTGCGCACATGGATAGCATTGGATTCACCGTGAGATATGAGAATCAGCTTATCCCAATAGGTGGACCAGATGCTCAAACAGGGTATCATCTAAAAGGTGAAGATCTCCTTGGAGAAGTTAGGTGCACGCTCAAGGAAGAGGAAGGTAATTTGTACTACGATTTTGGTCGAGCTATTTCTCGCGGAACGAATCTTACCTTCGAATGTGACTTTAGAGAAACCAAAGAATATGTTCAGAGTTGTTACTTAGATAATAGGCTTGGAGTATACAATGCATTGAAACTTGCGGAGACTCTGCAAAATGGAGTTATCGTTTTTTCTTGCTGGGAAGAGCATGGTGGCGGTAGCGTTCCATTTTTAGCAAAATTTATTTACGAAAAATGGGGAATCAAGCAGGCACTCATTTCCGATATCACTTGGGTTACTGGGGGTGTAACACATGGTAAGGGTGTAGCCATCTCTATGAGAGATTATAGTATTCCGAGAAAATCATTTGTAGATAAGATAGTCAGCGTAGCACATAAACACCAAGTACCTTACCAACTTGAAGTAGAATCCTCAGGAGCTAGTGATGGACGAGAACTGCAAGCCAGTCCTTACCCAATAGATTGGTGTTTCATAGGTGCTCCAGAAGACAATGTACATACACCAAATGAGATTGTCCACAAGTCAGATATTGCCTCTATGTTGCATTTATACGAGCTTCTCATGGCCGAGATATAAGCAAACATTTGCTATGTAAAGTGAAATCTATTCTACTATCTTTGCGCCCTTCAATCAAATCTGAGAAATGAGAGTTCACGATAAGGAGTTTGAGATGTTCATTGGTGCCGATAAAATCAATACTCGAGTTACTGAGATTGCTGCCAGCATCAACAAAGACTATAAGGAGAAGACGCCATTATTTATAGCGATTCTCAATGGTTCCTTTATGTTTGCAGCAGATTTGATGAAAGAAGTGAGCATTCCTAGCGAAATATCTTTCGTGCGGGTCGCGTCTTATGAAGACATGCAAAGCTCTGGAGATATCAAAAAGCTTATTGGTCTCAGTGAGAACATCTTCAATAGAGAAGTGGTCGTCATAGAAGATATTATTGATTCTGGATTGACTATGAGTAAAATGCTTGAAGAGTTTACTTCACTCGGTGCTAAGAATGTAAGTATCGCTTCGCTCCTGACAAAGCCTGACAATATGAAAGTAGATATTCCTGTCAAATATTTGGGATTTGAAATTCCTGATAAGTTCGTAGTTGGATATGGATTAGATTACAACGGCTTGGGAAGAAACCTCAAAGACATCTATCAATTGAAATAGGATCACTGATATTATCCTAAACTTATTATATTTGACGCTCAATTTTAATCTTATACAATGCTAAATATCGTTTTATTTGGACCTCCAGGAGCAGGAAAAGGAACACAAGCCACTAAATTAGTGGAAAAATATGGGTTGGTACATCTCTCAACTGGTGATGTATTTCGCGCCAATATCAAGGGAGAAACAGCATTAGGGAAGTTAGCTAAAAGTTACATGGATCAAGGAAACCTTGTCCCTGACGAAGTGACCATTAAAATGCTTGAAAGCGAAGTCAACAATCGCCCCGAGGCGAAAGGATTTATATTCGATGGATTTCCTAGAACCAATCCTCAAGCAGTAGCGCTCGAAAATTTATTGAAGAGTAAAAACACTAAAGTAGCACTCATGCTTGCTTTGGAGGTGTCAGAAGACGAACTCACGAAGCGATTATTGCTCAGAGGAGCAGATAGTGGCAGACCTGATGATCAAAATGAGGATGTAGTTCGCAACCGTATTAAAGTGTATAATGATCAAACAGCCGTAGTAGCAGATTTTTATACAGCGCAAAACAAATTTGAAAGTATAAATGGCGTTGGCAGTATCGATGATATTTTCGACAAAACTTGTACAGTTATCAATCAATATAAGATATAATTAACCTTGGCTTCATCTAATTTCATAGACCATGTTCGTTTTTGCTCCAGATCAGGAGCCGGAGGTGCGGGTGCTGTTCACTTAAGAAGAGAAAAGCATGTGCCAAAAGGTGGCCCCGATGGTGGCAATGGAGGAAGAGGTGGTCACGTTATTCTTCGGGGAAACAAGCAGTTGTGGACTTTGCTTCACTTGCGGTATAAAAAACACGTTATTGGTAAAAGTGGTCAAAATGGTCAGGGTCATGGTAGTTCGGGATCAGATGGAGAAGACATCATTTTAGAAGTACCTCTTGGTACTATTGCAAAAAATGCAGAGACCGAAGAAACCATAATTGAGATTACAGAAGAAGGTCAAGAAATAATTCTTACTTCTGGTGGACGAGGTGGATTGGGTAATGCCAATTTTAAAACGGCTACCAATCAAACTCCACGATTTGCACAACCTGGTGAGGAAGGTATTGAAGAATGGATCGTCCTCGAACTCAAAGTACTTGCTGATGTAGGTTTGGTAGGATTCCCAAATGCAGGTAAATCGACTCTTCTATCAGTCGTGTCTGCTGCCACTCCGGAGATCGCAAACTATGCTTTTACGACATTAGTTCCGAACCTTGGCGTTGTTCCTTATAGAGATTATAAGTCATTTGTAATGGCAGACATCCCTGGAATTATAGAGGGAGCGTCAGAAGGTAAAGGTCTAGGAATAAGATTTTTAAGGCATATCGAGCGAAATTCCATTTTGCTCTTTATGATACCAGCAGACACCGATGACGTTGGTAAGGAATATAAAATTTTACTCTCCGAGCTAACAAAGTACAACCCTGAGCTTCTGGATAAAAAGAGGATGTTGGCCATTTCAAAATCCGATATGCTCGATGAAGAGCTCATCACTGAAATGAAAGAACTTCTCCCTCCCGATCTCCCACATATCTTTATTTCCTCTCTTACTACCTTGGGTATCGTTGACCTCAAGGATATGATCTGGAAGGCCCTCAACTAAATCAATAAAATCAAAAGTGACATTATGACACCATTTGTCAGTTGGCAATATAATTGTCAACTGCCTCATACAATTTGTCATAAATAATACGAGTACCATAGCATGAAAAAGGATAAAACAGCCGAAAGCGGGGAGAATATAGAAGAAAACGACAACGTAAAAACAATAAACATTGACGAAGTCGAAGAAAACCAAGAAGAAGTTGAAGTCGAAGAGACGGTAGAATTGTCGGAACTAGATAAGACTAAAGCCGAATTGGCAGAAGCTAAGGATAAGTATCTGCGCCTATACTCGGAGTTTGAAAACTACAGAAGAAGAACCTCTAAAGAAAAACTTGACCTAATTCAAACGGCCAGTGAAGGTTTGATAAGTGCCCTTATACCAATAGTTGACGATTTCGAAAGAGCCGAAAAGTCTAATAAAGAAGATACTGACATCAAATCTGTGCAAGAAGGCATGACGTTGATTGCTAACAAGTTCAATAATACACTGATTCAAAAAGGACTTAAGGTGATGGAGAGTAAGCAAGGAATTGCATTTGATCCTGAAATTCATGAGGCGATAACACAAATACCTGCACCAACTAAGAAGTTGAAAGGGAAAGTAGTGGATTTAGTAGAAAATGGATACTTCCTATGTGAGAAATTTATTCGATTTGCAAAAGTAGTAATATGTAACTAATCAGAAAGTACGATGGCTAAGAGAGACTATTATGAGGTG
>JAWUWD010000087.1:0-28850 GCA_034112085.1 Cyclobacteriaceae bacterium
GGGCTGAGCGTTAAGAATTGATCTTGTAGATCAATTTAGTGAAGAGCCAGCCTATAGGGTAGCCATTTCACCTTAGCTATGACAACATCATATAAATAGCAGGAGCAGAGCTCCTGCATGTGTTAAGCAGGCTCTTTTGACATTGTAGGCAGGAGGGAAAGGTAGAGGAAATGGCAAATGTGTGTCATTTATTTGGCCACAACAATTAATATTTCGACTTCACTCAAAATTCTGTGAAAAATGGAATGTTATACTTACATTTCAATGAGACTTTTCAAATAAAAATATATACTTATAGCAAAGAAGTGTTCATTTAAAGATTACATAATTATTCTAGGAGATATCAATACCATGGGTTCTACTGAAATTATTTATAAACTTGATCCCGAGGGATTTTTCATTTTTGCCAATGAGAATTTAGCAATACTACTAGGAACAACCATAAAAGAGCTCTACAGTCAATCCTTTCATGTATATGTCCGTGAAGATTATCTTTCAAAAGTAGTCGATCATTATAAAACTCAAATTAAATCTAAAGAAGCCTCTTCGTATCTAGAGTTGCCATTGATTACCACAGCAAATAATGAAGTTTGGATAGGACAGACTGTTGAAATTATATTGAACAACTATGCTATACAAGAATTTATGGTGGTTGCGAGAAATATCACAGATAAAGTAGTCGCTGAACAAAAATATCAAAATATAATTCAAAATATTGACCTAGGCTTATTGGAAGTTGACCTTGAAGAGCGAATAGTTTATGCAAATGAACCTTTCTGTAAAAGTGTCGGATATTCAAAAAATGAACTGTTGGGGAATATTGCCAGTAAAATACTCATAGATGAGGCAAGCCAATTTGAACAAAATATTCAAAAGGAAAATCAAAAACGTCAAGAAGGAGTATCATCTGCTTACGAGATGAAGATCCGTAAGAAAGATGGTACTTATATTTGGGTGCTGATCAGTGGAGCGCCTGTCAAAAATGCTAATGGTGAAATTATAGGATCAATAGGCATACACAATGATATAACTGATAAAAAAGAAAAAGAAGAACACCGGAAAAAGTTGCTAGATAGACTAGAAACTGGAAACATAGAACTTGCAAAACAGCAACAATACCTAAAGGCAATCAATGAATTTGCTAAGAAATTACTTGATACTATCGGGACTGAGGCAATAGTAGTTGAGATCACTACAAATGTCAGCGAAAATTTTAATTTTTCAGACTGTGTTGTCTATTTGGTCAATGATGAAAAGACTCATTTGAAACAAGTAGCTGCATTTGGCAATAAAAATTCTGAAGATGGTATAGAGAATCCATTAGAAATGAAAATAGGCCAAGGCATCGTTGGGAATGTAGCTGCTACTGGGAGAGCAGAGATTATTAAGGATACTTCTAAAGATTCACGGTATATAGTAGACGATAAAGTACGGTTGTCAGAATTGGCAGTGCCTATTATAGCTGATGATGAAGTGATAGGCGTGATTGATACAGAGCATGAAAAGATCAATTTCTACACAGAGGAACATCTTGAGACTTTACAAACAATAGCTAACCTAGCGGCTACTAAGATCAAGAATACCCTGATCCGAGAGAAACAAATTGATGTAAGTGAAGCTCTTCTTGACAGTGAGCAAAAAATGAGATCACTTATTAATTCTGCATTGGATGCAGTAATTACTATAAATGAGGAAGGTCTTGTCACAGAATGGAACCATCAAGCTGTTGAGCTTTTTAAGTATTCTAAAGAAGAAGCCATGAATCAGAGGCTTTCAGAACTAATAATCCCTGTAGAATTAAGAGAAAAGCATGAACAAGGAATGAAACACTTCCTTAAAACAGGTGATGGGCCTGTATTAAATCAAAGATTTGAAGTGCCTGGAGAGGACAAGAATGGAAGACAGTTTCCTATAGAACTGAGTATAGTGGCTGTCAAAATGAAGAAAAAGTATTTCTTTAATGCTTTTGTAAGAGACATTACCATCAAGAAAAAAGCGGAGAGTGATATGAAGGATGCACTAGATAAGCAGCAAGAGCTGAATTCTATCAAGTCCCGATTCGTTTCCACAACTTCTCATGAGCTGCGTACACCATTGACCGCAATAAGCTCAAATGCCGAAATATTGAGTTATGTCTTGGAGAACAATGATGTGTTGGATAAAACCAAATTACTCAAAAATGTACATCGGATAGAGAGAAACGTTGATCGCTTAAATCAACTGATCAGTAACATCTTACTGATAGGTAAGTTGGCTGATGGCAAAGTACAATTCAATCCTAAGCTGCACGACATAGAAGAAACGATCGAAAAGGCCATCCTACCCAATTTGACATCAAAAAACCTGCCTAAAGTTATTATTACAGGTCAGAAATTCGATGTGAATTTGGATAAAAAGCTATTCACACAGATCATGAACAACCTGATTGAAAATGCTTTTAAATATTCTCCAGATAGCCAGATACCCGAAGTACATATTCATTATCATGATAATCAAGTAGAGTTGAAAGTGAAAGACTATGGTATCGGTGTACCTAAGGAAGACTTAGAAAGACTTTTTGAGACTTTTTATCGTGCTTCCAATGTAGACAATATCCAAGGGACTGGCTTAGGCTTGGCAATTGTGAAAGAATACACAGAATTACATGGTGGAACGATATCTGTTGAAAGCAATGTAAATGAAGGAACAATTTTTAGTATATTACTACCCAAATAAGTTAATAGATGGCTGCATATAATATTTTAATAATCGAGGATGATGTGGAGATAGCAGAGTCCTTAGCAGAAATGCTAGAAATACTCGGTCACAAGGTAACAGCTAGTGCTGATTCTTATGACAGTGCGATCAAATCGTTGGAAAAGGAAACGATAGATTTGGCTTTGGTCGATATTCAGTTGAAAGGGGAAAAGACTGGGATTGATGTGGCTGAACGTCTTACCAACGATTTTAAAGTACCTTATATATTCACCACAGCATATGCTGATAGTGAAACGATCACAAAAGCTGCACAGCATAGTCCTTATGGATACATCGTGAAGCCATATGGTATGAAAGATATCAATGCAGGTATCGAAATAGCCATTTCTAATCATCAGAATGTACGAAAGCTCAAGGATGAGGAAGCTAGTATCTTTCAACAGAATAACATCTTTGCGAAAGTCAATTCACGTCTGGTAAGAATAGAGCCTGACAATATCATGTTCATAGAGGCTAAAGGAGACTATGTCTTATTTAAGACCAAAGAAAGAGGATATATCGTTCACTCTACGATTAAGAATATCGAGGAAAGACTAGATGGCAATCAGTTTGTGCGTGTCCATAGATCCTATATTGTCAATATCAACAAAATTGTAGATATCGAAGATAATAATCTGTTGATTGATAGCTTGGTGATACCTATTAGCCGCAATCAAAAGCCGCATCTGATGAGTAAGCTAAATACTATTTAGACCTTGTCTATATCCCACTTCAAAGGTTTGTGTCTTCACAAACCTTTTTTGTGTGACCAGTATATTAAACTGAAATATCTCCTAAGGTTATGATCAATGTGGTTCAGTTAAGTCCATTATGTCATTGCGAGGCACGAAGCAATCTCCAAATAAAGACATAAGGGATCAAATGGATAGACTGCCGCGCTTCGTTCGCAGTGACAAAAACCTAAGCTTAACGACATTGAGGTTACAATAGATCATAAATCACCATTAATCTTTCTGAATTTACCAGTCGTCCGTTAAGTGGTTCCTCTAATCGAATAAGCCCAAAATCCAGTCTTGTCATAGCTACATTGAAATAAAAACAAAGCTATGGAACGTACTATATTAACCTCCCTAGAAGGAGAAGTGACCTCAGAGAATGTTCAAATCATAAAGAAACAACTCTCATTCGCCATTGTAAAAGCCAATCATATCAAGGTCTGTTGTGGCAATATTAGAAAGACTGACCTTGCAGGATTCAATGCACTAGTGATAGCCCATATGATCGCTGTTAGGGCTGATAAAACCCTCGAATACGTCAACTGCATAGAACCTAAACTTGCTGATTTTATCTCCCAAACACAATTTGGTCATGTATTTCTCACTCACTAGGTCTAGAATCAGCCTGAGTGGATCAACAGTATTCATGCTCAGTGCGCTGATGGTGAATGCTGGTAACTATCTCTACAATGTGCTTTTGGGCAGAACTGTCTCTCCTGAGATTTTTGCAGAAACGGGGCTTTTGGTCACGCTGCTATTGATCTTGTCATTCCTTGGTATGGCTTTCCAATTGGTGACGGCAAAATACATCGTGGAGATAGGTGCCGCTGATAGGAGGGACTTTCAAAAAAGCCTCAGCTGGGTGAGCATTGCTTCGGGGCTTTTGCTAGGCGGGCTGATGTGGTTTTTTTCACCAGCATTGACCAGTTTTCTTAACTTAAGTGCTGCATCGTCTATTAAAGCACTGGCACTAGGAGTGCCCTTTTATTTTTACCTCAGCGTGATGCGTGGCTTCTTGCAAGGGCAGGAGCAATTCGTCAAGCTGTCCATATCCTATCAAGCAGAGATGCTTTCTAGGTTTGCCATCACCATCTTATTAATCTATAGTGTTGGATTATCAGAAGCTGCAAGTGTCGCCTTGTCCATATCCGCATCGATCATTATAGGCGCGTTGACCTGTGGTACGCCAGTGATGAGTCTATGGCCTCGAAAGTTCTCAGGAATGAAGGCGTTGATCATCTTCTTCCTCTTCACAGGAGGATATGAACTGGTACAGATGCTTACCAACTATTTTGACTTGATTCTGGTCAAGCATTATTTCAGCGAAGAAATGGCGGGTTTGTACACCGCACTATCACTCATTGGTCGCATGATTTACTTTATCACCTGGATGTTTGTGATGCTCTTGATTCCTGAAGTGGTCAACACCAGAAAAGCAGGTCATCCTTATCAACATCTATTGAACAAGTACTTGAAATACATCGGCTTATTGATAGCTGCTTCAGTGGTAATCTGTGCGATATGTCCTGAATTCATCGTGAGCTGTATATTCGGGAAGAGCTACTTGTCGATAGGTCAATACCTGTGGATGTATGCCTTGGCTACTGGCATGCTGGCGCTAGGTAATATCTTCACCTACTACTACCTGTCTTTGGGCAATTACAAGCCTGTCATGATTATGGGAGTGTTTGCGGTGCTGCAAATAGTCACCATTACTTTTTTACACAACAGCTTTAATCAAATCATCTACTTGCAAATCATCTACATGGGACTGGCTTTAATGGCGTTGGTGGGGTATCATTATGTTGAGGGTAGACGTCAAAAGATAATATAGAGACATGAGTTTTATGACTCTCTTCATACTAGTACACGCATCTCTTCGAAATTTGTAATTCCGAAGCTAAATCATAGGGTTTGTAACCCGCATAATCAAACGTGTCGGATCACAGATCCTACGATAGTGGTTCCAGATTGCAAATCTGAAACAGAGGCAAAGCAGTTAGTAGTTCATTTGAACGGACTTAGTTTCAATCTTCCTTTTCTTGTACCATACAAATGACCTGCGCTGCTATGTAAATATTCTTCTTCTTTTTCGACAAGTTCCGCTCGTACTGGATTTAAATGAATGTAATCAACCTTACTATCGTAAAAGCTCGAACTTGTGACTTCTTCTCCATGATACCCTTCTTTCCAAAACCAAATTCTATCATTGTATTTCAGAGTTTTCAATAACCATTCTCTTCTACTTTCATGTTTGTTGTTTTCTATCGCTTTAAATATTGCTTTGGAAGTGTGCTTTTTGAAATCACGAATAATATCACTTAGATTTTCATCCTTAGCACTTACGATAAGATGACAATGATTGCTCATAACTACCCAAGCATAGATTTCTAATCCTTTATTGATTTGACAGTATTCTAAATTTTCAAGAAGTATATCAACGTATTTTGGTCTTGTAAATATATCTACCCATTGATGTACTGTAAATGTCACAAAATGTACAGCTCCTTGATCTCGAATCACATATGCATATCCCATTGACAATAATAATGATTCCTCTTTGGAATTTACAATTCCGAAGTTGTATCGCAGGGTTTTTAACTCGTATAATCTTTAGTTTCGGATCACAGATTCTATGATAAAGGTTCCAGATTGCAAATCTGGAACAGGGGGTGTATCATTATATGGAGGGTAGACGTCAAAAGATTATATAGAGACATGAGTTTTATGACTCTCGCCATAGTAGTACACGCTTCTCTTCGGAATTTGTAATTCCGAAGCTATATCATAGGGTTTGTAACCCGTATAATCAAACGTGTCGGATCACAGATCCTACGATACTAGTTCCAGATTGTAAATCTGGAACAGAGGGGAATCCTGCGATACTGGTCTCACCCATATGGATCGTTCGATTATCGTGTTAAACATAAATATTAATCCATTTATGTAAAAAAAATATTTTATTTGTTCTAAAATTAACTGGAATAATTTAGTAAGAAATTTCAATAGCATTGAAAATCTCTTACATTGTCAGGGTACAAAAGGGCTATAGGACACAAGTGTCCTATAGCCAATTGTTGTGTGTAATGCTGAAAGAACTACGAACTGTATGTATTTAAAGAAATTAAAACTACTCAATTTTAGAAGTTACGAATCAATTGAAATTGAGTTTGACCAAAACCTGAATGTAATAATTGGGAAAAATGATATTGGGAAATCAACAATTTTAGAAGCATTAGATGTTTTTTTCGGACAAGAAAGAATTAAAATAGATATAACAGATAAAAATGTATTTCAAGGCTCTGAAATGGCAATAAGTTGTAGTCTTATAATAGACCCAGAAAAAGAATACCTAATAGATACTGATGTAAAAACTAACCTTAAGGATGAATTTTTATTAAATAAGGATGGCTTATTAGAAATTAAAAAAGTTTGGGATTGTAGTAAGGATAAAATCACAGCAACTAGCCTTAAAACATTTATTGTTAGTGAGTATCCAAAAGTATTCCACAAATCTCCTTTACCAACATTAAAAATTGACGATTTAAAAAAAATATTGGAGGATGTAGATAATTCTGATATTGCATTTGCCCTTCACGATAAACTAAACAGCAAGGAATTAGAGGGACTTGAAATTGGACCGTATAGTTCTGATATGGATACCAAAATTCCTATTAAAATAGACAAAAGAAAAAGAGCGGATATCCGAAGAGCTATTTATCAAGTAATTGATGATAAAGAATTAAAAACAATAGAGTTACCAATCGATAAGGAAGACGGTAAGAATATATGGAATAGCATTAGCACTGACTTACCTCTCTTTTTTTTATTTCAGTCAGATAGAGCAAATAAAGATACTGATAAAGAAGTCCAAGACCCTCTCAAAGTTATAACCAAAACTGCTATTGGAAATGTACTTGACAAACTTGAGGAAGTCAAAGAGTTAATTAAGCAAAGTGCTGAATTGATAGGTAATGAAACTATCAAGAAACTAGAGGAAATGAATCCTGAACTTGCTAAAGTTTTAAAACCTGATGTTTCAAATAAGGCTTGGGATACTTTATTTTCTTTCTCTTTTATTGGTGATGATAATATTCCAATGAATAAAAGAGGAAGTGGCGTTAGAAGATTGATTTTATTAAACTATTTCCGAGCAGAAGCCGAAAGACAAAACAGTTCCAATAAAACAGTAATCTATGCTATAGAAGAACCAGAAACTTCACAACATCCGAATCACCAAGTTTTACTTATTGACGCTTTAAATGAAATTGCTCAAAAAGAAAAGCACCAAGTTATTATCACAACACATTCACCAGAAATCGCAAAACAGTCGCAAAGTGAACATCTAATCCTGGTTGACAAAGTTGACGGAATAAATAAAATAATTCAAGATGATAATAAATTAAAGGCTATTGCTGAAACATTAGGCATTACAGCTTATTTAGGTAAGTTAGTTATATGTGTTGAAGGAGAAAATGACATAAATTTTTTATTAAACCTGAATCAAACCATAACTGAATTAAAGGATATTATCGACCTGAAAAAAGAGAATATTAAAATTATCCCAATGGGTGGTTCTTCTTTAAAAAATTGGGTTGAAAGACATTACCTTGATGGCTCAAATGTTATTGAATATCATTTGTACGATAAAGATTCAAATGAACAGTATAAGTCTTCGGTGGAAAAGGTAAATGCTCGCCCTGATAAATCAAAAGCCATATTGACAAAAAAGCGAGAAATGGAAAACTACATTCATTCATCTTTATATGAAAAAGAGTTTGAAATTAATTGCTCTACTATTGAGGATTGGGATAATGCAGATGTTGCAAGAATTGTAACTGATAAAACCTCAAAATTTAATGACGAAAAAATCATCAAGCAGATAACCAATGGAAAGCTAGCTAAAGAATTGAAAAAAGAACATTTGGAAGAAATGAAATCATTTGATGAAATTAAATCTTGGTTTGAAGATATAAAGAATTTGAATGAAAATTAACCTCTTCGAAATTTACAATTCCGAAGTACTATCATAGGGTTTGTAACCCGTATAATCTATAGTTTCGGATCACAGATCCTATGATAACGGTTCTAGTTTCCAATTCCGGGACAGGTGGATTTATCATATCTGTTATACTATTTACAGGAATATTTCAGTAAAAAAATTTCAATAACATTGAAATCCCGTTACCTTGTCAAAGTATAAAAGGGCTATAGGACACTAGTGTCCTATAGCCAATTCTTAGCAAAAATAGATGGCAAGTAAATCCCAGGTAAATAAGTTAGGTAGACATCTTCGAAGCACTATTCGAGAAGGTAATGACATTGGAAAAATCGAACTAGAACAACTACAGGAATACAGAATTTCGTTTAGAGAGGATATTTCTCCTGTATTCGAAAACGTAGCGGCAATTGCTAAAAAGATTAGACGAGATAGTTTAATATCTCTACGAATTAAGCGCATTGAATCAATACTTTCAAAGATTAAAAGGGAGCCAACAATGTCACTTGGTAATATGGGTGATATTGCTGGATGCAGAGTTATATGCCATTCTAAATCAGCGTTATCCTTAATTCGCAACGAAATCACTAAATTTTATTCAGTTACAAATGTTAAAGATTATGTCTCTGAGCCCAAACCTGATGGATATAGAGGTTATCACATTTACATAAAAAGTCCGGTTAACAAGCACAAACAAGTTGAAATCCAATTACGACACGTTAAAACGCATAAATGGGCCTCTTTAGTTGAAATAATTGATATAATTTATGACCTTAAATTGAAGGAAGGCGAAATGCATCCTGAGTTGCAAGAATTTCTGTATTTGCTATCACTGGAAAAGAATAACCTTGATGTACCTCAAATTGCAAGAATATTAGAAGTAGATTCAAAATACGGGATATATACAAAATTGAATCAAGTATTTATTCAAAACCATATTCCGATTAGACGGTCTTGGTTAGAGGCTAATGATGTGAAGTCTTATAGTCACTTTATTATAGAAGTCGATAAGGACAAAAAATCTAATATCAAAGCATTAGATAACTACCTAAATGCTGAATTAGAATATTTTCAGATGTTCTTAACTAATCAGACATCAAATTTTGTATTGATATTTATTGAAAAACCAAAATTCAAAGAGATATGTATAGCTTATGCTAGCTATATGATGATAAAGCATGATTACTTAGATGATTGGAATTTCTTTGCCAATATAATCTTAAAAGCAGAATCAAAGCATGGGGTTATTAAGTCATATAATACCTACAAGAACTTCATAGACCGAAACCTTAATGATCAACGAAACCTAATCGAATCTGAGATTGAAGAGATAAATAGACATCTTGAAAATAAAGAAGACGTAGGAATAGCGATGCAAGATTGGATTGACGAATTGAAAGAAAGGAACGAGAGTATAAGGGGTTTTATGTCTGAAATAACAATGCTCAAACCTCCGAAAAATCCATCGTTGTTTAAAAGGTTATTTAAGTAAACTTTTGCAAACAAACACTACCATCCATAAGCTAACTGAGCTATTTTCTAAGCCTACCGCTATTCGATACTTTTATATATATTTGAAAGTCTAGTTTACGGATGATAGCTAGGCGTTGACGCATAGCCATAAACCAAATACTAAAAAAATCCCCATCTAACTCAATAGACAGGGACCAAAACCGACCACCAGTTTTAAAGTAAATCTTAGTGTTTTAGGCAGCGATCACTCTTCCAAAGTGAAGGAGGTACCAGTCAGCGATTTCGCTCATGCTTAGACCAGCCGCAGCTTGATAGTTTTTGTATTCCAGTTTCTTACGATAGACCTTGTCAGTGATGACGTTCTCGATAGCCTGCGCGAGGCCATCTACACTTTCTGGCTCGAAGTAAGCACCTGCATAACCTTCTGAGTCAATCAAGCGCTCAAGGTCACCCAGCTTGGGCAGCACCACTGCTTTGCCGTAAGAACCTGCTTGGTGTAATACCCCTGAGCTACCAGTCGTTGAGGTGTAGGGGAAGACAACCACAGTGCTTTCTGAAAATATCACGGGTACATCTTCTTCAGCCACATATCCTGTGAACGTAACATCTTTGATGGCTGTATACTTTTCTTTAACTCCTTCCAAGTATCCTTTGACATTGGGATTGTCTGTTCCAGCGATCACCAATTCGATGGGCAGTTGCGTTTTAGTTCGGATCTGCTGAACTGCTTCGATTAGAATTTCTACTTTTTTGTAGGTTCCAAATTTCCCAAAAGTCATGACTTTGATCTTCTCGTGTTTTTTGTCAAAATCAGGTAATGGAGGAATTTCGAAAGAACCATGAGGAATCAAGACCACATTGTCAGCATTGTACTTGCTGCGGAGTGTATCGACATACTTTTCTATGGTGACACCTACGACACTAGATTTCAATATAAGACGCGTTAAGCAGGTCCCTATGAAGTTGTAGATAGATTTTAGGAGCTTATTATCGGCAAACCCAGCACTGCTTAAGTCTACTTCCTCCAATATGTTGTGAAGTAAAGTCACTGTAGGGATGCGCATCATTTTCAACAAAAAAGGAATCATCAATCCCAAAGCAGCGGCTACTTTATTATCTCCAAAAAGCATGAATTGCAAATTGAATAATACGACATCTGGTTGTTCATTTTTAATCGTCTGGGTGATCGAGAAGATGTTTTTCAGACCATTGAATGACCAACAAGGCACGAGTCTTACATTGCCCCGAACTGATGGGTAATGACCTGCATTCAAGTGATTTGTTAAGACAATTATTTCTTCTATTTCGTCCTTCTTAGCGAGGTGCTTTACTAAGTGATATCCATATTCTGATAAAGTAACATCACTAGGAGGGTAGGGCGATACAACGGCTATTTTAATCTTTTTCATGGTGGTCTATTTTTAGCGGTTTCTTAATTGTTTTTTGATTTGATCTTGTTGTAGAATAAGGGCTTGTCAGTCAGCTTATAAGTGATGCTAAAACCTGCTTGCGTGAAGCTGAATCCATTATTTGATACTGCTGAGAGCGAGTTGTGCTGTACATGAGCATCCATGATCAATCGTTTGATTCTTTTCTTCACTGAGATCTTCGTTCTCCAGGCAGTGATGTTCTGTGAGTCACTGAGCTGATACCCGATGGCGAAATCAGCCAATATGGATACTGGGAAGGTCTTGCTTTGATCTACATTCAGTCCTGCAAACCATTCAAAGTTGTAAAAGGACTTTGGGCTATAGTATTCCAATGGTTTTGTCTGTGTGAATGACATGGTTGAGAAGTTCAATCCAGTTTTGATGGTTGGCTTCTTTGTAAGATTTTTATAAATCGAAGTGAATAAGAGATTTCTAGAATTACCATCACTCAACTTGGTGAAATAGGCTTCTGAATACCAACCGATGTTATACAGCTTCCAAAAGCTTATGTTTTTCACAATCAAGTGATTCATACTTACATTTTGAGACAGCAGGTTCTTATTGAAGTTTTGAAGCTCCTTTTGATGACCTAAAACCAATTGATGGTTTTTATTGACCTTTACATGAGTTTGTATCAGGTAGTTCATGAAATTCTGATTGAAGTCCGTACTATTAGCCTTTGCTGATTCTAGCTGTCCATTGACCCTGAGTCTATTGTTTATTTGATAATCTAAAGAAATAACCCCTGCATTGACATCGATGGACTCACCGGCCTCATCAGCAAAAACTTCATTGTAATAACCTGCAGATACATTTAGTCTTGGGGACAAGCTTGCACTAGATGATGCTATTTTCTTCACTCGGGTACTGTTGTCGCTTGTCATAGAAAGTATTACTTCAGCTTTGACTTCAGGAGCATGTGAGAAATTCAATCGGTCAATAAACCCAATGACGTCTTTTTGTCCAGGGAAGTAAGACAGCGTTGTGAATGCTCCATCATAGGCCAGGTTGTCCATCCCCAAGGCATGATTGGCGTCCGCCAGTCCAAGGTTCCCGTTAAAAGATGATGGATTATCCTGTAAAAATTGCTGATAGACATCAGCGCCATTTTTATAGTCGGACATATAGATCAGCAACATCGCCTTTGTGCTTAACAAATCAGTTTGGTGAGGGTATTCTTCAATCAATTGATCTAAGTATTGATCAGCAGCTCTTAGCTTATCATTCCACAGCAATGCAGCAACGTATTGTTGTTTGATTTTAAAAGTCTTTACACTGTCTCCAGTAAGCGTTATTTGTCTGACACCCTCTTTTACAATTCTCAAGGCTTCTTGATCCTTATTTAGTAAATGAGCTGTTGTACTTCTCCCAACATAGCGATCTAATAGGTCTAATATATTCTCGGAGTAAATCTTCTCCGCCTTTGCATATGCCTCTTTGAGTAAAAAGATGGTGGCTTTCAGCATTAGCGAGTGCTGATCTGTCTGATCATCTTTAAGGTTGGCATTTACCAATTCTAAGGCCTGCTCATATTCACTTTGTTGTGAAGCCAATTCATTGGCATAACCTAGTCGAATGAATTTTCTAGAGATTTTAGCTTGTTGGTTATCAGGTTGTACTGCGAGTGCTTTCTTGATGAACTCATTTGCAGTAGCATATTCAGCCAACATACTCTGGCTATTGGCATAGCCCAATAAGGCGGCAAAGCTCTGTGGATTCTTTTCTAAAATGTCATCATAAATTTTGATGGCTGATTTGCCATCATTATTCCATAAATGTGACTCTGCAAGATTGAGAAGAACTTCTTCACGACCTGGTGTCATCACAAGTAGTTGATTGAATACTTGCTGAGCTTCTTTGATATCGCCAGAAAGTCCAGCAGCCCTTCCGTAGCAAATTAAGGCAGTAGGATTCAATGAATCTTTTTCGAGTATGCTAGCAAAGAATTCTCTGGCCTCAACGAATTGTCCTGTTTCCAGCATGTTGAACCCTTCTTGCATGTGCTGGCCCTTCAAAGAGCTGGCTAAGAAGAATATCAATAGGAATAACGTGCTACTCGCAACGTTGATCAAGGTGTTTTTAAGTGTGTTTTTCATAATTGTGGTCATTTTGATATCTCTAAACTAGGGCGAATAGGTGCCGTTTTCCTGATCTTTCGATGAGAGGGAGATGATCAGAGTCGAGTGGGAGAGGAAAGGTGTTTGTTGGTTTGGAGAGAATAGAATATAATCCCTGTCAAAGTTCAAAACTTTGACAGGGATTATATTTCTTGCTGCTGTCATCGCGATTTAACTCCTCATCACGAACCCTATACATAATACAGGTTTAATGGCCGAAAGTTAATTACTGTAATGATAAAGCCCTCTATGAGATGACTTGTTACTGAAGTTATGTTCTCTATGTCATTTTGTAACTTCGTGGAGAAATCCAAAATTTTAATAGTAGAGACCTCTTTCTAAATGAAAAAAATCTCTTCAGATGACTTATTGATTATTTAGATCAACTAGGAAGAATATGCATTTTGAAAAAAGGAAGCCACTCTCACATGCGTAGGAGTTATTTTTATTATATTTAGACTTACTGCATAACAAATTTCTGTGTGGCAAGTACTTTGCCAAGTGCATTCACTACTTTCAATACGTAGATTTTAGATGGCAATCCTGTCCGATTCAATATTACCTTGTTATTCCCAGCTTGTAGCGCTCCAATTTTCTGACTCCTTCCCATCATATCATATATATAGGCGGTGTTTTCCTCATCAAAATTATTAGATATGTTCAATTCATTAGAGCCAAAGTGTTGTGTTATTTTCATGGGCTCAACATCTCCATAAAACTCTGCAGCTACTACTTTAAATGTTTCATTTGTTCCATCATAATCTGTTTGTTTTAATCGGTAATATGACACACCTTGAAATGGGCTTTTATCCAATAACCTATAGTTTAACACTTCAAGACTATTACCTGCACCATCTACTTCTGCTAGCTCAAGAAAATCAACTCCATTAGAAGATTTTTCAATCGTATAATAATCATTATTCTCTTCAGAGGCGGTAATCCATGTTAACTTAACTTCATGTAACAACGCCTCTGCACCGAAGTATGTCAGTACTATCGGCATCACACTTGTTGTACAAAAGTCATTGGTAGCATCTTCACAGGTTTCCGAGGTAACTAAGGGACAGGTACCGGTTCCTCCATCAGCTGCAGCACATGTTATATCACCAGCCCCTATTATATCTTTGGCATCTATTGTACCATTTCCATCAATCTCAAATTGCAAATCTCCAAAATCCAACGTGCCACCTATTATCAATGTCCCTTCTACAACCAAAAATTTGTCCTTGTCAGGCTGCCCTCCAAAAGTGAAATCATTCGTAATATGAATTGTTATCCCAGCTGGTATAATAAATTGAGCTGGTTTATTACCATTCTGAAAAGTAACATCAAAGCTATTAAATGTAAGGTTTTGATCAAATGTGATACTACCACTCCCATTAGAGCCAACTAAATTAAGCACCACATCTCCACCAGAACAATTAATCTCTGCAGATAAATTAACTGCTGACCCTAAATTTTTATAGGCATCGGTACTTTCACTGCATTGGCTAAATATTGTATTACTTGCTACAAGTAATATTCCTATGAGTAATAACTTTTTCATTTTGTTTTGGTTTAACACAAAATTAATTCTCAATCAAGGATCATCCTTGTTCGAAAGAATCTTATGTATTGATTCTTGTTCAAATATATTTAACAAACATGTTCAGTATATATATATTAGATGAGTGGTGAAATTTTGTCGACCAATTAGAATTAATCTTAGATTACAGGATTAAAACTACCTCGTAGAGATGTGAAGTTAAGCTTAATCCTTACATAGAGGTATTCATCAAATTGATACATCTTACTTAGATTCAAAAGCAATGGATTGCCTTACCTCATTGATCGTGTTAAGAATCGCGAATTGCACCCACATTCTCCTAAATCGTGTTCATAGTTTTTAGTGATGAAGATCCCTAACGAGATGACTTATTGTTGAGGTTATATTCTTTGATCAGTTCAAAAGCAGGTTTTTGCTTATTACGCTTATTGATGAGCCCAAAATTCTTTTGAATGCCCTTTCTCCAGTGAACAGTACCCACCACATTGTCAGGGATGTGTTGAAAGTCGTAGAGTGTCCAGAAAGTGTATGACAGTTCATATTGAGTGATGACATCAAGAATTTCACTAATGTATTGAGTTTGATCTTCTTTGGATTTCCTGAATGGATACCACCAGGCATTGAAACTGTGCTGACCGGTCTCTTCCAATATCAGTGGCTTGCTAAATTCCTTTTGTAGATAACTACCTAAATCTGAAGGATCCTTATAAAAATGTAAAGAGTAATAATCCACTGATGCATCAAGTGTCGTGATGTATTCAGGCGCGCTCCAGCCAATCGTGACCAAGTGATTGGGGTCATACTTTTTGACGCTCATCGCCATAAATTTCAACCATTCTTTCACGATGTCTTCTCCATGGTTTTTAAAATCTAAATCTGGTTCATTCTTGATATCCCAAGACAGAATAGCAGGATGGTTTCTCAGTCTCGTGACAACTGTCTCGGCATGTCGGTCTGATAAGGTCCATTTGTCTACCGAATAGTCTAGAAAGAAATCAAACAATGTCACAATGACCTTTAAATCATGGTCTTCTGCTAAATCTAGCATTTTCACTAAGTTGATGAGATGCGCTTCATCTATCTCAGACCCTCCAAACTGTTGGTATGGAACAAATACCCTGATGGTATTGAATCCAGCCTTAGCAATCAAAGAGAAGTCCTTCTTAAGCGGTATTTTATCGAAGTTGGGCCAGAAGTCTTCCCAAGGATACTTGGCAGGGTAGTAGTTTATCCCTTTACTCTTGAAGGCTTGATCCTTATAAATGAATTGCTTGCCTCTAACCGATATATAATCGTTGAGCGTGTCTTTGCTCACCGACTCAACTTTAAAGTCCGTAGCTGACCTTATTTTATGTCTGACCCTCCAGAAGTTATCCTCCAACAGCAGCATGACTTCAAATCTAGCAGTATCGTAGTACCCAGCTACTAATTCATCGTTTTCAAAGAGCTGATGATAGTTTGTCTGAATATCATCAAATACGATGACTGTACCATCGTCTGAATATAGTTTCAAGTCCAATTCATGAGACAATGTTGTGTACGCTACTTTTCTAACGGTTTGATCAAATGAACTGGATAGTGAAGCCATCTCAACTTTCTTTCGACTATTTTTTGTGAAATGGTCCTTTATACCAGCACTGTTGCCTTGAGATAAGTATTTACTGTGTTCATAGAATGAACCAAAATAATCATCTGTTATTTTCTCTAGGCTATGCTTTTCCATTTTTCTTCCTTCATTCTTCAAAGTACCCCAGTTAAAAGAGGGTTGATAGAAATTGTCAATGGAATTGTTCTGAATGGATGAAACGGTCACGACCGGAGTCTCGAAATAAGCCAATAACCTTGAAAAAATCACAAATAGGAGTATTGAAACGCCTAAGAAGGAAAGTGCACTGTAAACTATATATAATCTGTTTTTCGATATCATTTCATGATTGTTAAAATGGTTTGTTCACCACCACAGTTGACCAGTATTTCATAGGTACAAGGTGCTAGATTGAGAGGAGTGAGGTCGGTTTGGGCTATCCCATTTTTGGTGAAGGAAGTAATGGTTTGATGTAATTCTCCATTTTGGAAAATTTGAAGATCTACGCGGGTATGGTCTGGCACCAATTGACCAATAAAACTGGTAATTGGACCAATTTCAATGATTTTTGATGGCAACTCTTTTGCAGTAAAAGGAGCAATGGCTTTCTGATAGAAGATCGCCACCTGATCACTTTTTGCAAACTGATCGATCTGGGCACTTACATTCCAAATAATGGGAGAGAGCGGTGCCGGTATTTTCAAGGTAGCCACTCCATTGATTGTGCGTCCTATTCCTGTTTGAAAGGGGTGATCCTTAGACTCGATGATGAAATTCACAATCGTTCCATCAGGAGTCACATTACCGAATCGATCAACAATTCTTGAAGTATTGATCTCAGTTACTTGTTTACCGTCTGCATAGTAATGATTCCTGTCTGGGATTAATGAAAAGTCCTGTGGGAAATTGGGATAAAGGGTAAGGTCAAACTCTTTATGAGTCCCTTGTTGTGATTGTACACTTATTACCGCATTGCCTGATTGATCGTCTGAGTAGAATCTTTGATAGGTATAGAGTGGTTTAGACTCTTGATTGGCTGTTTTGATGATGTCTTTGAACACATAATCAAATCGTGTAGAAGTTCCTTCAGGCCATGGATTGTCTAATGAGTCTAATGTAGTACTTACCAATGCTGTATGGTCTTCGCCACCAGTCAAGATTTGTTTTGGACCACACATAGCCTCTATCAATGGTAACTGAGTAGTGTCTGCACCAATTTGAAGCAGTCCTCGAGCCATTAACTCAGTGTCAGCATACAATCTAAGACTAAACTCTCCTGATTGATTTGTCAGCGACTGTGTTAAGTCAAAACCGATGATACAATCTTCCACTTTGTTTACATAAGTGCTAATACCAAAGTTGTGAAAGACAACCAATCTTAAGGTATGATCCTGGTAAGTATCCGTTTCCGTTTGGAAACCAATAACACTATTGTCACCAGCTATGCGCTGATGATTATTGGTCATCAGCGCATCTTGCCCAATGGCAAGTTGATTGATGGCAATGAATAATATGGTATATAACACACTGCGCATTAGAACTTTCCTGGGTTTCCTATGAAGTTATTTAGCTTTATTGAGAAGTGCTGCTCATCAGTAGTAGACCACATTATGCCAGATGTATTGCGCTGATTTGTTTGGTATTTACCCACGATCTCATCATTGTCTACTCCATTGATCAATACAGCTTTAGCAGTGGAACTAATCAATTGTAAATGTTCGATGTTATTTAATTTGAACGAAAAAGGTTGACTCCTTCTTGGAAACACACTTTCCTCTACCAGTTGACTGGATACATTAATAATTTTCAAATCAGCATCAAATTGTGGGATGAGTGCCTGTATGACTGTAGCCACTTCATTTCCTTGATTAAATATATGTCCACTGATAGTCGATCCTTCGATTTTTAGATTTTGAATGGCAGTGTCTTTATAAAGATCTTGGGTAGTGACAGCTCCGACTATTTCTAAACTAAAGTCACATATGCTTTCACCGTAGTGATCAGCATAAGACAAGGAATCAAATTCAATTTTGAATGGCGTGATTTCTTTAGGAAGTAGCTTGTGTGTAACCAGAAGCTGTTCAGCAGATTGCGCACTAATGTTTCCATCATTGCCATAGAGTTTGCCTAATAGACTGATGTCAGCTGGATAAGCATCTACATTTTGAAGTAGGCCCACAATGTAATGGCTATTGCCTTTCTGTATTAAATTTGCCTGTAGCACATTCAATACAGGCCTATCAATGATGTCCGTATGATGCGTTTCTTCAATAGTGACTCTTTTCCTACCCTGGTTTTTAAAATCTGTTATGTTGCTGACTACAAACTTATTAGCTGGTATCGTGTGTTCTAAAGGTTGAGGTTCTAGATGCCAGTTTCCTTCCATTTTGGATACTATATGTCTGTTCTTCTTTTCATATACTTCGAGCGGAGTGATATACTTAAGTGTCACGTCAATAATGGCTGTTGAATCCGTTTCATTGACGATTGCTGTACTTATTTTATCAATCTTTCCATATGACTCAATAATGCCATCTGTGACAGAAATTTCAAGCATAAATTGATCCAAGGGATATACTTCATCAGCCTCCAAATAAGAGTAGGCTCTTTCATATTGCTTGAGGTCTAGTGCATCATAGTAGGAGAAAACAGCTTTGGATGCTGAATTTTGTGTTTGGTTGGAGAAATATACTTTGTAAGTAATCATTAAAGTCAGCACAATCATGAGTGCCAACCAAAACTTTGAAGTCTGATACACTTTATCATTGATGGAAGGGCTTATGATTTCAGGGTTCTGATAATCATCCCGTTTCTTATTGCGGTTGCGCACGTGGTTGATCCAGTGCAGCTGAATATTGAAAAATAGTGCCAGTACAAGACTTAGCATCGGAATAATTCCCCACATCAATATTTGATAAGTAGGTATTTCTTTTCTCGGCAATACAGATGGCAATGGACTGACATCTTCTCTTTCCCAAACCATAATACCATTGTCCAACTTTCTTCCTCGGTGCCAACCAGAAAAGTAAAGTAGGGGATCGTAAAATTTATCATTCGAAAAAATGTACTTCAGATGAAATTTATCAGGATTACTTAAAAACTGTTTGAGCGTTCCCAATCCTTCAATACCACGATATTTGACATTTTCTAGCCGCTCAACTGCCCTCGTGGTCAACTCTGGAATTCTGCGTACCGAGTGATAGTTGCCATCGATCGTTTCAGCATTTGTATTGGCAGAGAGCCACGCCATCTGATCTCCAAATCCTAACGTCAGGTATCTCCATTTATAGTGTTTATCAGTATTGATAAAGTTGGTTAAGGGTTCTATATCAATAGCCTTAGGCTGAATCGGTCTGAAATACCCTAAGTTGAGGGTAAGTCCTGCACTACAAAATATAACGATCACCATGACAGTGGTGATGAAATTATAGACTCCTTGAGAGTTCCTTGCAAGGATGCGATCTCTAATAGGACCATTAAAAAAACTCCAGATGAATTCCCCGGCCATTGGCATGGCCCATATAGTCGCCCAGAAGGTAAATCGCTCAAGTGTAAGAATGTTAAAAGCATTTTCACCTAATAATGCCTCCGCGATAGGAGTAGATCCTCCTGTGCCTAAAACGGTCAATAGTGTAAAGGATATGCCTATAAATATGTTTCTTTTAGAGAAATACCTATAGAAGATGTAAGGCAGAAGTACCAATACAAATCCCCAGGGAATAATAAAGAAAATAAGGCCCGAACTAAATACTTCAAAGTAATTGTCCCTTGATCCATGAGGAATTGGTATTTGCGTAATAGGATCACTTTTGGACCATAACCAATAGGGAAGAATGACTACTATGGCTAAGACTATTGTTGCTAAGCCAAAAATGGTTATTCGCCCAAATGCGTTTTTCACTTCTTTTATAAATAGCGTAAAACCTATTTTAGAATAACTCCCTACCTTTTCTCGTGCCGTATCTAATACAGCAGTTCCTATTAACGGAAGTATAAAAAAGACCATTCCAAAAATAGGGGTCACATGGTGAGAGGAGACGGCAACAGCGATAAGACACAGTCCATTTCTCAGGTACTTCCTTTTGCCATATCGTACCCACAGGTAGACTTCAGGCATGGTATGCAGTAACCAACTAATGCCAAGCATAGATGGGATTTGTCCAAATACGTGAAATGCCTCTATTACTGATGGAAGAAACACCGCTACTAATGCAGCGTATCCTGCGGCATGTTCATTTCCGGTGACCAACTTAGCAAATCGATAAGCTCCAGTGATATAGAGCGTAATGATAATGAAGGATAATAGAAATGCGCCAAACTTGAGCCCTCCCATAAGAGAGAATAAAGCAATTAACTGATGAGATAGTGGGGGATAACTGATCACATTAAATCCTGTATACCACCTAGTTTCCCAAACATCAAACCATGAGCGCGCATAGTGGTCTGCGAAAAAGGTGTGTACATAAAAGTCATAGGTGCCTTCCAGCGTATGAAAAAAACTACCTCCATGAAATAGAAGCCCCATGGCGAGCGCCAGCGACAACATTAAGTACGGATTGTTTTTTAATTGCATTTGCGATTATAAGGCCGATAGTGAAGTCATGTTAATCTTTTCGTTGAATGGTCAATATACTTCGAGCAATGGTCGAAAGGTCTTGAAGTTTCAATGTAACCTTTATTTCAAGTTATTGGACATGATGTAATCTCGATACAACGATTCATTTTAAATGGGGTAGATAGTTATTGCTACTTGTAGTCAAATAAAACATCACGACTATGGCAAACGGAATAATAATACCCTGTTACAATGAATCAGATAGACTCGATATAAACAGCTTTCTTGATTATGCTGCCGATAACAAACATAATATTCTGTGTTTCGTCAACGATGGCAGTTCTGATGCTACTCGATCCACATTAGCAAAAATCAAGGACTATCAACATGATAATGTCCGGATCTATAATGTTGAAGAAAACTGTGGTAAAGCTAAAGCTGTGCAATTGGGTGCACTTCATCTATACAATGATACCAGAGTGAATACGATAGGTTTTATTGATGCAGACTTATCCACTGATTTTAAAGACTATGATCAACTTATCTTTAAGATGAAATGTCATAAATCTTTGCAAGTTATTTATGGTTCAAGAGCAGAGAATGGTGAGAATAATATAAAAAGAGATGTTGTTCGAGGTCTTATAAGTAAAATCATCAGGTTCATCATTTTTACTATCACAAGATTGAAGATTCAAGACACCCAATGTGGTGCTAAGATTTTCAGACGTGACATTATACCCTATGTTTTTGATACAGAATTTAAAACCAGGTGGCTCTTTGATGTAGAAATCCTCCTGAGGCTGAAAAGGAGATTTGATATAAGCAGATTCCGAGAAATGTTCTTGGAGAAGCCACTTGACAATTGGGTGCACATGGACGGATCGAAGTTGGGAATGAAAGACGCTATTCAAATACCTCTCAATCTTTTGAGAATAGGGTATATCTACAATATAGTTGCCCCATTTAAAAGAAAGGTGATGGTGCCGCTACAATCTTTGGTTTTGCATATTGCAGATTTGATCATATTCAGATTAACTACACTTGGACTGTCACTGACGCTTATGTTCATGTTATCTACCCATCAAATCGCATTAAACCATCCTTTGAACTTGTTGCTACTCATCATTATAGGAGCCTATATAGCGAATGCTGTTAAGTCTTCAATGAGTTCTTTGAAGCACGTGATTAGCGAAAGAAAATGGCGCTGGTTTAAGGCTCACATCAACACCTATATGAGAAAATATTCGCTAAAAAACTAAACACGGCTAGCTATGAAAAATTCAAATAACAGTTTATATCCTTTAGTATTTACCCCAATCTACAAAGAGAAAATTTGGGGAGGCGGCAAAATCTCGAAGAGTCTGAGACGGCCCGGAGCTCCCAGAGAGAATTGTGGAGAGTCATGGGAGATATCTACTATACCCAATAACGTTAGTATTGTAAAGGGTGGATGTCTAGGAGGTTTGCCCCTTGACACGATTATCAAAGGATACAAAGATCAATTGGTCGGTCAAAAAGTTTATGATGAGTTTGGAGCACAATTTCCATTGCTTATTAAGTATATAGATGCTCATAAAGACTTGTCCATACAGGTACATCCAGACAATGAATTGGCTATGAAAAGGCACAATTGTAAAGGTAAGACAGAAATGTGGTACATCATGGAAGCGGAAAAGAATGCTAAAATTACCAAGGGATTTAATAAACCTATGGTACAATCCGATTATAAGAGTTTATTGAGCAATATAGGTTCCATATTCAAAAAGGTAAAAGTGACAAAAGGAGACACTGTATTTATCCCTGCAGGAACAGTACATGCTATTGGTAAAGGGGTTTTGTTGGCGGAAATTCAACAAAGCTCTGATGTTACTTACCGCATATATGATTATGAAAGGAAAGATGCGGTTGGACATAAGAGAAGGCTGCATGTTAATCAAGCGCAGGCAGCTATAAGTTACGATGACAATAGCTATATAAAGCATGCTGATAAGTATGATCCAAGTAGTCTGGTAAATTGCCCATTTTTCAAAACCAATAAGGTGAATATAACGCAAGAAGTATTGAGAGATTATTCATCGATAGATTCCTTTGTCGTATATATGATGTTAGAAGGATCCGTCAAGCTAAAAACTAAAGATAATAAAGACATACTATTGAAAAGAGGGGACACCTGCTTGATTCCAGCTTGTATTGATTTTTCAATTATCGAGCCCTTAGAGGAGACCAAGATGCTTGAAATACACTGCTAGTATAGCTGTTACATCAATTCATTATGACCTATGCATTTGACATGTATGGGTCTTTTTTATGTTAAATAATGTGTATTAAAATTCAAAGCTAAATACCAATTAATCAGCATGATATGCCTGTTCTTTGAAACATAATTATCTTTGCCACTGCTGAAGAAAGTCTTCAGTGGATTATGTTCATTTAGTACTGGACATCACTAATATCGTAATCATAGCTAAGATTTCATGTCTTCACTGTCCAATTCAGAGTTGTAAAGAGGTTTGTGAGCACACGAAACCTTGGAAAGGTCTAGTTTACAGACAGACTTTAATTAGTGACATTATCCTTATGGAAGTTCGTATTGTGTTGATAGTGTGTGAATCAATAGACTTCGACCACAAAACCCAAGCTATTGAACACTTTGTTGTATTGGTGCACGCTAGCTCTGCTAATTAGTATTGGTCCTATTGATAACCAACCTACTGGAATAATCTATTGTCGATTAATGAGAATGACAAAAGGCATAAACCACTATGATGACTAGCGATTTATGCCTTTTAATATCAACCTAATTAAAGTATTCTATTCTATCAATAGAAGTTGAGTATAACTTCCTTTATCATCTGTGTATACTACGTTGTAAAGTCCAGGCAGTACATTAAGCGGGATACCACTATCTAACTCAGCTGGCGTGACCGTATGATTCATTATAACTCTACCATTGACATCAATTATATTAAGTATTCCTTTATCAGAGGCTGCATTAATCCTAAGTAGGGTTGTCGCTGGATTAGGATATACAACAAAGTTCGTAGGATGGGCCACAAGTCGATTGTCAGAAAGTATGGTCTCATTTCCGAAAATGGCATTTTCTACTTTGAAATGAACGTCCTCCGTGACTCCTGAATGATTGATATAAGAGAACACAATGGTTTGAATGTCTAAATCACGGTTTTGTCCATCATTTAAGTCATCAAGACTTATAATGACATTTTGTATTTCTGTATGAATTGGGATTTTAATGCTTAATCGATCATTCCAATCCAGCAGACCTTTTACAACAACAATTAATTCAATGGGATGATTATTCTGAATGTCGAAACTTAACGTTGAAAACGAAGTAACAGATAAGCTACTCTCTCCAGCTTTAAGGTTTCTAAATACATTGACGACATCACTACTTGTGCCACTCACTTCAAACCCTCTTTCTACCAAATATTCATCAGGCTGTGGTAGTTTATTAACTTCATGAGTGATAAATGTATTTACCTCAGTCATTGACACATTATAGTCAGTTCCCCATGCTCCATCTGCTAAGTAGAGCGCATCATAAGACTCTTCGCTAGCTACGTTCAGCGAAATACCTGCATCAAAAAGAAAGCCTGTTTCAATAACTACTTCCTGTTCTGAATCACCGTTCAAGGTTAGGTAATAAATTTTGTGATCTAGGGCTCCTTGCTCAGTTCTTCTAAGGTTTACTTCTAATATAGCAGAAGAAACTGCCTTTTTATTATTTAAGGAGAGTACGAGTTTCCCATTTTCATAGCGACCGCTTTTGACAATTACACCAGGCAATTGTGAGACATTACGATTAGTAATGACCGATTTTTCTGATTTTAACTGTTGGATGATGTATTGTAATATGTGTAGTACTTGATTGGGTGAAGAACTCCATACTTGAAAATTAAGATATTGTCCAGTTGGATAACTGTCTACATTCCATTGACTGAATACTTCATAATGATCACTGTGCTCTTTTGCTGAAAACCAGGCAGAATACTCCACGTTACCCAATGGGAGAACAATCTTCGCTAAGATGATGCTGACACCTTGCACATTGATTGTCTGTACATCTTCTACTGATTTTCCATTCAGTCTATCACAGACGTTTTTAGAGTGATTATACACTTTATCTTCAGTACTCAAAAGGAGGGAAGCAGCTACCCTTCGCTTTTCCACATAATAGTCTACAGCAAATACTTCTATTGCATTGGTAATTTCAACCAAATCTTCTGGGCTTGATACAGTCACTTCTTCATTACCATTTGCACCTATCTGAGGGAAATATGTGCTAAGGTTATTACTCCTAGCAGCATTGGATTTCTTAAAAGTCTTAAGTTTCTGTTGATTGCTTTTGAGATGTCGATTATAACCTGTTTTAACACGGTTGTAATTTCGTTTGGCTATGGATGTTGCTAAATCTCCATTGCTTTCCAGTCCACCAACTGCCCCTGTAGATACTTCACAATTAGCTTCTGTACAACTTTTTGTTATTTGGTATCGATAGTCTTCTACTTCGCCCATCTCAAGGATGTCTCCTGATATATCAGCTTCATTTAGAGCTTTTTCTGATACAATTATCCGGATATTTACGTAGCCAGTTTCAAATCCATCAGGTATGTTGATATCTTTAGTTATTGTATTGGCGGTGGTCAAATAATAAGAGTCACTAATTATTTCATCAAATGTCCCATTATCATCCCAGTCCAACCCAATTAAATAATGAGCCATACCTTCTACATTTGTATTAAGTCCAATTAATGCCGAAAGTAGTGTGTCGTTTTCTACTTGAGAAGATAGCACAAATCCATCATCTGAATCTCCAGTGGCATCACTATTTGAAGGGTCTGAAGTTTCATAATTAACAGTATTCCCTAGCCAAAAAGTGCTAAAATCTGGAATGTCATCTCCATTCAAATCTTGTTTGTAAGCCAATATGCGACTTTGAGGTAATCTGTTATTATCACCATAGTCAAACTCAAAGACTACTGGTATCTCAGTTGGGCAAGAAAAGCCATCATTCTTACTTAATCCATCAGTAGAATAAGACACAACCCGAGCATCTGCACTGACTACGTCAATTCTTAATATTTTTCCAGTGGAATTATGTGATGCATAAAGGTATCCGTCTGATCCAGTCCATTGGGCACCATATCCACCGCTATCAGGAAGCCCGTTTCCCGTTAAAGAACCTATGGAGACCTTGGTGTTAGTTGTGGTATTAAACTGATAAAGCGACTGGTTATGAATAGAATAGAAGTGTCCGTCTTTATTATAGGCGATATCCCAACCTGGAGTGCCTTGCCCTACATATTCACTTAATATCACGGGGACACCACTAACATCAATCTTCACTACATTATTACCAACCACACCATACCACTCGCTATTTTCATTGATATCTCCTCGATAGACTTTCTTATCAAAAGAAATACCTTGATAGATGACTAAGCCATCCTCGTCTAATTGAATGAATCGTTTCCCTGAAGTACCATATACAAGTCCGGAATTAATATCATACCCTAGTGCATTGGCGTAATCTGATGCAACAGCTATGGCATCATAATCTCCAGTAATGGGGTTAAGTTTTCCAAATACATTGGGTTGATTCTTCCCTTTCTTTTTATACACTTGATAGAAAGCCGGTTCGCAATTGTAGGTGTTAGGAGTGGGGCATAAGCCCACAGTAATATCTGAGGATAAAACTGATGTTGAAAATATTGTTCCAGAATTTCCTAACTGAGCAATTACTTGGTTGGACTTAACTCCATTAGTAGTGGAAGCATTGAGTATCACGTCATACGAAAGACGTAACGTTTCGCCTCCCTCTAGCGTGATTGTTCCCCAACTTATAGTCCCTTGATCTCCTTCAACAGGTTGGAGATTGAAATCTGAAAACCCACCTGCGTCAAACTCTAATGTATCTTGAAGAAACTCAAATCCTTGAGGCAATACTTCATTCACCGTTAGGGTATTTGTTAGTGTCGAATTATTTGTGAAAAATGTATGATAGGTTGCGATACTTCCTTGACAGGCAAAAGTAGAACTGTAAATAGCCCCACTAACTCCACATGATTCTGTAGACGTACAATCTGGATCTTCACAATCTATTAAACCATCTCCATCATCATCTAGACCGTTATCACATACTTCAGGAAATACAGGAGCCTGCGCCAATGAACAGCTCATCCCATCATTACTACCATTAGGTTCAGAAGTGGATATGAATGCAAACGAAAGAACATCTCCTGCCTCATTTATACTTGCACGGTATATATTACCCGTACCATTGTTGAAAAAGTAAGTGTTTCCCGATACATCTGACCAGACAGCGCCATAAGAACCATTATCTGCTTGCCCATAATAATCAGCTATGGTCTTCACGGTTCTATTTATAGGGTCAAATTCTATTAGTCGACCTGCATTCATACCATAAAACTTCTCCGAAACAGTATTATAAGCAATATCAGCTGTACTTGACGCATTTGAAACACCGGTTAGCTCAGAAACAGAAAACTCCTCTGCCACAGTAGGTTCTTCACTAACATCGATTTTATTCATAATCCAGCTGACTCCTGATTTTTTAAAAGAATACCAGTTGCCATCAACATCAAAATCACCAGAATAGGAGAGTGCAGAAAAACCTGTTATTGTTCCTAGGCTAATACCTTCTCCGCTATTATCCACACGAACTAGTGTTGATCCAGAACCAATGCCATAAATAAAACCGTCCTCAGAATTAAAACCAGCACCATTATAGCTGATAGAAGAAGTTCCTATCGTTTGATATGTTCCGGTAGAGGGAATAAGAATTTTTAATTCATTCCCATTCACTACTTGGTAAAGGTTAGAGTTGCATTCAAAGGTTTGCCCCATTACCGAAAAGGTAAGGAGGAACAAAATTGACAAGGTGGATAAGAGGAGTTTGCAATTGTTCGGTAGGCCTATATTCATGGTTTTTTCATTTAAGTACATCGCAAAGTGCCTCAAATCCGGCCTCCAATGCAGTTATTTAGATGAGTGGAATATAATTTCGGTTTACAGGTAGGCTTATGCGGTTGAAAGGTTTGAGCACTTCAATTAGTATTATGTTAAATAGAATGTTGAGCGTTGGCAAGGCAGAATAGCGGGGTGAGCGTTGGCTTGCGGGAGGGAGCATTATTCTGTCTAGATTTTTTGTTTACTTTTTTATCAATGAAAAAAGTAAAAGCCCAGCGGCTTGAGTGGGATTGAGCGTAAAGAAATGATCTGTTAGATCATTTTAGCGAGAGGCCAGCCTGTAGCCTGGGCAACACCATTAGAGTATACAAGCCTGTGAGCAATTCTTAATTGGTTAAGAGCTTCTTTACCACAGAACTACATAACATCAACAGTCAAGATGAAATGCTGTGCTAAACAGAGCGTTGGCAACCATGTGTTTTAGAGGCAAATCTTAAGTGCCTAGAATCCCGTATTTGAAAACGAATTGGACAATCATTCGAATAATGAAATTGTAGTAATTCACTTTGCCTATAAATCTCTTGGTTTGGGCTGGTCATCACGCCAGAGCGTGAAAGCGGGTTGGCAAAACTATTAATAGCCGTTTGGGCAGGGCAAGCCGTGCGGATGGATGAGCGCGCTGGCCGAGCGGCTATTTTGCATAACGACTAATTATGTAACAGTC
>JAWUWD010000088.1:0-9375 GCA_034112085.1 Cyclobacteriaceae bacterium
TTTGTAAATTCTCTTTCTAACAGTACTTCGAGTTGAAATACCAATTGTTGATAATTGTTGTATCGTTGAAGACTCTTTAATTTTTTCATCAGCACTTGAGCTTCAGCTTGTAATAGATCAGAAATCTTTTCCATGCCTTGAGTAAATCTGTCTTTTCTTACTTGGTATACTTCTATAGCCTGCTGATGTGCTAGTTTAGACAAGGCTATTTGCTTACTTGAGAGCTTCAAGTCATTTTTAATCTGTCTCAGTTCACGATTGCTTTCAGATATCTTCTCCTGTAACATGATCTCGCTCAATCTTTTTTGGTGAGTAGCTTTTTGAATTTTTGCCACATTTGTCCCCCCTTTGAAAATATCCCACTCTAATTTCGCTCCTATCAAATAGTTGTTCGCTCCGTTTCCAAAAACACTTTGATCATTTAGTTCATAGGTACCAAATGCATTCAACCTAGGGACCAATGAGGCTTTTGAGGATAGCAACATCGCATTACTCGCTTCAGATTGGAGTCGAAGTGCCATTAGATCAGTTCTGTTCTCCGGTATTGTCGCCAGTTGTATCTCATTTGTCATATCGGTGATAGCCGGTAATGAATCAATCGGAATCAAAATTGATTCTTCATCCAATCCCAGTGTATGTAATAGTGAAATATTTAGATTAGACAGATAGTTCTTACTGGATAATACTTCACTTTCCAATTCTGTGAGGCTCAACTCTGCAGCCATCAAATCAGCCTTATTGATTAGATTTTGATCGAATAAATCTTTAGCCACCTTTTGACTAGCCTGACCTGCTTTAAGTGCATTACTGACAGCTTCTTGACGCGCATAGCCCAGCTGTAGATTGAAATATTGTGATTTGATATGAAGAATAGTCATATGCTTTACCCACATCATTTCCTGTTCTGACGATTTTACTTTTATTGATGTAGCTCTTTTGGCTAGAATTCCTTCAGGATTAATAATGGGTTGCTCAATTTTAATTTGAGTGGTGAAATTTTCAATCCTTGCTGGGTCATTCAATAGCTCAGGATTAAAATCTTCTTCTGAAGTCACTTCCTGCTTTAGCTTTATACCAAAGCTTGCTAAAGGATCAGTGGTTGTTATAAATGTCTCCGACAAATTGACTCTAGGCAAAAAGACTGATTTGGACTGTGCTAATTCAGCAGTAGCTATACCAACATTTTCTTCTGCCATTCTAATTTGCCAATTGTTTTTAGTAGCTAGATTCATGGCTTCTTCCAATGTCAACTGTACCTGATGTTGAGCCATAGCCCCTTGCATGATAAACATGACTATTCCTATTGATAAAATTTTACGTATGTTCATATTTATATATGTTAATATTTGCATATGTTAAGGCAAATTTTTTAAATGTTACATTTTGACATACAATTGATCACTGTCATTACTTCCATGAGTTTAATAGAATAGTAATTACTTTTTCCTACACGCGTACTCTGCAGAATACCTTTTACCTTCATATTATTTAAATGATGTGATATAATTGACTGTTCGCAATTAAGCTTCTCACTAATTTCATTTACTGATATCTGAGTATTATTAGCCAATAACCCTATAATACCCAATCGGACGGGGTGCCCTATCGTTTTTAGGACGAAGGCGACTTTCTCAAGTTTATCCTTATCGATTTCGTTTTCCATTGTTATCATGTCACAAACATATGTCATTTATTTCATATGTCAATACTCTCATACGTTTTATTTAATTATTTTATTAGATGGTCTACTATTTTCATCAACCTAACGAACACATTTTACTTAAACTCAAGAAGCTCACCTGCCAAAGTATATCTCTTGTAGACACCATTCTCTATTATTAGGATTTCTCCATACACACCGTTTTTTAGACTAGAATCTACTGCGTATATTCTACCATCATAGAGTTCGGTGATCATCTCTTGGGACGTATGACCAACGATAATATGCTTGGCATCCATTCCTACTAACAAACTATCGATATTCGCTTCAGATAGATCATCATTAAAGTATCCACGATACCAAATTGGGCTATTGCGACCATAGAACTTAGAATATTTATTACTCGCTTTGATATCCTTCTTCTCCATATCGATAGACTCCCTATAAAGCCGATTAGTTTCCTCCAAATTCAATTGATCACCCATAAATACCTTTGATATACCGCCATGCAAGAAGATGATATCATTGATTTTGATAACGGTTGACTTAGATCGCAACCATCGTCCCATTATTGTATTGACTCCATATAGCTCATCATACGGAGTATCCAGTATCTGTGCTGATTTTGTATACTTATCATGAATATATCTTAAGTCATTTTGTAAGACCATATATTCATGATTGCCCAACAGGTAGTGCACCTTCCCTCCTGCAGCTCTAGCTTGTTGTTCAAGCGTGTATACAAACCACAACGCTTCTGTTGTTTGTGCTCCTCTATCGAAGATATCTCCTACTATGACCAGATGGCCCTCCCCAAAAGCCCATTGATTATTTTCATCAATTATATGATTGGCTTTGAATAACCTTAAACATAGTTCGTATTGTCCGTGAATGTCACTGAGAACGGCAAGTTTAGAAATATTCTCAAATTGTGAAGCATCCGGAATATATGTGGTTTTGTCAGTAGTGGCTTCCGAAGGCACAGTGATGATCTCTCCGTTAACAATTAACTTAGCTAACAACTGATCTCCCTTGATAAAGACATAAGGCCCATCATTAATTTTGAGGGAATCAGGAATTACCTGAGTATAAGAGGCGATCGTTGGTGTTAAAAGAAGATATAAGCCATAAATGACTGATATCCTTATATTTCTCAATATGGCTTCGGAAAGAATCAACTCACTTACAACCCACATCTCCCATCAACTCCTCTGCACCCAGAACACCTAGCTCAGAAGCTTTTCGAAGGCTCTCACAAGCTTTTACTTGATCACCAAAGGCTTTGTAACTCTCAGCCAAGAAAACGTAAGAGAGCCCACTCGCTGGCTTCTTCTCGATAGCTGCTTCGAAGTTAGCGGCAGCTCTTTGATTATCTAGGAGATAATAGTAAGCCATAGCCCGATTGTAATAGAAATCAAAAGAATCAATAATCGAACCTTTAATTTTGTTGAGATTTTGCAAGGCATCCTCTGGTTTCCTTGTTCTTACGTATAGATAGCCAATATTCATATTGTTTTGGTCATCCAATGGATGGAATTTTTGATAGGCCAAAGACAACTCCAATGTGTACTTTACATTGATATAATCTGCAATACTGAGAACTGACTTTTTCTTAGTTTTTTCTATGTAATTCTGCTCAATTTTGAGTGCTTTTTCTATTAAGGAAAAAGCCTTTTCATTTTCCCCAATAGCCATATAGGCAGAGGCAGTATTTGAAATGAGCTCTATATCTTTAGGATTATAAGCTAGCGCAGCATTGTAATCTTCTAATGCAAGTTCTGACTTTCCTAAGCTCTGATAAGCATGCCCACGATATCTATGTGCAACAGAATCTTGCCAGCTATGTTTTCCTATTCCTTTATCAAAATCTGCTATAGCTTCATCAAATTTCTCCAGCTCTAATTTAGCCATTCCTCTTTTGACAAAAGCATCAATTATATTTGGGTTGAGCGCAATCGTCTTATCAAAATCTGCTATAGCTTCCTGATGCATCCCTGCTTGCTGCTTCAATGAACCACGGTATAAATAGTTTTTAGAGAGATTAACCCCCGTATCAATAATAGTGTCCATATACGTGATCGCCTGCTGATTGTCACCTCTCAAATTATGAAAATTGACATTATTCCAAAGTTCTTGTCGTTTGTCTTGAGCAGAAACAGATCCAATAAAAAGCGCAAAGGCTAAGGCAGTTATAATTTTAATCATGTTACAAAAATAACATTCTTAATTGTCACACAAATTAGAATGGAGATATAAAATTCTAAATGAGTATTAATCATCTTAATCGACACCTATATTCGTAATAGAATATTGTACATATATAACTTCCTCTAAATGATCATTGAGGTGTATACAGGATTGATTAGAGGTGTAATTTGTCTTAATTTTTTACTTCATATAAAGTTTATTAATCATCTATTATTCAATTAGTTAAAACACCATATTAGATTATATACTCAAAAGCCAATGAAATTAGTTGCATATTTTTTTTTCTAGCTAGAAAGAGCCTTATAAAATCATCAATACCAGCAATAAATTCGAGTGACTAGACATTGAGAATCTTGCTCTGCACCCTTGTTCAATCATATGCCCATCACTGCATACTGTAAAGAAGCTTATAAATAAATAAATCGATTATCATCGACTAATTAGCCCTTTCTTGTCCTATAGGTAATATATCTCTTGCAATTAAAGAGTTACAGGACTGAAGGTCGTTTAAAAGGAAAGCTATCGGAGCGGCAGCCCTGCTTAGAGAGATAAATATCCTACCAACTCCCATGTAATGGATAACAATATATACTCTTTATTTTAAGTTAAATTCAGTGAAAAAAGTTACGAATCAACTTAAAGATGAATTTTGAGATAGAAATACACCAGTCAAAATTTCACCTATATATTTTATTCATATTATAAATGTAAGTTATTGAAAGTAAACTAGTTATAAAATATAAAAACAAGTCACCAAATATTATTTGGTGACCCAAAACACTCATAAAACCCCAAATAATCTCAATAAACACTTCACATACGATCTAATGAAGTAACAACAACTACTCAAAGTGGCTTTCGATAATTTCACTATTTAATTGATCTCTTTAGTACTCATAATCTCCGACAGTTATACTCCACTCCCGGCCTTGTTAGTTTGGTGAAATACAAGATGAGTAATGGAAAACGTCATTCTCAATCAATGAGATTTAGCACCCAGAATCTAGGTGATGATCAGTCCTACCCTGTCTGATTAGGGCACCCTCCTGACTTATATCAAATCTAAAAAATTAAGGCTTCTCCCGCATCTTGCTCAATCTCTATGGCGTGGTTTTCAGAAGACTTTAGAGATAGAGAATTTTGTTTTCACATTGAGTGATTTTCCCAGTCTGATACATGAGTAAATTTCTGAGTTTCACTGCGAAATGAAATATTAATATCATTCTATGACTTTAGTCATTAGGCAGTATCTGTCTTCTTTTTATCTTTATCAAAAATTCAGAAATCATGACCAATATCGCAGATATCCGCACCGATTATAGCAAAAACAGCCTCAACAAAGAAGATGTACTTGAAAATCCTGTAGACCAATTTTCAGTGTGGTTCAAAGAGTCACTGAAAGCGGAAGTACATGAATCCAATGCCATGACCCTTTCTACAGTGAAAGCCAACAATCGTCCTAGTTCAAGGGTCGTATTACTAAAAGGAATAGAATCTCGAAAATTCCTCTTCTATAGCAACTACTTAAGTAATAAGGGCAAAGAATTAGCTGACAATCCCTTTGGAGCACTTAACTTCTTCTGGAGGGAACTAGAACGACAAGTGCGCATTGAGGGTAAAATAGAACTGTTATCTGCCAAGCAATCTGATCAATACTTCAATTCACGTCCTAGAGGTAGCCAGATCGGAGCAGCCACCTCACCTCAAAGTGCCATCATCGAAAATCGGCAGATATTAGAAGAGCGAACTGCGAAGATCGAAAAGCAGTTTGAGAACAAAGAAGTCATTAGACCATCTCAATGGGGTGGGTATGCCTTGATACCGAACTATATAGAGTTCTGGCAAGGCAGATCAAATCGCTTACATGATCGTATTGTCTATCAACTAGAAGATGACAATACTTGGTCGAAGAACAGATTAGCTCCTTGATTTATGTGAGATTACTTCGTACCTCACAAGGACTTTTCATAGATATTGTCATTGCAGGGACGAAGCAACCCCTGATTCCATAACTATAAGCTGACCAGTGTCCAAACTTAACATCTACTTAGAGCGATACGCACATCCAGAGCAGCTTATTACTTCTCAGCCTAAAGCTGACTTAGGTATTATTGTCACCATTCCTTGCTACAATGAACCAGACCTAATCAGCAGCTTAGCCGCATTGGGTAATTGTGAATTGCCATCATGTGCGGTAGAAGCGATCATAGTAATCAACCATAGCGTCAAAGCTGCTGATGCCATACAAGCACAGAACCAACTTACCTACGATCAGGCTATGGTGTGGGCAAGTAACCATAACTCCGAACGATTGTTCTTTCATATCCATCAACAAGAACTTCCACACAAACATGCTGGAGTAGGTCTAGCGCGTAAAATTGCGATGGATGAAGCCGTTAAACGATTTGAGGTGCTTGAGAACACTGACGGCATCATTGTATGCTTTGATGCAGACAGTCTATGTGAAACTAACTACCTGGTAGAGATAGAAAATCACTTCTTAGAAAATCCAAAGTCTCCAGGCTGTTCAATCCATTTTGAGCACCCATTATTAGGAAGTCTTAATAAAGAAGTATATCAAGCCATCACTGAATATGAATTATTCCTGCGCTACTATACTCATGCGCTAAAGTATTGTGGTCTGCCTTATGCTTACGAAACTATTGGTTCAAGTATGGCAGTAAGGTCAGCTGTCTACCAGAAGCAAGGAGGTATGAATCGTAGGAAAGCCGGAGAAGACTTCTACTTCTTGCATAAGATCATAACTCTTGGCCACTTCACCGAACTCAAAACTACTAAGGTAATCCCCTCTCCTCGACAATCTGAGCGCGTTCCCTTTGGCACTGGACGAGCTGTGAACAAATGGCTAGAGGAAAAATCACTTACTACATACGCACCTCAGACCTTTATCGATCTAAAGACATTCACAGATCAAGTAGGTCAGCTTTGGGATATAAATGATAATGATCTGAAGTCAATGATCGCTGATCTTCCAATGGGCATCAAGTCATTTCTTGTTAGTAATGACTTTGTATCTACTTTAGCTTCAATCAAAAACAATAGTGCCTCTTTAGAAACCTTCACAAATCGCTTCTATCAGTGGTTTGATGCCTTCAAAGTCTTGAAATATATGCATTATGCTAGAGATGAGAACTATGCTAATGTAAGTATTCTAGAAGCGAGCCAGTGGCTCTTGCAAAAGGGCTATGGCATAGAAGTATCATCAGAAAAAAGTGCTCTACTGATGTTTCGGGAGTTAGATCGTCAATGATGGCCGTTTGATTCAAGCAATTGTAATGATTGGCTTGATCATAAAAAACACAAAATACCCCTAGATTAGATCTCATAACATTATAAAGTCCAGTTATGTTTATAGAAATGCTGGTCACTGCAAAATCAGGTTCCTTTGAAATATAAAAACCCAGTTTTTAAGGCTGGGTTTTTATTAAATAGTTTGAATCATTTCACATAAATGATTTACGTATACTCCTATTGATAAATAAGATCAAATCTATCAAGGGTCATTACCTTATGCCATGCCTCTGCGAAGTCATTTACAAATTTTTCCTTTGCATCATTACTTGCATAAACTTCAGCAAGCGCTCGCAATTCAGAGTTTGAACCAAAAATAAGATCTGCACGTGTAGCGGTATATTTTCCCTCACCACTAGTTCTGTCCTTGCCTTTAAATTTCTCTTTCGTATCATCTAATGCACTCCACTCCGTACTCATAGACAATAGATTTATAAAGAAATCATTATTAAGTTCGTCCTTCGTTTCTGAGAATATTCCGTAGTTAGAACCATCATAGTTGGTGCTTAGCGAGCGCATTCCACCTATTAGAACGGTCATTTCTGGCGCGGTAAGCGTAAGCAATTGTGCTTTGTCTATCAACAGTTCTTCTGTCGGTATGGTGTATTGTGTTTTCAGATAATTTCTGAATCCATCTGCCATTGGTTCAAGTAGCTCAAACGAGGCAACATCTGTTTGCTCTTGAGTCGCATCCATTCTGCCAGGCGTAAACGGAACCTTAACCATAATCCCTGCATTGCTTGCCGCTTTTTCTACACCAGCGTTTCCAGCTAGCACAATTAAATCAGCCATTGAGACTTTCTTACCATTCGATTTATCATTGAACTCTCCCTGAATTTGTTGTAAAGCGCCTAATACCTTTTCCAACTGCGCTGGATTATTGACTTCCCAATCCTTCTGTGGTGCCAAACGGATTCTAGCTCCATTTGCTCCACCTCTTCTATCAGACTCTCTGTAAGTAGAAGCAGAAGCCCAAGCAGTAGAAACCATCTCACTAATAGAAACTTCTGAATTCATAATATTCGCCTTCAAGACCATCACATCTTTTGCATTGATCAATTCATGATCTACTACAGGAATAGGATCTTGCCAAATCAATTCTTCAGCTGGCGCTTCAGGTCCCAAATAAGTTGTACTTGGCCCCATGTCTCTATGTGTAAGCTTAAACCAAGCTCGAGCAAATACATCGTTAAACTTGTCAGGATTTTCGTAAAATTCTCTTGATATTTTCTCATAAACAGGATCCATTCGTAAGGACAAATCAGTAGTTAACATCGTTGCCTTATGTGTCTTTTCTGAATCAAATGCATCAGGAACCATCATTTTCACTGGATCCATGGCTATCCATTGATGCGCTCCAGCTGGACTTTTTGTCAACTCCCATTCATTCTCAAATAGACTGTAAAAAAACATATGGCTCCATTTAGCAGGTGTAGAAGTCCAAATCACTTCTAAACCAGAAGTAATGGCATCAGCTCCTCTACCCGATTTATAAGTGCTTTTCCATCCTAAGCCTTGTTCTTCGATATCTGCTGCCTCTGGCTCGGCCCCAACATTGGTAGCAGGTCCAGCTCCATGAGTCTTACCAAGTGTATGCCCTCCTGCAATACAGGCCACCGTTTCTTAATCGTTCATACCCATTCTTCCAAAGGTTGCTCGAATATCCATAGCGGCAAGCAGTGGGTCAGGATTACCTTTTGGCCCTTCTGGGTTTACATAAATGAGTCCCATTTGAACAGCTGCTAATGGACTTTCCAATTCTCGATCTCCAGAATAGCGTTTTTCGTCACTCATCCACTTCTCTTCTGCTCCCCAGTACACATCCATTTCAGGCTCCCAAACATCTTCTCTTCCTCCTGCAAATCCAAAAGTTTTGAATCCCATATCTTCAAGGGCCACATTACCAGTGAGCACCATTAAGTCCGCCCATGAGATCTTATTGCCATACTTTTGTTTGATTGGCCATATCAGCCTTCTGGCTTTATCCAAGTTCGCATTATCAGGCCAGCTATTAAGTGGAGCAAAACGCTGTTGACCTGACCGAGATCCACCACGACCATCTGCACTGCGATATGTTCCGGCACTATGCCATGCCATTCTGATGAAAAACCCACCATAATGACCATAATCTGCTGGCCACCAATCTTGTGAGTCCGTCAGCACTTTTCTAATGTCACTTTTCAAAGAGTCATACG
>JAWUWD010000089.1:0-54633 GCA_034112085.1 Cyclobacteriaceae bacterium
TATAGATCGCATGGTACGAGCCATCGATGAGTACAAAATAGTTGGGTTAGAAACCACAATGCCATTTTGCAAATACGTAATGCAACATGAGTTATTTATTGACGGATCGTTTGATACTAATTTCGTAGCCAATCATTTCTCTCCAGAGGATTTAAATAGTAAACCCAACGAAGATATAGAACATCTAGCAGCTCTGCTTGCTATCGAAATACTTGGAAGCACTAAAACTACTACTAATACTACGACAGATTTACGATCAGCAGAAAGTAAGTGGAGAACCAGAAAATTCTAGAATGGCAGAAATACTTCCGATCAAAGCGTGGAAATATAACCCTGAACTAGGTAAGCAGATTGAAGATTTGGCTTCTCCATTGTTTGATGTAGTATCAGATAAGCAACGCAAAAAACTTTATGAAAATGAATATAATAGTATTCATTTGTCAGTACCACTAGGAGAAAATGCAGCAGATCTAGCAACCAAACGGCTCCAAAAATGGAAGGAAGAAGGGGTTATTATACAAGATCAAATTCCCGGAATCTATGTCTATTATCAATATTTTACGTTAGCAGGAAGTCATCAAGAATATTGCCGCAAAGGCTTCATTTGCAATATAAAAGCATATAGTTGGGATGAAGAGGTTATACTTCGGCATGAGAATACAATGCCGCATTCGGTAAATGATCGTATTGAGATATTGAATAAAACCAAACTCAATGTAAGTCCAACACATGGACTTTACGCTGACTTTGAGAAGTCCTTGGAAAAGTATATGGATGAAGCCATCACTGCTCCAATCTATGAAACAGAAGACTATCAGGGAGTTAGAGATGTATTGGCTGTAATACATGACTTGGATATTATCAAAGTATTCATTGATCAAGTAAAAGATCAACAGATTATTCTAGCAGATGGACATCACCGCTATGAGGGATCGCTGGTTTATCGAAAAACTCAGATGGCTGACAATCCAAATCACACTGGGAATGAAGCTTATAACTATCATTTGATGTACTTGACTAACATCCATGCAGATGATTTACGTGTGCTTCCTACCCATCGGCTCATTTCCAATCTACCCAATTTTAATGCACAAGATCTAATTGAAGCACTAGAAGAATTCTTCGTAATCAAAGAAATAGATGAGGCTCACACCATCAATGAAATTATTCTAGGAAAGAAGTGGGCATTTGGACTTTTACTAAAAGATAGGGCAGTAAAACTACGTCTAAAGCCGGAAGTACATGAATCTTTATCCTGGGATTTTCCACGAGTAGTAAAAGATCTGGATCTCACCGTCATGCATTATTTTATCTTTGAAAAAGTGCTAGGTATACTGGGTAAAGATCAAAGATCATCACCATATATAACTTTTGATCGCAGTTTCTCAGACTGCTTAACCAAGGTAATTGCTGAGGAAGTGCAGATTGCAATCATAACCAATGATATTTCAATGGAAGAGATCAAACAAGTCTGTGACACAGGATATACAATGCCACAGAAGTCCACCTATTTTTATCCGAAAGCAATTTGCGGATTCTTATTTAGTTCTATCGAAGAAGATGAATTTCACACATCAGTTAATACTAGCTTCTAAAAGTCCTAGGAGGCAGCAACTGCTTCAAGAAGCGGGTTTCATTTTTGAAACGAGAACTAAAGAGGTGGAAGAGACTTATCCAATATCTATACCAATCAAAGAAGTCCCAACTTATTTGGCAATAAAAAAAGCCAAGGCATTACTTCCAGAAATTAATCAAGAAATCATCATTGCATCAGACACTATTGTGGTTTGTGATAAACAAATACTCGGCAAGCCTAAAGATTATAATGAAGCTTCCGAAATGCTACAATTATTATCAGGGAGAACACATAAAGTAATCACAGGAGTCTGTTTAATGAGTAAAAAAAAAGAAGTCATCTTCTCAGCCACTACAACCGTAACATTCAAAATACTCACACAGGATGAGATTGACTACTACATCACCAACTACAAACCCTTTGATAAGGCTGGCAGTAATGGAATTCAAGAATGGATAGGCATGATTGGTGTCACAAATATATCAGGTTCTTACTTTACAGTTATGGGATTGCCAGTACATCGACTGTATGATGAATTGAAGAAATTTTAAGTCGTTTTCATTTAAACATTTGCTTCATTTTAACTTGTCTATACCACTCTATGGTGCGACCATTGGGGATACCATATGCAGCAATATACTCATCGATTGCATCGTACACTCTACCCGAAGATTGTCCATCATTATATGGGTGATATTGATCTATGATTTCTTGCCTTTTGTTTGAATAAGTATCTTCTACTAATAACTCCTCATAAGCGGTAATAACATCTTCTGGTTTATCTACATCGATCCAGTTTTTCAAACTTGAATTCGTCCTCAATGTAATTACAGGTTTATTCAATAATATAAACTCATATATAGCCGATGAAGTGTCTGATATTAAAACATCACTAATCACTAAGTATTTTAAAATATTACGATCATCAATGATCACTAAATTCTTAATCTGCTTAGCCAATTTTTCATATTTCGAAACAACAGATATATCCATTAGATCGTGAAACTTCACTAAGACTAAAGTATCTGGTCGTTCTGCAATAACATTAATTTGATTTTGCAAATATTTTGCAGATGCCAGAGATGGTGAAAATGTTGGTGCATATAGCACTATTTTTTTTGCGCCATGATCGTCTAGATAGGACTGCTTATCTCCCGAAAATTTATCTAATTCCCCATGATACAAAGGATCAAGCTTACTCCAACCAGTCTCAATTACATGAAAATTCATATGTTTTTCTCTCAGCTCATGAAACCTTTCTGTAAAATATGGACCCTGAGTCAAGTATAGATCAAAATATCCTCTAATTCGAAAATGACCTTTTTTTTCACCTGCAAAACCATGAAATATTTGTGTTTTGACACCTCTAAGGAAATGAGGCACCTCATTACCAGGAACTAGTAGTGCATCACATTGAAATTTCATCACATCTTCGATTGATGTCGTATAGCTCTGGTCTTTAACTGGGAAAATAGGCTCAAGTTCCGGAGTAAGGTACCATAGAAGTCTATAGCCTCTTGCAACACCTTCTTCAGCCAATGGTTTCAATATTCCAAATGCATAGGGATTCTTACAGAACAGTACAATCTTTCTCTGCATCAATTCTTCCTGGTTGGTAGAATCCTCTTTTAGCATAATTAGAATATTCTATTTGCTTGTTCTAAATCTTCTTTAAAATCGACTTCCAAACAATTATACTGAGAAATATCAACGGCATTGACTTTCACTGCGTCCTTGACAATAGCCTCCTCTATCCCCTTTTCAAAATAATCGTTAGCATCACAAAGCTCCAGTCTATTCACTAGAGTTGGTAAATCTTTCTTGGCAAAGAAGTTAATCCCTACGGCCTCACCTAGACCATTTTCAACTTGCTTTGATATTTCCTTAATGTATCCATGATCATCCAGAGTATATTTCACTTCTTCATCTCCCACCTCTTGATTATTAACGGAAACAAATGATTGATCCCTCATTATATAGGGTTTCAATAAATCAAACACTTTCTCATCGAAGACAACATCTCCATTCATCCATAGGGCTGAATCGCCAATATGCTTCTGGAGGGCCTTTAGCAAACTTTTAGAAGTATTGGTCCTATCGAAATTTTGATTATAGATATAAGAAACATCTGGAAATTTCTCCATGATAAGATCTTTCTTAAATCCCACTATTATATTGATATCGTGGAAATTGAAATAAGATGAAATATTATTTATCTGACTTTCCATAATCGACTTTCCGTTAGAAAGTGTAGTCAGTGGTTTAGGATATGGATTACCCAATCTAGAACCGATACCTGCTGCAAGAATGACAATTTTCATGTTTGTGCCTTATTTTATTACTGGTGTATTTCCTGCAATATTAATTTTTCTAGTTGCTTTTGTATGCAATTTCACTCGATCTGCATCAAGGTTGAGCTGCCTAAGCTTAAGATATTTCAAAAAACTCTCATAAGCAGAGACAGAGCTAATCACAAACCCATTGTATCCATCTCTAAAGCCTCCTCGTAAAACATAAGCCTTGAAAAAATGCCACATCAACCTCATACTCATCGTAAAAGGACTCGTGCTTTTACCCATTTTGAAATATTCTAAAGCAGCGATCGATGAGAAGTTATTCGCACGCTGAATATGGTCTTCATAAGAATCAATCACCCAATGCAATAGATCACCTTTTAGATGTTTAGTACTAGCACTTTTGTCCATCAAAAACTTATCATGTGGATTCACCCCACCCCAATAGCCCTTTCTCCTATCGAACAATCTAACTTTTCTATCTGGATACCAATTTGAATGAAAAATCCATTGACCGCAATAGTTGTTGAGCCTATTGAAGCTATATCCGTCATGATTCCAATTGCCTTTTGCTTGAAGTATCGAATTTTTCATTTCTTCAGACAAAGCTTCATCGGCATCTAAAGATATTATATAGTCATTTGAAGCTTTCTCTACTGCATAACTCTTTTGTTCTTTGTAGCCTAAAAAGTCATGGCTATAAAACTTAGCACCATATTTTTCACAAAGTTCCTGTGTTTTATCCGTAGAATTAGAATCAACAATCACGATTTCATCTGCAACTTCAACAAGGGATTTTAAACATCGATCGATATTATCTTCCTCATTGAATGTGATTATAGTAGCCGTCAGTTTAATCATCAAGTATAAATATTTGTTGCGAGGCAAAAATAGCGGTTTTTATCAATAGGATAGATAGTAATTAATAAAATGAATAGAAACCTTTGAAAAAAGAATGTTCGATTAGAATGTCAATTATTATATTATGTAAACGTATTTATTAATGAGTAATAAACTAAAGATTCTGATTCTTTCAATTTCGGACACAAAGCACTAATTTCGTATTCAATTTCACCTAAGAAATCACAGAAATTAATGGAGTTTAGTAATCAAAGAGACATTGAAAAGGCACGAACTGTGCTAATTGATGTTACTGATTTTTTAGATGAACATAAGATCCCTTATTGCTTGGAAGCAGGCACTCTTTTAGGAATGTTAAGAGATAGGGATATTATTCCATGGGATCATGATATAGATATTTCCATTAGTATTGATCATGCGAGTGACCTCAATAAAGTAAGATGGTAGCTACTATTCAAAGGATATAAAGTAGTAACTAGGATCAATAAAATGGACGCTGGTCCACTTAAGAAAAGAGCTTTCAGAATTTTCAAAGTGAAGCCTCTTTGGAAATCTATTTTCAAATTGGTCATACCTTCCTTAAAAGACAAGAGCATCGTTCTAGATATATTTATTAGAACTGACGATGAGAAAGACACTTATTTCATCTCTAACACAAAAATGTGTAAGGTGGATAAGAAATTCTTTTCAGGTTTTGAAACAGTATCCTTTAGAAATAGAGCCCTGAAAATTCCAAATTTTGCAGACGAATATTTAACTCAAAGATATGGAGACTGGAGTATTCCTGTTAAGGTTTGGGATGGGGCAAAAGACGACCTATCGAATATAAATTAATAGTTAAGAACTTACTTCAATGAAATAATCATTGAGATCAACAAATAAGACAATGACAGAAAAGAAAGTATATATAGGCATGAGTGCCGACCTGATTCATCCAGGACATTTGAACATTATCAAAGAAGCTAGTAAGCATGGTGAATTGACCATAGGCTTGTTGACAGATGCAGCAATTGCAAGTTATAAGCGACTACCATATTTAGAATTTGAACAACGGAAAGAAATCCTAGAAAGCATCAAGGGAGTGAGTCATGTGATATCTCAGGACACACTTGATTACCGTCCTAACCTTAAGTCTTTGAAACCAGACATTGTAGTTCATGGAGATGACTGGAGAGAAGGGGTTCAAAGAAAAACCAGACAAGATGTGATCGATACGTTGAAAGAATGGGGTGGTGAATTGGTAGAAGTGCCTTATACAAAGGGTATCTCATCAACTAAACTCAATAACGCTATCAAGGAAGTTGGGACTACTCCTGATATTCGTCTCAAAAGACTACGTAGATTAATCGATTCAAAAGATATCGTTCGCATTATCGAATCTCATAACGGTCTTTCAGGCTTGATCGTAGAAAATGCTAAAGTAGAAGTTGATGGTCAAATAAGAGAATTTGATGGTATGTGGGCCAGTAGCTTAACAGATTCTACCGCTAAGGGGAAACCAGATATAGAAGCAGTTGATATTACGGCTAGAATGGGTAACATCAATGACTTGGTGGAGGTTACGTCTAAGCCCATCATATTTGATGGAGATACAGGAGGTAAAACAGAACACTTTGTGTTTACCGTAAGAACACTTGAAAGACTTGGTGTATCCGCGGTGATCATAGAAGACAAAATTGGTCTTAAAAAGAACTCATTGTTTGGAACTGATGTCGCACAACAGCAAGACACCATAGAAGGATTTAGTGAGAAAATCATTGCAGGAAAGAACGCTCAAGTGACCGAAGATTTCATGATTGTCGCCAGAGTAGAAAGCTTAATCCTTAAAGCAGGTATGGAAGATGCTTTGACTAGGTCTGCTGCCTACATCAAAGCCGGTGCCGATGCGATCATGATCCATTCTAAAGAAAAATCTCCTGATGAGATTTTAGAATTCTGTGCCAAATATCAAAAATTCGAACATAAAGTGCCTTTGATTGCAGTGCCATCTTCTTATGACACGATATACGAAGATGAATTGGCAAAAGCAGGGGTTAATGTAGTAATCTATGCTAATCAATTATTGAGAAGTGCCTATCCAGCTATGATGGACACGGCAAAATCTATATTAACTCATCAACGTGCTCATGAGGCAGGAGCCAATTGTCTATCAATAAAAGAAATACTTACCTTAATCCCAGGAACCAAATAAGATGGTAGACGTAAGTGCTTTTTATCAACACCTGAAAAACAGAGAAGTCAACTTCTTTGCAGGTGTGCCTGACTCCTTGTTAAAGGATATCTGCGCATATATCACAGACCATGCTACAGAAGAAGAACATGTGATCACTGCCAATGAAGGCTCCGCAGTAGGCCTTGCAGTAGGTTATCACTTGGCTACAGGGAAAACGCCACTTGTTTACATGCAAAACTCGGGTTTAGGCAATATTGTCAATCCAGTGCTTTCCATTGCCGATGATGAGGTCTATGGAATCCCTATGGTACTACTTATTGGCTGGAGAGGCGAACCTAATGTAAAAGACGAACCTCAACACATCAAACAAGGGAAGGTCACTGATAAGATGTTGGAGGCCATGGGTATCCCCTATGTTGTGATAGATCAAAATACTGATTATGCTAAATCAGTAGATCAAATGGTAAAATTGGCTGGCGAGAAATCATGTCCAGTAGCGATCTTAATCAAAAAAAATACTTTCTCTAAATATAAGTTTGAAGCACCAAAAGCTGAGCTTCCATTATCTAGAGAAGAAGCATTGAAGTTAGTCGTGGATAACATTAGCCAAGAAGCTATTGTGATATCTACTACAGGCAAGCTCTCTAGAGAGCTATTTGAGTATCGAGAAGATAATAAGCAAGGTCACGGTGCTGACTTCCTTACAGTAGGTGCCATGGGACACACTTCTCAGATAGCTTTAGGTGTATCATTGCAAGATAAAAGCAAGCAAGTATATTGTCTTGATGGTGATGGCTCGGTGATCATGCACATGGGTTCTCTAGCAACTAACGGAAGACTTGCTGATAGCAACTTCAGTCATATAGTTTTCAACAATGGAGCGCATGAATCTGTGGGTGGTCAACCTTCTTTTGCTTTTGATCTTGATATACCTGCAATAGCCAAATCTTGTGGATATAAGAGCACCATGTCCGTATCGACAGAAGAAGATCTCTTAACATGCCTTGAAGCAGATAGAACAGGATCAACTTTGATTGAGATCAAAGTAAGTATTGACTCCAGAGATGATCTTGGCAGACCGACCACAACTCCTAAAGAAAACAAAGTTGATTTTATGAATTTTATTCAAAAATGAAACAAGTCTTAGTCGAAGGAATAAATAGTATTGACCAAATTAATGGGGTATTAGATCAATTTCCGCACACGAAGATACTACTGGTAACTGGGAAGACTTCTTATCAATCCTGTGGAGCGAAAGCAAAACTTGATTCTCTCCTATCGAACAAAGAGGTAATTCAATTCTCAGACTTTAAACCTAATCCAAAAGACAAGGATGTAATAAAAGGCGTCAATCTATTCAATCAAGAGAACTGTGATTTGATATTGGCAGTTGGTGGCGGTAGTCCACTTGATATTGCCAAACTCATCAAATTCTATGCAAGTGAAGAAATACTGTTTGGATCAGATTTGTCTCAGAGATCACAGACACTAGATACATTACCACTCATTGCTATCCCCACAACAGCAGGATCAGGTAGTGAAGCGACTCATTTTGCCGTGGTGTATATTGATGGGGTAAAACACTCGATCGCTGATGAAAGTATTCTACCTGACGCTGTTATCTTAGAGCCTTCATTTCTTGTCAATCCCCCCAAGCATATCACAAGATGCAGCGGTATCGATGCCTTCTGTCAATCTATTGAGTCCATTTGGAATGTATACAGTACTAACGAATCGTCTCATAAAGCAAAGACGGCTCTTCATTTAATGAAGACAAATCTACCTATTCACATCAAGGAACCATCTGTAGACACGGCAATCGCTATTCAGAAAGGAGCTTATCTAGCAGGACAAGCGATCAATATTACCAAAACAACCGCACCTCATGCGATGTCTTATGCTTTGACTTACAAATATAACATCTGCCATGGTCAAGCAGTTGCCGTTTATCTACCTACGGTGCTACAGCTAAATGCGGAAGTAGATGAAAAGACAGTGTCAGATAATACAACTATCCAACAAGTCAAAATTGCGATGGACATCATCTTCCAAGAATTCGATACTAATAATGCCTTGGACTGTGCTAAAGCAATTCGTGAGTTTATGAACTCTATCAATCTCAAAACAACTTTGAGTGAACTAGGGGTTCAATCGGAGCATAGAGATGAGCTATTGGCTACTGTCAATATTGAAAGGCTTGCCAATAATCCTCGGAAACTTGGACAAGTTGATTTGGAGAAAATTTTTGATCTTGCATACTAAGATTTATCAATAATCTAGATATACCATGTGAGTTTACTTTGTAATTTCGCAATCATAAAACCACTACTCTATGCACATTGCCATTTGCGGAAATATAGGCTCAGGAAAGACCACATTAGCAGGAATGCTTTCCAAACACTATGGCTGGAAAGCCGAATTTGAATCTGTCGAGAACAACCCATATTTAGCTGATTTTTATGAGGATATGCATAAATGGGCTTTCCATTTACAAGTATATTTTCTCAATAATCGTTTCAACCAAATCAAAAACATCCAAGCCAGTGATATCACTACCATCCAAGATCGTACGATCTATGAAGATGCCTATATATTTGCGGCTAACTTATTCAAATCTGGTTTCTTAAACGATAGAGATTACAGCAGTTATTTGAGTTTGTTTCACTCGATGATTCATCATGTAGAAGCACCTGACTTGGTAGTTTATCTTAAAGCTGATATCCCCAAATTAGTAAAGCAAATACAAAAAAGAGGCAGAGACTACGAGGATGCGATTAGGCTTGATTATCTCAAAAATCTCAATGAACACTACGCTGATTGGATTGGCAACTATGACTTAGGTAAGCTACTTATCATTGATGTCAATGAAATGGACTATGTGGCTAATGTGGAAGACTTCTCTGAAGTTGTCAGTAGAATAGATATTGAACTTACTGGGTTATTCAGCAATCAACCTCAAAAATAGCCTTGGAAGATAGCTACAAACATCGTGGAATGAGAAAGAAGCTTATCAAGCTTCTAGAAGGTAAAAACATCAGGAGTTTAGATGTTCTTAATGCAATTGGTAAAGTCCCCCGACACTTCTTTTTCGACAATGTATTTGTGGAGCATGCCTATCAAGACAAAGCCTTCCCTATTGGAGAAGGACAAACTATCTCACAGCCTTACACAGTCGCTTTTCAATCTGAAAAACTTGAAATAAAATCAGGAGATAAAGTCCTTGAAATAGGCACTGGATCTGGCTATCAAGCCTGTGTATTGCTCGAACTTGGTGCTGAACTACATACCATAGAATATCAGAAAGTGCTATATGAACGTACCAAGGAATTCCTTCCAAAGATGGGTTACAATGCCAACTTCTACCATGGAGACGGATCAAAAGGCATTCCAAATCAAGCACCTTTTGATAGAATAATCGTAACTGCTGGTGCCCCAACGATCCCAAATAGTCTGATCAAACAACTCAATATTGGTGGCATCTTGATCATCCCTGTTGGAAACAATGAGCGACAAAAAATGTACAAAATAACCAAGCTCGCAGAAACAAAAATTAAAAAAGAGGAGTTTGATTTTTTCAGTTTCGTACCTTTGTTGGGTAAAGAAGGTTGGGGATAATTGGCTACTAGCTCCACATATAACTTAAGAATTGCTAACGACTAAAAGCTAACAGCTATTTAATATGCCCAAAAAGAAAAAAACTGCACAAGGCTCATTCGTCAATATGACTGAACTCGTGCTTCCTAATGATACAAATACACTCAATAACCTCATGGGAGGTCGTCTACTACATTGGATGGATATAGTCTCTGCTATCTCGGCTCAGAAACATTCCAACAGAATAGTGGTGACAGCATCCGTTGATAATGTTTCGTTTGGTAAAGCTATACAACTAGGTAATGTCGTAACTCTTAAAGCAAAAGTAACCAGAGCCTTCAACTCCTCTATGGAAGTCCACATTAAGGTCGAAGCTGAGGATATTCCCAATGGTACCAAATTCAGTAGCAACGAGGCCTTTTACACTTTTGTTGCCGTGGATCAATCCGGCAGACCAATAGATGTAGCTGAATTGCAACCGGAAACCACTGAAGAAGTAGAGCTCTACGAAGGTGCTTTAAGAAGAAGACAATTACGCTTGGTATTAGCCAAGCGTATGAAGCCAGAAGATGCGACTGAACTTAAGTCTATTTTCAATTTAGATAAATAGAAATGGACGAAGAAAAGGCTTTCCTCCCCCACTTTATAGATGAAGAAATCTACATAATAGATGAAGTAGTTTCTGTTGAAACGGCACCCATCCAACAAGAGTCGGCAGTAATATCTAACGAGCAAGAAATTAAGGAAGAACCAGTTAAGCCTATAGCCGAAGAACCAAAACAAATTTACGAAGCACCCAAAGTTGAAGAGGTAGTACGGCCAACTTTTGAACTTACTTTCAATGGTCAAAATACTAAAGGTGTTTTATTGCTAGTAAACAATATCTCAGCAGAGGAGAGAGCATTCTTAGAAAAAGTATTGGGTGCGGTGAAATTGACAATGAATGATTGTGCTTTGCTCTCATTATCTCAAAACAATTCAACTGAACATCAGAAGTTAATTGAGAATTTCAAGTGCAAAACCATTATCAACTTGGGAGGTCAACCATTACCCTTCCTTCAAGGAATTAAGAACTACAAAATCAATTTTTTAGCTGACAAAAAGGTCCTTATTACTGATGATCTTACATCAATCATGGCTGACGTTGCTAAGAAAAAATTGCTCTGGGAGAGCTTGCAGCTATTGTTTTTATAACAAAATCTGTATTCGAAAACCATTAAAAATCTTTCTTTTTAGAGATCCAGGCAATACTGAAAGCAGGAATGGCTACCCATGCCATCGCACAGCTTGTAGCGATGATCATCCCTAAAGAAGTTCCGAAAAACTTATTGAATATAGCTCCTGTATATCCCAATAAAGCAGATATATCTAGTTTGAGCATCACTAGGATACGACATAGGTCAATCGGGTTAAATAGAATGACGCCTAACGAAAACTTATCCAATGGGTAGTCCTCAAAGGCAAATAGTGATAATAAAAATAATCCATCATAAATCACTGCCATAAACAGCCAAAGCACAATCGCAATTCCGAATCCTTTGATGCGGTTTTCGTTTTTCAAAGCGATGATGTATGCTAGCCCTATAAAAATGAACGTGAGGGCAACTCCCACAAATATTAAAGTGAGAAAGCTTAGCAACTCGCTAGAACCAATGGCTCCATAAAACAGAAATGGAATACCCATCCCAAGTACAAAGCTAATAGATAGAGATACCGCCAAACCCAAGTATTGTCCTAAGAAGATTGAATTGCGCTTAATTGGTTGAGCCAAAAGTAACTCTGTAAACTCACGAGAGTTGTAGTAATACATCACGCCAAACATTGTCCCGATCAATGGACATAGTAAAAGCACAATATTCATCAGGCTGACTATCGCACGCGACAGGTCACTGCTTAAGTATAAGAGTGAAGTAGTGCTCACCGCGAAGAAGATAAAATAGATATAACTCCATCTACTTCTAATCAGATCGTAAAGACTGTATTTGAATATTTTTCCCATTACAGAGCTACGTTTTCTAAGGTTTGTTTTTCTTTATTCTTTTGTAAAATTTTGGCAATAGATCGTTCGAGTTTGACCTCATTGGTGATCTCATACATATCTTTTAGCGATCCTTTGAAGTATATCTTCCCTTCTAGTAAAAATACAATTGTGTCAGCAAGCTCCTCTACCACATCCATGATATGAGTGGTTATTATGATCGTTTTTCCTTTATCACGTTCACTAGAGATCAGTTCTTTGAGTCTAATCAGCGCTATTGGATCCAATCCAACAGTAGGTTCATCAAGGATGATGATGTCATTATCAAACATGAAGCACAATACCAAATTAACTTTTTGCCTAGTTCCTCCAGATAGATTTCTTAGTCTTCTTTTAAGGAACGGCTCCAGTTCGAAAATTTCGATAAGAGACTTTTCATCACCTTCTTGTCCCCTGATGTCTTTGACCATTCTGATCAATTCCTCAACTTTAAGATTTTCAGGAAATCTTGCGATCTGAGGTAAGTAGTCAATCTGTTTTCTATAGTCTGACTCCCCCTTAATAGATCGATTGTGGATCAAAATATCCCCGCCATCTGGAAGTACCATCCCCAATATACTCTTAATGATAGTTGTTTTCCCAGAACCGTTTGGGCCTAGTACAGCAAATATTCCTGGCTCAGAAATCTCTAAATCCACTCCTTTGAGGACTTCATTCTTACCAAATGACTTTTTTAGTTGATTTACTTTGATCATGGTGTCAATATGGGTTTCATACTTGGTGTATTATCTAGCAGCGTAGTGGGTGTAAACATAGGCGTCACTTTCTCTGCGAAATTGATGATATCAATAAACATACTTCGAAGAAGAATAATAGAAGCATCTACTCTAGTGACTACATAGGAAAATAGCTTCACTGGTCGGTGAGGCACATCTCCAACACCATCTTTATCAAGATCGTACCCAGAATATTCACTCCAGTAGTTGCCATCATAGATATTATAGTTTCGAGAGCTATTGGTGGCTACATCGAATGTATTACCTATGAAGTTGTTCTCAGTAATGATATTGTCCATACAACTCCCAAGGATTTTGACTGCCCAACCATTGCGGATGAATTCATTGTTATTGATGTTCATTCTAGTGGCACTTTCGCCATAGATACCAATCGTATTCTCAATGAATTTATTGTTGGTAATCTCTCCATCGTAGATTTCTTTGAGAAGCAATCCATAAGCAGATGCACCCCAGTTTCTTTGAAAATTGTTCTGTTGCATTTTGATACCTCTGGAGAACATGACTGCTACTCCTGCCCCATTATCACGGAAAGTATTGTTGATGTAATTGTCGTTATTAGAAAACATAAAATGTAATCCATATCGAAGTTGTCCTTCACTCAAGTTATTCTCAATTTGACTATCATCCACAAATTCCAGATAAATACCATCCCGATGGTTTTTGACATGATTATCACGTATTTCGATGTTTTGACAATGCCATAAGTGTATCGCATTTCCAGAGGACATTTCTTCTTTCGCATCTCCAAATACTTCGTTATTGATCACTTTTGTGTATTGTGATTTTTGAAGGTAAATGCCAAAGAAGGTATTGATAAGTCTGTTGTTCCGAATGGTCACATAATCCTTTTTTACAACATTGATTCCTGCCTGATCTTTGATATAGCTGGTGCCTACATTTTGGATTTGAAAACCTTCTATCAATACACTGTCAGCTGTAATGGTGATAATTTCATTGTCATTATCTCCATCTACTATTGGGTAATTCTCACCTATTAGCTTTAGCGGTTTATTGATGACGATATTCCCTTCATGGTACTCACCTCCTTTGACTAGTATAGTTGTGTGAGGAGCTGCCTGATTGATGGCAGATTGGATACTTTTTACATCACAGCTGCTGCAGACTTCAATAGTCTGAGCTTGAGCCGTAGTGCCTACAAGTAGTAGTATCCAAAAGAACCTGCGATATAGTCTATTTGTTTTCAATGACTTAATGTTGATGATCGTGATTGAAAGCCGGTAACTCACCAAACACGTTATTGAGCCCATCCCAGTTATAAATCATGCCTCCATTTTTGTCTTTCAACTCTTTTGCATCACTACCATTTCCAACGGCAGTGATAAAAGCACCCATTGGGCTTGGCAGCTGCTCGGACCTTATGAAGGATGCCGTTTTTGCGTCTATAAGTTTGGCAGGTGTCAAATAATCAGTCACTAACATTTGACTGAATTCATGCCTTTTATTCTCTTCTGCTCTGGTATAGTTGATCATACATTCTGCAGCATCGAATACAAACGATTTGCCTTTGGTAGTGACCAGTTGTGCAGCATAGCGCTGATCAACGACTGTCATTTTACAATAGTCACAACTCATATGTCCATATTCTATCGGCTGAGGTATATTATCACAACCTATGAGAATGGCTGAAAGTGCAATGAATGATAGTAAAGTCTTCATTGAATTATGCTTTATTTATGTCCTCTTTTCTCCCAACGAAAAAAGCCGCAAAACTGGAGAAAATAGAAAGCCCTAAGAACAAACCACCCCAATATGGATAGGAGATTGCATTAAAATTGAGTAACATTTTTGATCCGAATACTGGAGGCTGATATGCCATACCAGGTACTTTGATTGGTGCTTTGGGGTCCAGTGTGTGACCATAGTCATATTCCCAAAGGTAAAAATCGTATATACCCGCTATTCCCATTAGCACTAATAGAATCCCCCAAGTGAGGAACAACTTCTTGTTGCCAACTAAGGCAAATATCAGTCCTAGAAGAGACATGCCCATTACGATATGTGGGAAGAAACTTAGCTCTGGAATAGAGTCTGGAACGATAAACTGCATTCCCACATAGTGATTGAGAATGTTGATGTTTTGTAAAGTGCTTGGTGTATCTCCAGTGATCTGGTTGATCCAAATATACATGGTGATCCCATTGGGATATTGTGGTGCCTCTAGTGTAATACGCCAGAGAGGCGTAAAGAACAGAGTTAGTGGCAGAAGAGCCGCTACAAGCATTAATTTTTTTGATAATGATTTCATGAGTATGAGTTTTGTAGCAAAAATATTGAGGGTAAATACTACTTAGTAATACTGAGGGATGAAAATCAAAGTAAGGAGGGGTCTGCCAGCACTCGTTTGTGGTGGCAGACCAAACATACCTAAACTTAGTTTATGAAAATCACATCAATCCTCCCCTAATGACCATTTTAATTCTATATCAGAACCTTTAGCAGATACTCTGATATATCCCTGCATCTCTTGGTGCAGTGCAGAACAGAAATCTGTACAGTAAAATGGATATACCCCTTCTCTAGATGGCTTCCATAATAAGGTTTCGGTTTGACCAGGCATCACTAGTAGCTCAGCATTATTAGCTCCCATCATGCTTAGCCCATGTGGTACATCCCAATCTTGCTCTAGGTTAGTCAAGTGGAAATACACTTCATCACCCACTTTGATCCCTTCGATATTGTCAGGTGAGAAGTGACTTCTGATAGAGGTCATATAGACCCTTACTACATTCCCATCTCTCTCTACACGTACATCTGCATCTTTCTTAACCGCATGTGGGTGCTCATTCTCAGAGATCGGATAGAATTTTTTATTATTAGGGACTATTCTATCAGCCGGGATAGCTTGTGCATAGTGGGGCTCTCCTATTGTAGGGAAATCCAATATCAATTCCATCTTACCACCAGAAATATCAAATAGTTGTGCTGAGTGATTCATCTCAGGTCCAGTTGGTAGGTACCTATCTTTAGTTATCTTATTAAGTGCTACGAGATATTTTCCATCAGGGGCTTTAGTATCTCCACCAGGGATCATCAAGTGACCTATAGAGTAGAAAGTAGGCTGTCTATCAAGTACTTCCCAAGTACCGACTTTCCATTTCACCACTTCAGAAGAGATAAAGAAAGAAGTATATGCATTACCTTCTGCATCAAACTCAGTGTGCAAGGGTCCTAGTCCACCACTTTGTACAGATCCTGCAACCACATCCTCAAATTTCAGTACAGGAATTCCATCTATTTCATCTTCGAAAGATTTGTTTTCGATAGCCGCGAGCATCTTTGTGAAAGAATGTACGGTAAGATCAGCAGAAAGCTTCCCGTTACCTACGATGTATTCTCCTGTCGGGTCTACATCTACCCCATGAGGTGATTTAGGTGTTGGTAAGTAATAAATCAATCCAGGACATTCTGAAGGGATCAATACTTTCACGGTCTCTATAGTATTAGAAGTCGCCATGTGCGTCTTTTCATCATAGTAGTTATGCACATAACTAGTTGGGTAGTCTTTACCTTTACCAGCTGCAATATATTCCTCCGCTTTCTTCCAGTTCACAGCCGCGATGAAATCTTTGTCATTCTGTGATGCATTGACTTCCATGAGGGTATGACTTTCTTCTGTATTGTAAGTAGTGAAGAATGTCCATCCGTGAGATTTCCCTTTACCTGAGTGAGCAAGATCATAATCGAATCCTGGTACCAATATCTGGAAAGCAACCTTCATTTCACCTGGCATATCAGCCTTGATGTAACTCAACGCACCTTTGAAATTCTCTTTATAAGAGTTGATGGGTACATCCCTCTGTGGGATTGGCACACTAAATCGTGTTCCAGCAACCACATATTCGGTATTTTCGGTAGCGAATGGAGAACTGTGATTCCCACCACTATTAGGGATCTCTACAATCTCCGTAGTCTCGAAAGTGGTCAAATCAATTCTTGCAATACGAGGTGTATTATTCCCATTGATGAAGATCCAACGACCATCTGTTACCCCGTCCGTTTGTGACAACTCTGGGTGGTGAGCATCATCCCAAGGCACAAAACCCCAAGAAGTGTTGAACATCGGCTTTGTTTCTTCATTGTATCCGTATCCTTTCTCTCCGTCTTGCGCAAATACTGGAATCACTTTCAGTAACCTTCCAGAAGGAAGTCCATATACGCTTAGCTGACCACTGAATCCACCTGACATAAATGCATAGAACTCATCATATTCTCCAGGGGCTACATAAGCCTTCTCTGCAGCACTTGAATTACTCAATGCTCCACTTTTTTTAGAACTTTGGTTGCATGAGGCGACTGTAAACAATATGGCCATCATGCCCAAACCTATTAATTTTATTCTTTTCATATCAATAATATTTATTAGGGTTAAGTTTCTTCGTTAGTTATTTTTCTGGTGGAAGTAATACCTTGTCTACTACATGGATTACGCCATTTGTCGCCTGAATAGTCGCCAAGATATTAGCACCGTTTACCGTTACATCACCCGCTTCATTAACTTCAATTTTGGTGTTAGATCCATTAGCCATGTATAGGTTCATCCCATCTTTCAAGTAGGCATCCTTGTAGGTACCAGGAGCAGCGTGATAGTGAATGATATTCACCAACTTGCTTTTATTTTCAGGCTTTACTAGTGTTTCAACTGTACCTTCTGGTAATGCTGCGAATGCCGCATTAGTAGGTGCAAATACGGTGAATGGGCCATTATTGGCCAATACATTGACCAAGTCAGCAGCTTGAATTGCAGCTACCAGCGTAGTATGATCAGGTGATCCTATAGCAACTTGTACGATGTTCTTAGCTGACATATCGTCATCTATCATCGCTTGTCCACCAACTGGTGTTTCAGCCACTTCAGTTGAGGTATCAGCTGAGTTTTCGGTTTGATTACTTCCGCAGGCTGCCAGCATACTCAGTGTGCCGATGGCCAATAAAAATTTGATTGTTCTCATAGTCTTTGGTTTATAAGGTTCTAAAATATTCCAATACAGCTCTAGCTTGTTCTTCGGTTAGGTTTTGGTTCGCCATGGGTGCGCCATTCGCTTCCACCAAGAGTTTCTTGGCTATGGGGTCTTCTTTGATCATCACCTCAGGATTGAGAATCATATTCATCACCCATTCTGGGCTTCTTCTAGACAGAATATCTTTTGGCGCTGGTCCGATAAATTTCTTCTGAGCTTTATGACATGATGTACACATGCTTTCGAATATCTCTAATCCTTTGGCGACTAATTCATGATCTATTTCTCCCAGCTCAACTGATTTGACAGGTCCTATTCCTTTGTTATCCATTGGATCAACTTCTTCTGCCACCATAGATTTCGGTGGTGGGGTATTACTTGCTTCAGTAGAAGCACTTCCTCCTCCGCAGGCAGATAGCAAACTGATCATTAGTATTGCTGTAAATAATCTGATGTAGTTTCTCATAGTTAGGTAGTTTAGTTGCATAAAAGTAGGGCGAATACCATGGAGCAGTGATGATCTGTCTCAGTGACAAACATGACTTACACCCCTTAAAAAAACTGACGTAGGTCATGCAAAATGAGATTTGCACGGATGAGAAAGGCAATATTAAATACACTCAGAGTTACTCGTAGTGGACTCTGAGGGTCAGTAAACAAAGTGCATGAGGGTGGTTAAGATTCAGAGTCTCCTTTGGATGACTCTGAGTAGGACTAGATTATGAAAAATTTAATATTTTTGGTCCTTTAACTAAAACCCAAAAAGATGTTGATAACCAGAAAAGATATAACCCCACGTACGAGTAAAATTGTTGAGTGCAATGGCACAATTTACCTTTGTGGTCAAGTAGCTAAGGATAGTGCTCAGGGTATTAAAGAACAAACTACTTCAACACTAGAGAAAATTGAAGAATTGCTTGACGAAGCTGGTTCTGACAAAAGACACATTCTTTCGGTTACAATTTATTTGAGAGATATGAAGGATTTCGCTGCATTGAATGAAGTCTGGAATGCTTGGGTCGAGCAAGGTCATCAGCCTGCACGCGCTTGTGTGGAAGCTCGTATGGCTCGCCAAGAATTACTCGTGGAAATGTCAGTGGTTGCCGTAAAAAAGTAGAATTAAATCTACTCAGAATCACTCGTAGAGGACTCTGAGGATTACTACAAAGCACATGATAATTGTTAATCTCAGGGTCTCCTTTGGATGACTCTGAGCAGGACTATAACCAAGTTACACAGAACTTAGCAACAACCTTTCTGCGTTATCAATACCGGAACCTGCGTGCAGGCCAACCAACAAAACTAGCCTTGGCGAGACCTTCCAAAATAGCCATGAAACTCAAAACACAGAAGATACGGACGAGTCGCACTCACTCAAATAAACGTGAGTAAAGGCATGCGTTTCTATACCTTTGTTGGCAGCTGGTGTTTATTCCATTTGCCAGTTTTTCTCAGCGACTTTTATAGCTTCGGTAAGAAGAGCTTCGTCTTTTTTTATAACCGCGATTAATCTGCCAATTTTATCAAGACTGTTCTTATCCGAACTCCAAATAGCAACTCCATCAGACTCTTCATCAAATCGAATCTTAGATAATATTTCTGGGTCTGACATTTTTATAGCACCATAGATAATACCAACCCAACTTGGTCCGCCTCCTTGATAACCGTTATTCGTCAAAGTTTCATAATGACTATCTTTTTCATGAATGTCGTAATAATCAAATCTAAATTCAGTTGCATCTACTTCGATTATTGTTCCTCTAACTTCTGCATTTAAATCTGTCAAGACGGCAATAAGTTTTTCACTTTTGGGAGTCTGTCCAGCACAACTGGCAAAGACGAATATTGGAAGGAAATAAAATAATTTCATAATTTTCGACTGGCGTACAACAGTTGTGTATAGTGCAATAGTGCACTATACATTCTTTTTATCCATTAACAATATAAAGTGATTTCAACAACATTGAAATGTCATAATACACAGTGTGAACTCAGAGTCTCCTTTGGATGACTCTGAGCAAGACCATTTGATATTAGAACCAATCAATAGAGACTAGGCATAAGGTTGCCCGTCCATTTAGCCCGCAGGGCAGCATTACTATTATTGTTGTTGACATCAATATCCCAAAAGCTAAAACCAAACTTTTCACGGTGATACCAAGGACCAACATGACCACCCCAAAAACCTTCGCTTCCTAGAAAATGCCCAAAAGTACGAACCCACTTAATCGACCAGGGAATATTTGATTTAGGCGCACTAGAAATTCCCTCTGCTCCGCCTTGACTGCTACTGCAAGCATCGTAATCTAACGGCAGATAAGCCACCTGATCAGCTGTATCCGGGACGAAAGACGCTCCACAGTGTGGGTTTGAAGAATCCTGACAAGGCCCCTGAGCTGCTCCCTCTTGTCCTATGTATTGCGCATCCCACATGGTGGTGTGCATTCGCTGATCACCCCACAATGCCCTTGCGAACATGCAATGATCCTTTTTCACTTGGCGGTCTTCGCTTGTATAGCCAACAAGTGCCCGGATATGGTTAATTGATATTCTGTGCCACTCGTCAACTTCAGCCTTTGTAGGATTCTTAACATCCTCAAAGGGGTTGTGTTCATAAAAAACTTCCCGAAGACCTCTGACCACATCAGGATATGGGAAAATAGCTTTGTAAAACTCATCACGTGTCATTTCAGCGGGGTTATAGATAGTTCCATCCCACTTGGCATTCGCCCATTGCTCTTCACTAATCCAACCTACACCATCAGGATCATGAGAGGTATTGGTCCCATTTTCAAATGGCTTGGTGGCAAATGTTTCCCAATTCGCCTGGTCTGGTGTAAACTGCTCCAGATTACTGTTTCCAGCATTATTCTCTATGTCTTCCTTTTCACAGGAAAATATACCAGCACTCATTAAAGTCAGCAAAATAAAACGTATTGACACTCTTGTTTTCATACAACTACTTTCTAATTATTTTCAATCATTTTTCAGGAAAATCTGTAGTTACCTTACTAATGGTAAAGGCTTCACAAACAGAGAATTTAACAGCTGTAAAAATAACAAAAGTATCAAATTCTATGGTCAAGAGAATAAGTTAAATGTTCTATAAATACAATATGAGAAGTACTATAAAATTACTCAGAGTCATTTGCCCGAAATCAAGCATCAATTTCTTTATCCTTGTCGCAATAAGAAGGCCATGTATCTTTGTGTGAGTCTTTTCAAGAATATTCAAATTCGCTACCATTTCCTGATAGTCTATGCCTTTGTTATCAAATTAACTTGCCTTTAGAAGGAAGTTCTTATCCATAATGTTAAAATATTTTCATTTCAAATGCACCACAGCAGTTATGCAAAGATCACTAAGTCTACATTCATTATCTACTGACAATTTAAGGTGATTTCAACAACATTGAAATTATAATACAACAATATTCCTGTAAACAGAATTATTAATTGAGAGTCATATTTAATGAAACATTAATCTATATCTAACATGGTTTAACGCAAAGTAAATTGCTAATCAGGCCTTATTAAAGGGCTAAAGTCTTCCTCAAACAAACCCTCCTCCTATTTAGTAGGATTGTTTAACTTTTGTTAACTCTCATTCGTTTTACTGGATAATCTTAAAATTATATATCCTACAATTCCTGAAATTAATGAGCCTATAATAATTCCAATTTTTGCTGAACTTATGCTTACTGGATCACCATAAAAAGCCAAATTGTCAATGAAAATTGACATAGTAAACCCCACTCCTGCAATGGCTGAAATTCCTAATATTTGCTTAAAGTTCACGCCTCTAGGTAACTCAGTGATTTTGGTCATAATTCCCAAATAGGAGAATAAGGCAACACCAACAAATTTTCCAACAAACAGACTAATGGCAATATTGGACATTAGTGAAAAGTCAAAATCAAAATTTAAACTAATGACCACTCCAGCGTTTGCAAAGGCAAAAACTGGCAACACGAAATAGGCCACCAAACTATGAAGTTTATTTTCGAGGTGTTGTAAAGGTGAGCGAACCTCAAAAGTTAGATTATCCAACTCATCTATACAGTTCATTTCACCTTTGGTAAGCAAATGTTTTTCATCAGTATTATCAGATACATTCACAATTTTATTGGAAATAGAACTGAGGTGCGTTGTACATGATTTTAGGTTAATTCTTCTTTTTATCGGAATTGTAAATGCCAAAAGAACTCCTGCAATTGTCGGATGTAAGCCAGATTTTAAAAATAAAAACCAAATAATAATTGCTAAAACAATCCCAATTGTAAACGAATATTTCCTTTTGTAATACAGCAATGATAGAAATGAAATAAGAATACCACCATACAAAATATAGCTCCAATTTATACTGACACTATAAAATACAGCAATTACAAGAACTGCCGCGATGTCGTCTATAATAGCAAAGGCGGTTAGAAATATTTTGAGGCTTAGCGGAACTCTCTTACCTAAAATACCAAGAATTGCCAATGCAAAAGCAATATCTGTTGCCATCGGAATCCCCCAACCTTTTGTTGTCTCAGGATTTACATTTAAGAATAAATATAAGCCCACTGGCACTAAAACACCACCCAATGCAGCAGCAAACGGAAAAGCTGCTTTTTTTAACGTGTCTAATTCTCCAACAAGTAATTCTCTTTTTAGCTCTAAGCCAATTAAGAAGAAGAAAATGGCCATTAGACCATCATTTATCCAGAGAATTAAGGGTTTTTTTAATTCAAAATTTTGGAACGATATTCCAATTTTGTACTGCAATAAGTTTTCATAGTATTCGAGGTAAGATGAATTCGCCCACATTAGAGCGATAATTGTCCCTCCAAACAGTAATATTCCTGCTACACTTTCAGGTTTAACGAATTTTTGAAATGGTGTTCTCATTTGTTGTTCGGTTTGTTTGCATACCGCCTAACGGTCTTACCTGTGAGCAGTAGCGGATTGCTACTCACGCATTTTCAGTTTAGCACTAATTAGGTAGTTTTTATGGAGTCTAATAGCATCCCTTAGTGTAGTAGGCACTGTGAAAACAGATGTATCCTAACCTAGTTTACATCCTAATGGCGCACTGTCAATTAAGCAGCTATCTGTCCTATTTTCTCCCAGCTAAAATCACCACGATATCCGTATGAGACTTTTCCATGTTCGTCCATTGCCATCAAATGAATCCAGCCATTGTCACATAAGTCTTTGACTGACTGATGTTTTTTGAGGATATCATTCATCGCTTCTATGGGTGCTTCAATGATCACATTGAGTTTGAGAGGCTCATGCTGATAATTTTCTCCATCATGGATCGATTGTAAAGGTAGACCTACTCTCAGGTCTCCAGAATACCCTTCTATAACCCCTAATCCAGCGGTTACATTGTGAAGGGTCTTATTACCTGAACCAAAGTTCTTATTGTCAACTGTCGAACCATAATACTGTAAGTTGATCCAGCTAGTCACCACCATAGGAGCCGTCATGATCAATTCGAGTACAGAGAACCCTAGGTCCTTTTCCCAATCATAGGAATGTAGAAAAGACTTTCCTTCTAAGTCAATACCTTTGGTTCTTTTTCGAGGTGCTACTACAAAGGTAGAGCAGCCTGCAAGGCCCCACTCAGGGCGGATTTGAGACCAATCTTTGCTTCTTGCAAACATCGCTTTGTCAATATTAGAATCGCCATCCGTTAGTAGTTTAAGTGAACGTTCTGTTCTGGTCGTCTGCCCAGCCTTTGCCAATGATTTTTTGAGGTCTTCCAATGCTACCTTGCTATCTGCATGAACACTGTGCTCGTTATATATGGTTATCTCATCGGTCGTGGTATCATGCAAGCAAGCGAGGAACGTGGTATCTTCAGGAATGAAAATATTTTCCATTTGAAGACTCGCTCTTACTTCCTTATTGTTAAGCACAGATGCCGCTACTCTCGCATTGGCTTCACCAGTATGTCCACCGCAAGCACCGCAGTCATACCCGGTAGCGTGTGGATTGTTGACCATAGTAGACCCATGACCTACGATAAGTACAAATTGTCCAAAATCTTCTACCAATGACATCGCATTTAAGGCGTTTTTTGCCATTATCATCTGCTGTTCTATCGGAATGCCTACAGTTTCCCCATTGACCGTATCAGGGGCTAAACTAATATCTTTATTACTTAGAGATGTATCGGTCATACCGACTTTGTCAGGATGTGGTACTGGTCTGGTCAACCCGAATGAGTCAGTAAAAAGCTTGGGCAAATAAGCAAGCCCCATTGGGCTTACAAAGCTGAAGCAGGTCACGGCCCCTGATTTGAAGGACTTCCATACCTGTTGTACTTGACGATTAAAAATTCGCTTATCCAATACCTCCTGATGGATTTTTTTATCAGGCATTTGTTCGATAATGGTTGGTCCAGTTTTCAATAGCACTGGACATTGGGCTTCACCACCTACATGACCTATCGGATTATATTTGATAGGGAAAGCAAAGAACCCTGCAAAGCCAAGTGTTTCAATCTTTGGGTCGACCAACTCTAAATTTCTTCGATAAACCTCAGAGCGCACATCGATACAAAAAATAGCCTGTGCATCGGCTCGTTCGGATTTACTATTTGAAGGCTTATGATTTTCAAATTTACTTATGATCTTGCGTTGTGCCGCCAGGTCGAACGCCTCCTGAAGAACAAGCTTTTGGGCCAACTGTTGATTGAGTTCTTTTTGTACACTGATCACAGAATATATTTCCTTAGCCTTATCCCACTTATTATTGAGTCCAGAGTTATCAAGACTATCAAGGATACAAGCTTCCCAGCAGATGAGTACTGCTAAGAATTCCATGAGTTTACCGTCTTTACCACCATACAACTCGTTGTCCCAGTCTAGGCGAGCTGCATAGGCCGACCAACCTCCAACACGGAGTAGTAACCTGTGTAAGTACAAGGACATTCCTTCCTCAGGGATTCCCAATTTAACCAAGGCCACTTGTATGGCTTCTAACGGGTGATTAGGTAGATTCTTTACTAGTTTTCTAAAACCTTTCAGACCAGTGATTTCAGGTGTGCGATCCACTTGCGCTTCCGCTTTCCAAGAGCAGAAAAGTGATTGGTCCTGATCAGCTGCTGACCAAATAGCCTGCCCATTATCAAAGTAGGAAGCTGCCCAAACCGAAATTCTGGCAGTCATGAAACGGCCCCAGTCTTTATTGGTCACTTCTGTGGCTATGTCGACAATGGTAGGTGCAGATTTAGTTTCTTCGCCTTTGCCTGGTTTTTCTTCTAGATTTTTGTTAAAAACATCTGAGCTAATATTTTTTTTATTTAGTGCAGCTGTTATATCCTCAGTAGTGATCTCACCCTCTTTAATTTTTTGAAGGTAAAATGAGATAGGCAATGTCATCTGAATGCCTCCTGCTGTGGCAAATTCCTGCGCTACATTTTCAAATTTCTTATGGGTATGTCCAAGATAAGGATTGACCGCTACAAAATTTTCTAAAGGCCATACTGGAGCAATTTTTTTACACGCCTCTCTCAAGACAGCTACTAAGGCCTGCTGTTTATCGTACAGGTTTCGAGATGAGTCACCTTTTACTACTTCATTCTTGATCATTATAGCGTCTTTAAATTTGAGCAACTTGTTTAGTAACTATTAATAATTTCAGGCAGTTTGTGCTTCTATACTGTTTATTTTGACTGGTTGTTGCTGATTTATTTCTTCAACACTTTCAATCACTTCAGAATCGCTATCGCTATCATGTGAATAGAGCGCACGTACCATTCTATCAAATAAGGTGTTTACATATAGGCCATTTCTCAAATGAATGGCCATAGTATTATAAAAAGGCTTCTCAGAAAGTACTGGAGCTAAAATTTGAATGAATACAACCGTTCCAAAAATTAAGAGAATTACCGTCATCAGGATGATCTCTAAGAAGCTTTGACTTGCCACTTCAGGCGATTCTGATCCTAGCAGATAGTGTGTTGCACTTTCTAATGTGAAAAATGCGGTAGCTACAATGATGGATAGCACACAAGCACGGAGCATTAGTTTTATACTTCCATTAGAATCTATTGCTGATACGTATATCCTTGATAGCCCCATCACAATGATTCCTCCAATGGCTAAGAGCGCCAGATCTCTTTGTGGATCAATTCCCCATATGACTGCGAAACCAGTATAAACACCTAACCCTAGTAATATACCCAGCCCAATTCGAAAAGGACTTCCTATTCTCTTTGCTGAGGTAACTTTGGCAGATCGGATCACATCTATGACACTGCCTGATGATAAAAATGAGTGCGCCTTATAAAAGCTGTGTGCCACAAGGTGCAGGATAGCAGCAGGATATACGCCCAATCCACAAACAAGGAGACTGAACCCCATGTGGGCTATACTTGAGTAAGCCAAGGCTGTTTTGATAGAAGTTTGTGTAAGGAAAATGACTGATGCGAATAAAGCCGTAAATGCGCCAACAACAATTAGGACCACTGAAGCATAGCTACTTGCCTCCATTATATAGGCCATTCTCACAATCAAGAAAGGTCCAGCATTTAACAAACCAGCATGAAGCAAGGCAGATACAGGCGTAGGAGTTTCCATCACCTCTACCAACCAGCCATGTGTCGGAAATTGTGCTGATTTTAAAATTGCGGCTAACGCTATGAATATCGCTATGATCTCGATTCCATCAATGGCTACTCCAGCCTCAAGGCCATTTTTTATGCTTTGGAAGATTCCTTCTAAATTGCCTGTGCCAAATTGAAAGTAGAGCAGTGCGATAGCAGCCAAGAGGCAGGCATCTCCCAATCTTGCAATAATGAATTTTTTTCGAGCAGCTACTATTGCCCCAGGTCTTTCCTTATAAAAAACAAGCAAGCGATGTAGTGTCATACTAGTCAGTACCCAGGACACAAATAATAACCCCAGGTTTCCTGAAAGTACAAGTAACTGCACCGAGGCAATGGTGGCAGAAAGTCGCCCGATAAAGATACCCTGTCTTGCATCGCCATCAAGGTAATTGAAACTAAAACGCATCACGATGAAACTTAATAGCGCAATCATGGAGAACATCAACATGCTCAGTGAATCTAGTCTTAAGCTTAGCCCCATATCATTTATCCCTAACAATGGCGTTTCCAAAAGACCATGATTTATGACAAGTAAGCTGCATATTGCGGCAAGTATAATACTGATGATCGTTGAGGCAATGCCCACTTTCTTGACCAGCCCAGGTCGCATCCCTGGTTGATACCATGAAGCAATTGCCGTTGTAATAAAAACTGCTGGAGATACTAGGGCAATTAAGGCCATAAATTGTTGACTCATCACTTTCTTAATTTATCTAAATAAATATATCCTAAATAAGCTCTATATTAATTTGAGACTGTATGCGAATCGTTTTGCCCAATTCCTTCGCCAGTTGAATATGCTCCCTTATAGATTGTTCGCATGCTTTTAATTCTTCAATGCGATCCAAAGAACGTTGATCAGCAACTCCAAATTTTATATCATGGCTCCAAGACTTCAACTTATGGAAGTTGATCATTTTAGATATATGTTCGATAATCTCTCGGGTGTCCTGTGGTGAAAATTCACCTTTTATGAAATCATATTGTCCCTTATCTTCTAATGAGTATTCTTGTGTCTCTGTTTCGGCCATCATAATTATTTTGTTTGTGATGCAAATTTTAGAAAACTTATTCATAATTTTTTATTTATATTTGTTATCAAACACATAAACATATTTTATGAACTATACCATTCATCAGTTGCGCATATTCCTTAAGGTAGTCGAAAAAAAAAGTGTAACGAGGGCATCAGAAGAACTTTTCATGACTCAGCCTGCCGTCTCAATACAGCTAAGAAACCTTCAAGACCAGTTTGAAATTCCATTGACAGAAGTGATCGGTCGTCAACTTTATATAACCGACTTTGGGAAGGAGATCGCTGAAATAGCCGAGCGGGTTGTCGGAGAATTAGATAATCTCAATTATAAAACACAAGCCTATCAAGGAATGATGACAGGCAAGCTCAGCATTTCTGCTGCATCCACCGGTAAGTACGTGATTCCTTACTTTTTATCTGGATTTCTAGCACAGTATACCGGAATAGATTTAGTGCTTGACGTTACCAATAAAAGTAAGGTGATGCAGAGTCTTTTAAATAATGAAATTGATTTTGCACTGGTATCTACGGTTCCCGATAATCTTAATATTGTGGAAGAATTATTGATTGAGAACAAGCTGTATTTATTAGGTAATGAAGCCGTAAGAGATGAAAAAAAACCATTGATCTATAGAGAGGAAGGTTCTGCCACAAGAATGGCCATGGAGAAGTATTTTGACAAAGATAAAGGTAAACAACGCAAGCAGATGGAACTCACCTCAAATGAAGCCGTAAAGCAGGCAGTGATCGCTGGATTGGGTTATTCTATCATGCCATTGATTGGTACTCAAAATGAGCTAGAACATAAAAAAATGTTCATTCTAGAAGCTAAAGGTCTGCCAATAACAACAGAATGGCGCTTAATTTGGCTCAAAGGAAAAAAACTCTCACCAGTAAGTCAGACCTATCTAGATTACTTGAGAGCAGAAAAAAAACAGATTCAAAAAGATAATTTTAACTGGTATTTGAAATTTTAAAAAAGAAAACTGTCTGAACTAATTGAGATTCAGATAACAAGCAGTCACAACATGCTGCTTGCTACTTAGTCAACTCTGTGCGGACCAAGTAGCACTTATTTCTTCTGGCTGCTGGTTGGTTTCTTATCATCGATCAACATTCTTACCGCTGGAGAATCGGTGTCCTCAAATTGACCTGACTTTACGGCCCAGAAAAAAGCTCCTAGAAAAGTGAGGGCAACTACAAAGCTTATTAATATTAATACGACAATGATGTTCATCGGGCTAGTTTTAATTTTCTTACTGACCAATTGACCATCAAAGTAGTGAAAAGCACTACAGATATACTGCTCAAAGGCATCAATATAGCAGCAAATACTGGGGTGAGATTCCCACTTATTGCAAAGCTCAAACCCACCATATTATACAAGAAGGACAGTCCGAAACTAGCATATATTATGCGTTGACTTGATTTACTTAACGCAATGAATGCCGGTAGTTTGTCGAAGGACTTCGCATCCAAAATCCCATCTGATGCCGGTGTGAAATTATTGATATTATCTGCCACAACAATTCCCACATCACTTTGTTGCAAGGCTCCAGCATCATTGAGACCATCACCAAGCATCATGGTTACGGCACCATGCTCATTGAGTGATTTGAGATATTCCAATTTCTCCTCTGGCTTTTTATCAAAGGCTACTTCTGTAATTCCAAAATCCTCTCTAAGAATGGCTTCTTCAGAATTATTATCACCTGACAATATGGTGAGCTTCATCTTAGCTTGTAGCGAAGATGTAATCTCCTTTAGCCCACTGCGATAGCTATTGATTATGTGATAACTCCCTAACAGCTCATCATCTTTGGTGATATAAACTCTTGTGCCAGAAAGGCCCTCCTCATTATCATGCCTCACAAAACTTTTAGATCCAACCTTGTAGTTAAATTCTCCATATCTAGCCTGAAGTCCCTGACCTGTCAATTCTATGAAGTCCGAGAGTACCACTTCATTTATGGCAGCTAGATGGTCAGCTATCAACTTACTCAGTGGATGAGTTGAATGAATCACCATTGATTTGATGATCTCTAATTCCTGACTGGATAAGTCTAACCCTTGATAAGTCATGTTTGACTTATCACCATGAGTAATTGTACCTGTTTTATCGAGAACTACTTGCGTAAGCTGGCTCATCACTTCGATAACTTGAGAATTTTTCAAGTATAATCCAGCCTTACCCATGGCTCTGAGTGTATTGCCTAAAGTAAATGGAGCAGATAATGCCAAAGCACACGGACAAGCAACAATCAGTACAGATGTAAAAACAATAAACATCATACTAGGATCGATCCAATACCAAATTGTCAATGAGATCAATGCTATCGCTATAATTACTATCGTAAAATACTTACTGATACTATCTATAAATGTCTGATAACCTCTGTTTTGCTTTTGGAATACCTCCTTGTTCCATAATTGAGTGAGATAACTTTGTGAAATAGGTTTCTCCACTCGTAGCCTTATACTCGTACCTTTCTGTCGGCCACCGGCATATATGTAATCAGATTCGTTTTTTTGATCAGGCAAAGATTCACCCGTTACAAAACTATAATCGATGTTCGCGTACTTACTAAGTAAGATGCTATCTGCAGGTATCAATTCATTATTCTTGATAATAATCTCATCTCCTTTCTGTAGAAGACTTACCTGAATCGGTACTATGGCCAGCCCCTCCATCTTGTCAACAGCCAGTGGGAAATAGGATTTATAATCTCGATCGAAGGATAATTCTTGATACGTCTTGCTTTGGAACCACCGGCCTATCAATAAGAAGAATATCAAACCAGCCAATGAATCAAAATATCCCACATCTACACCAGATATAACCTCATATACACTTCTAAAAAAGAGTGTCAGAATACCGAGAGAAATGGGAATATCTATATTGAAATGTTTGTTCTTAATACCACTATATGCTGACTTCAGATAATCACTAGCCGCATACAATACTGGTAATGACAAGAACATACTCAGATAACCAAAGAAGGTCTGCAGCTTAGTATCCACTCCTTCAAACCCGAAATACTCGGGAAATGCCAAAAACATAATATTGCCAAAGCAAAACCCTGCAATCCCAATTTTTGAATATTGGAGATAGTCAACTTTCTTCAATTGATCATTGGAGCGATCGGCCAATGTAATCAGCGGAGTATAGCCCAACCGATCTAAATATTTCACAAGGTCAACTAAATTGATCTCCTCAGGCTGATAGGTGATGGTAAGTTCCTTCTTCGTAAAATGAACTCGAGTATGATAAACTCCTTCAAGAAGTTTATTTAAATTCTCCAACAACCAAATACAAGAACTACAATGTATGACGGGAATATGGAAGCTGATGATTTTTTTAGTATCAGACTGAAAACTGTGCAGCTGCTTTTGAATGGCAACACTGTTCAAATAATCAAATTGTCCTGTATCAGTCTGTTTCTTCAGCGTAATACCAGGCATATTCTCGAGGTCATAATAATCCGATAGACCATTCTCCTCAAGAATCTCAAATACCGTTTTGCACCCTAAGCAACAGAATTTTTTCTCATCTACCGCCTGAACATCGTCCAGACATTCATCTCCACAGTGATAACATTGATTTGATATGGTTATGTCGGTAGGCATTTTTTATTCGACTCAAAACTAATTATCAATTGATCAAAAAAGCATGACAAAAGTCATATTTCCATTTGACTACCCTCATTTATGTGCTCTTCAAATTGAAGTATTTTTATCCAAATAATCTTAATGAAAAATTTGAAAGCCATACTCTGCCCAATAGACTTTTCAACCAACTCAATTGAAGCATTACAATACGCAGTTCGTTTGGCAAAAAAAATGAAAGTAAGGATTGCCATCCTCCATGTCAATGATGAATTATCGGTAACTGAAATTCAAGAGCGCTTTGATACACTGGCTTTAAAATATTTGCAAAGTGACGGAATTGATTACGAATTTGCCATTGGACGAGGTGAGGAAAAAGATGAGATACTCCGATTTAACAAAATCTTCAAAGCAAATCTAGTAGTAATGGGTCAAAAAGGATCCAATGCGAAATTTCAGAATCACACAGGAAGTACTACAGAGTATTTAGTGAATTCTGGGAAGGTGGCGGTACTTTCTATTCCCGAGATTTAATCAGCCGAAGAAATCAGCTGTTTTCGCAAGACCTTTTAAGTCTATAACTTGAATTTTCTTTCCTTCAAAGGTGATCAAGCCATCCTTTTTGAATTCAGACAATAGACGTATCACAGTCTCAGTAGCGGTTCCTACCATATTGGCCAAGTCTTCTCTGGATATGGATAGGTCGATCAATGAGCTTCCTTCTCCTTCCATACCGTAAGTTTCTTTGAGCATCAATAAGTATCCAGCTAGTCGCTCTCTCACTGATTTTTGAGATAAGTCCGTCATTTTACTTTCAATCACACCAAGCTCTCTTGCAAGTGATTTCACTACCGTTCTATAGAACTCTGTGTTGTTCTGAAGTACACTCAAAAAATCATCTTTAGGGATAAAACACACAGAAGCATCTTCTAATACTTCAGCGGATGCCGCATAATATTCCTCTCCAAGCAGTGCTCGATATCCCAAAAAGTCACCAGGATTGGACAACCTCATTATTTGTTCTTTGCCTTGTGAGCCGACTTTGAAAACTTTTAATTTTCCTGTCTTCACACAGTAGAGTCCCAAAGGCCTAGTCCCTTCATAGAATAAGGTCTGCCCCTTCTTATACATCACGCAAGACTTGTTTTCGTCAAGTTGATCGAGTGCCTTGCTGTGAAGATTACAGAACATAGAATGTCCCAAAGAAGAACAATCATTACATTTAATATCTATTCTGTTTTTAGCCATTTCCTTCAACTTGAATCTACTACTTACTTACAGTAAGTTATAATATGATTTCTTTATAACGAAACAAAAGCCTTGATAAAAATATCAAGGCTTCCAAAGTGATTAGATTATAAGGAGCTATTTAACACCAGCTGTCAATACAGGTCTTTTTGAGTGATTGACTACATCCTCAGCAATACTGCCAGCTATCAAATGGGCAATTCCTGTTCTTCGATGAGTGACCATAGAAATCATATCAGCCTTCATTTCTTCAGCAAAACAGACAATCCCCTCCTCCTCGGTTACGTCATTATAAATATTCAAATTGTAATTCGTCAGTCCATGCAGTGTTGCGAACTGCTCCATTCTTGCTTTTGTGTTTTTGTCTCTCTCAAAAGTGTTCGGTGTATTCACCCATAATAAATGAATCTTAGAATTATATTCACTTTGGATTGATTTCACAATATTGACGAGAACAGCTTCATTGTCACTCATATTTGTAGCTAATACAATATTATCATAAGAGGTAGTGTCAGCCTTTTCATTAATAGTCAATACAGGACATTTGGCATGCCTGACAATCTTTTCAGCGTTAGACCCAATCAATAGTTCATCCATTCCAGAACTACCAGTAGTCCCCATAACTATTAGGTCTACATTATGATCGTTGACAATGTCTGTGATCCCATGAAAAGGGTTACCCATTCTAAGTTCAGTAGTAATAGTAATCCCTGCATAAGCATCTCTCAGTGCATGTAATTGATCGCGGGATTTTCCAATCAATTTCAACATGAAAATCTGTTCTTGAGGATCATCTGATGAAAAATCGGCTGTAACATTAATGCTTCCAGAAGAAGAACCTTCTTCTATCACATGTAGTAGTATTAATTCAGCATTCGTTTTCTTGGCAATATTAGCTGCCTCATCAAGAGCGTTATTGGCTATCTTAGAAAAATCTGTTGGGACTAGTATCTTTTTCATCTGTGGTATGTCTTTTAGTTTGAATCGATGATAATTTATGAAATTATTTCCATTATTAAAATATTCTTAATTACTCTGGATTTGCAATGCAAGTTGAAATTGTTTGATCATTTGATGAATTGATCCTTGGACTCAAATAGGGTATTCCCAAATCTAGTCCTCTTAAAATAAACAACAAGGCAATCACATAAGGAACAATTTTCAGCGTCTTTAGATTCATTTTGGACTTAACCCAGCCACCAAAAAAGGAGACTGCCAGCATCATCGGCCAAGTGCCCAATCCAAAGGCAACCATATAGATAATACTACTGGTAAATGAGGTCATACTCATAGCGCCTATAAGTGCCATATAGACTAATCCACAAGGCAAAAAACCATTCAACAAACCAATAAAAAGCCCCTTTACAGGACTCTCCCATTGATACACTTTAGAAAAACTGCGCTTGAGTAATGTGGTCATTTTTATTAATGGCTTCCAAGTTGGATTATGGATTGACTTACTACCATACAAAATCAAAGCTATGAGTAAGACCACCCCAAATCCAATGGTAAACCACTGCTGGATACCGAAAAACCAAGCCACTCGACCAAATAATCCTGCCAACACACCCAAATTAGCATAACCTATCAACCTGCCTGTGTTATAAAGTGCTCGCTGGATCACATAATCCTTTGATCGCGCCTGCCCTCCTATCAGTAAAGTGATGGAGCTACACATTGCCACGCAATGAAGGCTTCCTATCAATCCAATCAATATGGCTGAGATATACATTTTTATAAATTGATACTTAACTCATCGTAATACTCTTTCGTATTTCCTTGCCAAGAGAGATTCACCTTCCATCGCCCTCTGAGTAATTGGGATATGTTTATTCTTTGTTCTCCATTATCATTTAGTTTTAGCAAATGCTTTTGATCAGCTCCAGTATGAGAAGGTCTGAACAAGTGTACCTCTCCGCTTTTTACGGATTTCATACCAGACTCGGAAAACTTCAGAACAAGATCGTTGCTACTTCTATCAACACTCACCATAGGTTTTTCTGTAAGTGAATTATAATTATTGATGCGATCAATTTGCTTTTGATAGGCAATCTCTTGCTTATAATAATCTGGCGCAACAAGTCCTACTTCTTGCTTCATTGATATCACAACCATGGTCACAAGTATTCCTGTAAATATGATAAACGTAACGAAGATCCCTTTTCCCCAATTCATAGATGTTACTTTTTATAGTTTATAGGGCCTAAAAACTTAGTCTTTTCAGTACTAAGAAGCTCTCCCCCACTGCGCACATTAATATAAAGCACTGACTTCACGCTCGTAATTTTTTCCTTTGGGATTTTTATAAAAAACACTCCCTTATAGATTTCATTAGAAGGAACTACGATTGTTGTATTACCGACTTGCTCGATGGTGGCAGACATATCTCCTTCAATGTCCAGAGTGATCACCTGATCTTCAAAAGTCTTATTCAAGAACTGAATATTGTACAAGTTACTTATCTGATTGTCATCAGTTTTTTGATACAATTGTCCGGGAACTTTTAGGACAGTTATAGACACATCATCACGGGTCAAAATGAACGCTGACAACAAGGTGATCAAACCAACCAAGACTATTGAATATCCAATAACTCTTGCATTGAAGATTTTAGAAACACCATTTTTAATACCATTATAAGAGGCATATCTGATCAAACCTTTAGGTTTATTGATCTTGACCATCACTTCGTCACAAGCATCAATACATGCGGTGCAATTAATACACTCAAGTTGAGTTCCGTTCCTTATATCTATCCCTGTCGGACAAACATGTACACAAAGTTTACAATCTATACAGTCACCCTTAGGCTCTTCAATTATATTCTTTTTAAGCTTCCCTCGAGGTTCCCCTCGTAACCAGTCGTATGCTACGACTATAGAATCTTTCACCAATAGCACACCTTGTAATCTACCATAGGGACAAACTACTACGCACGCCTGCTCTCTAAAGAAAGCAAAAACCCAATAAAATATCCCCGTGAATACAGTCAGTCCAAGAAAGCCAGACAAATGCAATGAAGGTGATTGCGTGACAATGGTCTTGACCTCTTCGATCCCTATCAAATAGGCCATGACCGTATGTGCGATCAGAATAGAGACCACCACATATATCAAATGTTTGCTTCCTTTTTTTAAAACTTTATCAGTAGTCCAAGGTGCTTTATCCAGTTTTCTTTGCTGCCCCGCATCTCCTTCTATCCAGTATTCGATCTTTCTAAATACCATCTCTAGAAATAACGTCTGAGGACAGGCCCATCCACACCACAGTCTTCCAAATACCACCGTAAAAAGAATGATAAAGACAAAGAATGTGACCAATATCAAGGCTAAAATGAAAAAATCCTGGGGCCAAAAAACTTGTCCAAAAATGACAAACTTTCTTTCGAAAAAATTAAAAAGTAATAGCGGCTGACCTCGGATTGTGATAAACGGTCCAGAAAAGAGAAGCCCTAATAAAGTAAGGGAAAAGGCTATTCTAAGATTATTGAATCTTCCTTTTGGCTTTTTTGGATAGACCCATATTCTTTTACCATTCTCATCAACAGTCGCTATCGTGTCACGATGCTCTTCATCATATTCATACAGGTCTATTATATCTGACATTGATATTTAAGTTTGAAGTCTCACTATATGACTATTCACTAACAACTGTAGAATCAGCTGCCAACGTAGAATCATCAGCTGCTGTCGCATCTTCTTCCTCCCCATACAACTCTCCCTGAGCAGCTTTAGCCTTTGCAGGATTAGAGCCGTTGATAGACTTCACATAAGAGGCCCCCACGCGCATTTTTTGAGGAGACAGTAGAGGCTCCCAAGAAATCATCCCTCTACTTGGAAATCCATACTTGACTGCTGAGAAGATGTTGCTAATACTACCGCCATTGTTGACCCAATATTCATCGGTAAGATTAGGACCTATCCCTCCTTCACCATTGTCTTTATGACATGGAGCACAGTTCATTAAATATATTTTAGCTCCACTTGCTAATATTGCCTCATCGGAACTATAAACTACATTGTTTTCATCAATACTTGGCCCACCGCCTTCAGCAACTAATGAAGCCTTTTGTGCTTCAGCAAGTGCCAATTCATTGTTATATTCTTGGGTTTGTAAGGGCATACTTTCAAACACATGATATATTAACAAATAAGCCACAGCAAATACTACTGTCAAATAAAACAAGTACTTCCACCAGGGTGGCAAGTGATTATCTAACTCTTTGATTCCATCATAATCGTGATCCAGAATTATACTCCGTTCATCCTCGATTGGAACAGCTTGTGTTAGGAATTTTTTATCAAGCTTTTCCCACATTCCAGCTTCCTCAACAAAAACTACTCCTTCATCTTCAGCTTTCTTAACGGCCTGATCTTTTACGATCGTATTGAGCACTTTGAGCATCATCATTGCGACCATCAAAACGATGACTACCACCAAAAATGCAAAGCCAAGAACCACAATCATTTCAAAAGGAATTGATGAAGCACCTGATTCAGTTTGTGCAAACGATGTTGATAGCGTGAATATCAACAATATCAACAAGCCAATTTTTAAATTATAACTATTAAATATCTTCATGATCAGTACTAGTTTGAGTTGTTATTATGATCAATTTCATCTATTGGCAAATTCTCCATTTCAGAGATATATGACTTGTCAACTTTGAATACCCATAACAGCAGACATATAAAGAAGATGAAGAATATCGATAAGGAAATGATTGGCCAGATTGCCACATTATGTATTTGTTCGAAATAGTGTTTAAACATAGCCTTATTCTTTATTGCCTTTAATATCTGTTCCCAATCGCTGCAAGTAGGCTATCAAAGCTATAATTTCAGCTTCTTTAGCTATTTCGATTCCATCTTGTTCCTTCAGGTTATTGGCGATTTTAGTTGCCTGCCTGTCCAAATCTTCATTGGCGATCTCTTCATATCTAGGTTGATATGGGACTCCTATAGTTCTTAGTGCGTTGATTTTCCCTGCGGTAAGATCTTTATCTATCATATCCTCATATAGCCATGGATATGGAGGCATAATAGAGCCAGATGATACTTGATCCGGATCCAACATATGGTAATAATGCCATGAGTCAGGATACTTACTACCTATTCTGTGAAGATCTGGTCCTGTACGTTTCGATCCCCACAAGAATGGGTGATCATATACAAATTCACCAGCTTTTGAGTACTCACCATAACGCTCTGTTTCTGATCTGAATGGTCTGACCATCTGCGTATGACAGTTCACACAACCTTCTCTGATATAAATATCTCTACCATGAAGTTCTAGTGGTGTATATGGAGTCACCGCTGCTATGGTCGGCACATTAGATTTTATTAAAAATGCCGGCACTAATTCAAAAATCCCTCCAATCAATATGGCTACTAATGATAGCACGGTGAATAATATTGGTTTTCTCTCCAAAACACTGTGCCAGTGTCCACCAGTGATTTTCACTTTCTTCTCTAGTGCAGGCGCTTCAGCTTCCTCATTGGTTACAAAGATCCCCTGCTTAGCAGTTTTGATCAAATTGTAAGCCATTATGATGGCACCCGTCAAGTATAGCGCACCACCAACAGCTCGCAGCATATACATAGGTAAGATCGCCACAACCGTTTCTAAGAAATTTTTGTATTCTAAAAATCCCTCAGCATTGAACTCTTTCCACATCAAACTCTGTACTATACCAGCTACATAAAGTGGAAGTGCGTAGAAGATGATTCCAAGAGTTCCTATCCAAAAGTGCGTGTTGGCTAATTTGGTAGAGAACAACTTCGTTCCCCACATTCGTGGTATCATCCAATAGAGCATTCCAAAGATGAGAAATCCATTCCAACCTAGTCCACCAACATGGACATGCGCAACAATCCAATCTGTAAAGTGGGCAATGGCATTAACGTTTTTCAAAGAAAGTAAGGGGCCTTCTAGTGTGGCCATACCATAGGCAGTAACCGCCACGACCATAAATTTCAAAACTGGATCTTCTCTAACACGGTCCCAAGCTCCTCTTAATGTCAATAACCCGTTGAGCATTCCTCCCCAAGATGGAGCGATCAACATAATAGAAAACGCTACACCCAATGACTGCGCCCAGTCAGGAAGTGACGTATATAATAAGTGATGTGGTCCAGCCCAGATATAAATGAATATCAATGACCAAAAGTGAATAATAGAAAGTCTATAGGAATACACTGGTCGATTGGCTGCCTTAGGTAAGAAGTAATACATGAGTCCTAAGAATGGAGTCGTCAAGAAGAAGGCAACCGCATTATGACCATACCACCATTGTACTAAGGCATCTTGTACACCGGCATATCCAGAGTAACTTTTGAACAATGTTACGGGTATCTCATATGAATTGACCAAATGAAGAACTGCCACAGTCACGAACGTGGCAATGTAAAACCATATCGCTACATACATATGACGCTCTCTACGCTTAATAATGGTACCAATCATATTGACCCCAAAAATTACCCAAATGATAGTGATAGCAATATCTATCGGCCATTCAAGTTCAGCATATTCCTTGCTAGTAGTATATCCGAGTGGTAAGGTGATTGCAGCAGCTAAGATGATCAGTTGCCAACCCCAAAAGTGAATCCAAGAAAGCATATCACTAAACATTCTAGTTTTCAGCAGTCGTTGCATGGAGTAATAGACTCCTGCAAACATCGCATTACCGACAAAGGCAAAGATGATTGCATTAGTATGAAGGGGCCTGATCCTACCAAATGTGGTGTATGGTAAATCGAAATTAAAGATTGGGTAGAATAGTTGGATGGCCGCAGTGAGGCCTACCAGCATACCCACCAGACCAAAAATCACGGTTGCGATCGAGAAGTATTTGACTATTTTGTTGTCATAACTAAATTTTTCCAGTTCCATAAAAGCGTAGTTAATGATTAGGTTTGTTGTGGTTTTCTATTGGGCAAAATAAATATATCAAGCATTGAAAAAGGGTGACATCTATCGGGTTAAAACATGATAAAAGTCATGTTTTAAATAGCTTGACTAAATGTATTTTTATTTTCAGCTGAAGGCTGGTGATATTTGAGATCAAATGTGTTGGCAATATTTCGGATCAAATTCTTACCAATTGAAGAAACTCGTACCTGAGACTTCAACATAGTCAATAGCCCATCAGCTTCCATTTTCTGCAAGCGATCTTTAATTTGACTCCACTGTGGATGCTGCATTGCATCAGTAAAGTCCACCACTCCTTTACAGGTCAATTCTTTAATAATACCCCGAATCATTAGATCCTCTTCTGTAAGTAGGTGTCCTTTTAGTATCGATAAATTGCCAGTAGCTATATCAGACTTGTAATCTTCTACCTTTTTTTGATTTTGAAGATACGCGTACTTCGCATCACTTATGGCGGAGGTACCGAGACCAATCAGCAAACTTGTATTCGAGACCGTGTAACCCATAAAATTTCTATGTAAAGTGCCTTGGCGCATGGCCTTATACAGTTCATCCGTTTTCAAGGCGAAGTGATCCATGCCAACATCTACATATCCTAGATTGGTCAAAAGAGATTTTCCCAATGCATATAGTTGTTGCTTTTCTTCATTGGCAGGAAGGTCCTTACTCGAATAGCTTCGCTGACCTGGCTTTACCCATGGCACGTGTGCATAACTATAGTATGCGATGCGGTCAGGGCTCAACTTCGTAATCTGCTGAATCGTATCTGCTATTGTCGTATTATTTTGATAAGGTAGTCCATAGATCAGGTCAAAATTGACAGACTCATAACCCACTTCCCGAGCATCTAGCGTTGCTCGTTGCACATGCTCAAATGGCTGGATTCTATTGATTGTCTGCTGCACTTTGAGATCCAAATCTTGGATCCCATAGCTTACCCTTCTAAATCCCACATCATACAGCACTTGCAAATGTTCCTTTGTCGTATTATTTGGATGTCCTTCAAATCCAAATTCATGAGAAGGATGAATCTCACATTCCTGTAGCAATTGTTCAATTAAACTCTTGAGGTTTTCAGGACTAAAGAAAGTTGGTGTACCACCACCAAGATGGAGTTCTCTGATAATTGGCCTTGTGCCAAACACAGATAAGTATTGCTTCCATTCTGTTAAAAGCACCTCTATATAGTCTTCCTCTACTTTATGGTTTTTCGTAATCCTGGTATTACAACCGCAGTAAGTACACAAGCTTTCACAGAATGGCAGGTGAATATATACACTGATGCCTTGTTCTTCATTTGTTTGATCGAAAGTATGTTTTACAATATCGAACCACTGCTTACTCGAAGGCTTCACCGGATCCCAAAATGGAACTGTAGGATAACTTGTATATCGAGGTACAGGAATGTTGTATTTTTTAATCAGGGCGGGTGCAATATTCATAGTCCTATTATTTTCACCAAATATCGCTTATGACTATTTTCTAAAATATGACGAATGTCATGCCTAAAATTGATTTATAAAAATATTTAAAAAGTGTATATTGTGCATAACAATCATTAATCAAAAACTCATGAAACTACTCTTTACATTATTGATGGTATTACCGCTTGCTCTTTGCGGTCAAGATACTCCCCTATGGATGCGATACTCTGCGATTTCGCCTGATGGTTCTGAAATTGCCTTCTCTTACAAAGGAGACCTCTACAAAGTAAATGCTCAAGGTGGAAAAGCCTTACAACTCACCAATCACCAAGCGCACGATACAGAACCAATATGGAGTAATGATGGCAAGTCTCTCGCTTTTGCATCCGATCGCTATAGCAACTTTGATGTTTATCTTATTTCATCCAACGGAGGTGAAGCAAAAAGATTGACTTATCACTCGGCTGGTGATCATCCTACAGACTTTACCCCAGATGGAAAAAGTGTTATTTATTACTCCTCTAGAATGGATGAGCAAAAAGCAGTCGTTTTTCCATCAGGTGCACTTCCAGAAGTATATCAAGTAAGCATCGATGGTGGGAAAGAACGTCAACTACTAAGCACGCCTGCTCAAATGGCACAATATAGCCCGGACGGCACCAAACTCATCTTTCATAACCGAAAAGGATATGAGAACGAATGGAGAAAACATCACACTTCATCGGTGACCCGAGACATCATGACTTATGACATGGCTTCAAAACAATTTAGCCCCGTAATCACATGGGATGGAGAAGATCGAAACCCAGTTTGGAAAAATGATTCGGAATTTTACTATCTAAGTGAAAAAAGTGGGTCCTTCAATATTTGGAAATCTGATTTAAATGGAGGTACGCCAACTCAGGTTACCAAATATGATACGCACCCTGTTCGTTTCCTATCCATAACATCAACTGGTACCTTATGCTTTGGCTATGATGGAGAAATCTATACCATGACCGATGGCGGTCAATCTACAAAAGTAGATATCCAGATAAATACTGATGACCAATACAATGAATCGGTGATCAAAAGAATTACCTCAGAGGCACGATATTTTAGCGCCTCTTCTAATGGAAAAGAAATTGCCTTCATTGCTCATGGTGAAGTATATGTGACTTCAATCGAATTCGGTGCAACCAAGAGAATCACTAATACGTCTGAGCAAGAGCGTAATGTTCACTTTAGTCCAGATGGAGATAAATTGATTTATTCTGGAGAGAGAAATGGAAGTTGGAACATCTATCAAGCGACCTTAGGTAGAGAAGAAGATAAATATTTCTACAATGCCACTATTATCACCGAAGCAGCTCTTATAGCTACTGCAGCAGAAGAGTTTCAGCCAAAATTCTCACCGGATGGCAAAGAGATCGCCTACCTAGAAGAAAGAACGACTGTCAAGGTTTTCAATATTGCCTCAAAACAATCTCGAACGGTTCTCGATGGCTCACTCAATTACTCATACTCTGATGGAGATCAGGATTTCAACTGGTCGCCTGATAGTAAATACCTACTCGTGCAATTTTTCGATAATGATAGATGGAATACTGATGTCGGTCTACTACAAGTAAATACTAAGGAGCTCATCAACCTGACTAATAGCGGCTATGGCAATTATGGTGCAAAGTTCGCTATGGACGGTGAAATGGTCTATTGGGCGAGTGATAAGCAAGGTTTCCGATCACACGGAAGTTGGGGTTCACAAAGTGATGTTTATGCCATTTTCTTAACGCTCAATGCTTACAATAAATTTACGCTTTCTAAAAGCGATTATGAATTGTGGAAAGAAGAGCAAGAAGACAATAAGGAGGAAGAATCAGATGATGCCGATGACAAAAAGAAGAAAAAGAAAAAAGGAGATGATGATGAGAAGAAGAAAGAAGATGCCAAGTTGCTGAAAATAGAAAAAGAAGGACTTGACGATAGAAAAATTCGCTTGACGATTAACTCTACTTTTTTGGCCGATTTCCTAGTAGACAATGATGGCGAGAACATGTACTACATCTCCCGCTATGATAAAGGATATGACTTGTGGTCAACCAAATTCAAAGACAGAGAGACCAAGATTCTTTCCAAATTGGGAAGCTCTGGTTCAAGTCTTGAGTTTGACAAGGATGAAGAAAGTATCTTTTATCTCAACAGAGGCAAACTCAATAAAATAGGTACTGATGGTAAAAATAAAGGCATCTCGTTTTCAAGTGAGATGAATCTTAACAAAGATGCGCAAAGAGCCTATATGTTCGATCATGCTTGGCGTCAATTCAAAAAGAAATTCTATTTGGAAGATCTACATGGAGTAGATTGGGATATGTATAAAGGTGCATACGCCAAATTCCTACCCCACATCAACAATGGCTATGACTTTGCCGAAATGATGAGCGAAATGCTTGGAGAGGTCAATGCCTCTCATACAGGCTCTGGCTATCGTCCAAGAAACTCAAATGGCGACCGTACTGGTGCTTTTGGTGCTTTCTATGATAGGTCATATACGGGTACTGGTCTTAAAATTTCCGAAGTGATTGGGAAAAGTCCATTAGTTACCAAAACCAAAAAGATCAAAGTCGGGGTAATCATTGAGAAAATCAATGGAACAACCATTACCTCCAACACAAACGAACATTCGTTATTAAATAGAAAAATAGGTGAAAAGCTATTGGTGTCTTTCTATGACCCAACTAACGGAAGTAGATGGGATGAAGTGATCAAACCAATAAGCTTGGGAGCGCAAAACAATCTCATTTACGAAAGATGGATAGAATCACGCGAAGCTGAAGTGGACAGACTTTCTAACGGAACGGTTGGATATGTACATGTAAGAGGAATGAATAGTGCAAGTTTCCGAGAAGTCTATGAGAAAGTACTTGGGAAGCATAATAAGAAAAAGGCACTTATCGTGGATACACGATTCAATGGTGGCGGATGGCTGCACGATGACTTGGCGACCTTCCTAGATGGCAAGCGCTACATGAGTTTCGAGCCTCGAGGCCAGAAAAACATGGGAGGTGAACCATTAGCTAAATGGCAAAAGCCTTCTTGTGTATTGATGAGTGAGAGCAATTACTCAGATGCGCACATGTTTCCATTTACCTACAAAGCACTTGGCATTGGTAAGCTAGTGGGCATGCCTGTTCCTGGAACCGGAACTGCTGTATGGTGGGAAACATTATTAGATGGAGATACCTACTTCGGTATCCCTCAAATAGGAATGCGCATCAATAACGGTCCACTAATGGAGAACACCCAACTCGAACCTGATATAAAAGTGGATAACAACTGGAATGAAGTCATAAAGGGCAGAGATCAGCAATTAGAAGCTGCTGTGAAGTTGATGATGGAAGAATAGTAATTCAACTTTACCATTTACAAGAAAGAGCCAATGAGTTATCCACATTCATTGGCTCTTTCTTGTATTTTATTTCATAATCACGGTTGTTATCTTAACTTTGCGCTTGATTTAGAAAAAAGGGCCATTCAGCCCTTTTTGACATTAGAATTAGAATATAAAAACGTAACAAAACACAGTTAAATGGATAATTTGATTTTTGTGCCAATTGCATTGGCATTTGTAGGACTTGCATACATGCTCGTAAAAATGGCTTGGGTAAAGAAACAGAGCCCTGGAACTGAGAAGATGCAAGAAATATCTAAAAACATTAAAGATGGTGCACTTGCTTTCTTAAGTGCCGAATATAGATTACTAGCCATATTCGTAGTGATCGCTTCTGTTGCTTTATTTGGAATCTCAGCAGTAGTAGATACTACTCATTGGATGATCGTTCCTGCATTTATCATCGGTGCTGTATTCTCTGCACTAGCTGGAAACATAGGGATGCGAATCGCTACTGAAGCCAACACTAGAACTACTGAAGCTGCTCGTACAAGTTTGCCGCAAGCATTGAAAGTTGCGTTCGGTGGTGGAACCGTAATGGGATTAGGTGTTGCTGGATTGGCCGTACTAGGATTAAGTTTATTCTTCATGTTATTGGCTAACATGTTTCTTGGAGAGGCTGGTTCTTTCTACGAAAACATGACTGTCGTATTAGAAGCACTAGCTGGTTTCTCTCTAGGAGCTGAGTCTATTGCCTTGTTTGCTAGAGTTGGTGGTGGTATATATACAAAGGCTGCAGATGTTGGAGCTGACCTCGTAGGTAAAGTAGAAGCAGGTATTCCTGAAGATGATCCTCGTAACCCTGCCACTATCGCAGATAACGTAGGTGACAATGTAGGTGATGTTGCAGGAATGGGAGCTGATTTATTCGGTTCATATGTAGCAACTGTATTGGCTTCAATGGTATTGGGTAACTATATCATCAAGGACATGGCTGACGCTGGTGTTGTACTTGAAGCATTTGGAGGAATGGGACCTATCCTATTGCCTATTATGATTGCAGGTGTTGGAATCATTACCTCTATCGCAGGTACTTTCTTAATCGGTGTTAAAGACAACAGCGCTAAAGAAGCAGATGTTCAAAGATCATTCAATATTGCTAACCTTACTTCTATCCTATTGACGGCTGTCGCTGTTTGGTTCCTGATCGACTGGATGCTTCCTGAGACCATAGTTGGAATGAAATTCTTCGGAGAAGGAACAAGAGATATTTCAAGTACCAGTGTGTTTTATGCAACTCTGGTAGGATTGACTGTTGGGTATTTGATCTCAGCATTCACTGAGTATTACACTGCATTGGGTAAAAAACCTGTAATGAGTATTGTACAGAGTTCTGCTACTGGAGCAGGAACTAACATTATCGCTGGTCTTGCGACTGGTATGATTTCTACATTCTCTTCTGTGATTTTATTCGCAGCTGCTATTTGGGGATCTTACGAATTGGCTGGATTCTACGGAGTAGCTATTGCAGCTTCTGCGATGATGGCAACTACTGCTATGCAGTTGGCTATTGATGCATTCGGACCTATCTCTGACAACGCAGGTGGTATTGCTGAAATGAGCGAGTGCCCTAAAGAAGTAAGAGAAAGAACAGATATATTAGATACAGTCGGTAACACTACTGCTGCTACTGGTAAGGGATTTGCAATCGCTTCTGCGGCATTGACTGCACTAGCACTATTTGCTGCCTATGTGACATTCACAGGAATCGATGGTATCAACATCTTCAAAGCTGATGTATTGGCTGCCTTGTTTATCGGTGGTATGATCCCAGTAGTATTCTCTGCATTGGCTATGAAGTCAGTAGGTAAAGCTGCCATGGAAATGGTAATGGAAGTAAGACGCCAGTTCAAAGAAATTCCTGGTATCATGGAAGGTACAGGAAAACCTGAATATGCGAAATGTGTAGATATCTCTACCAAAGCAGCATTGAGAGAAATGTTATTACCGGGTGCATTGACCATCATCACTCCTATCATTGTAGGATTTGTGATGGGACCTGAAGCTCTTGGAGCTTATATGGCTGGAGTAACCGTATCAGGTGTGCTTTGGGCAATCTTCCAAAACAATGCTGGTGGCGCATGGGACAATGCTAAAAAATCATTCGAAGCTGGTGTTGAGATCAATGGAGAAATGACTTATAAAGGATCAGATGCGCATCACGCTGCCGTTACTGGTGACACTGTAGGTGATCCATTCAAAGATACTTCTGGACCATCTATGAACATCTTGATCAAACTGACTTGTTTGATTGGACTAGTGATCGCTCCTATCTTAGGAGAGATATACGGAGCAGGTCATGGAGATGTGACTTCACAAGTAACTACTGAAATGAGTAGAGAAATAAAAGTAACTATCTCAGGAGAAGGTGAAAACGTCACTGCCGTAGTAGAGAAATCAACTACTAAAAATGGAAAAACTACCACTAGCGTAGAAACTGCTTCAGGTACTGAAGCAGAAGTAAAAGCTAAAGTTGAAGAGTTGAAGGAGGACTAAATTCTTCATGCTTATAAATTTGAAAGCCTTGGCATTGTGTCAAGGCTTTTTTTATGCTCGTTCATTTCGATATAGGAGAATAAACAACACTACTAAGTCAGTATGAAAGAAAAATAAACCACATGTTGTATATTCGGGTGTTGTGGCTCATTATAATCTTGTGAGAAATTGAAAAAATGGTGTTATCTGTAGCAATGAAAACAAAAACAAAAAAAATTTTAACCCTATTACTGCTAATCTGCTCTAATTTAATACATGCACAAAACGCAAGGTATTTGTCTTGGATTGCTGACTCATTATTTGAATCAGGAAGCTTTAAAAAATCAACTATTTATTACGATTCAGCAATCCAAACAAACACTACAGATTACAGTATCTTTTATAACGCATCCTGTGCTTATGCAAAGTCTGGTGAAATCGAAAAAGCTATTCGACTTCTGAGAAAATCTTTTGAGTTGGGGATGAATGAATTTGATTGGATGTATTATGATTTGGATTTGAATACCATTCGAAACCATGAAGCCTACATAATGCTTGAAGCCGAGTATCGCGATCCTAACACTGTATACTATTTTGATATAATTAGAGATCTTATGAACCAACATGATGTCTCTTATAATGGAAAACTAATTTCAACGGGTGGGTACTACAACGCAAAAACAAATGAATTCGAAGAGTATTTTGGTAACTATGAAATTCAGGATGTCTATAATAGGCTTGGTTTAGAATTAACTGAACCTATTTTTGATTTTTCAGATAAAACGTTAGCCTTCTGGGAGTGTGATTTTAGAAATGAAGCTGAATCATCACTACTGCGCTTTCTAAAGCTTAAGAGACTTGAAATTGTTGGTGATGGAGAGGAAGGTGGTGAGTTAATTCTGTCCGACATTGAGGTTGAGGATCTTATAATTATCGGAACTGATTTCGAGGATTTAACTCTTGATAAGGTTATTCTAAATGGTCTTTTCCAAATACATAATACAGGTGAATACCTGAATATTTCTAATAGTACATTTCTAATTCAGTCAAAGCTTGAATACGAATCCAACGCATTTAAACATAATGACAATCTTGCCTTTAGTGAACTAATCTGGTTAGGAGATCCTTATCGATTCATCATATCCAATGTTATAATTAGTGAGAGTAAAGACACTGAATTCTCAAGATCGTTCCCAATAAATGTCCAAGCCAAATCCATAGAAATCAATCAATCTAAATTTATCATTCCAATAGAATTTAAGGGGGGAGCAAACACAGCATTAGATTTTCACAACAATGAATTCAAAAGCTACGTAGATTTCACGGAATTCCATTTCCCTGAATTTAATTTTTATATTCCATTCAAACAGTTTAAAAATGCCTTTGTAGCGATTACAGGTGCTTTTCAGGATTTTAAAATCAAGGGGATATATCCAGAGGATCTCAAAGATGTACGTACCTATGATCAAATCACAAATGTTCTAAAACTACTGCATAACAATTATCGGAATCGAGGTGAAATTTCTTCCGCCAATCAAGTATATCGGGACTTAAAAAATCTGGAAATTTGGCATCTGCAACAGATGGAAGCTAAAAATGGATCAGAGAGGTTAAGGCTAGTTCTAAATCAGATTATGGGATTCTACACTGATCATGGTACCAGTCCAGGAAAAGCCATCCTCATCTCATTCTATATAATTATGATTTTTTCAGTTTTTTACTTTTTCTATCCATCTGAATGGGATAATGAAAGCAAATCAAAACTTATGCATGACTTTAAGGTATTCATTGAAAAAAATGATCATGGATATGTGCAGCCGCTGTTAAAGTTATTAAAAGGATCAATGGTTTCATTAATAAATGCTTTTACGTTAAGCGTTAATGCATTTATCACTTTGGGTTTTGGAAAAATCCCAACCTCTGGCATGGCAAAATACATATGCGTTTTTCAAGGCCTATTAGGATGGTTCTTACTAAGTCTATTTACGGTTTCACTGATTAATCAAGTTTTATTATGATCAAAGGCGCAATCCCATAAACAAGCCACAACAACACCTATGACTGAATGGGGTTTTATCGGTCAAGAAAATTTCGTGGGGATTGGGAAGTCCGCCACTATGAATAAATTTATAAAACGGTGTGGCTTTGAGGAAAATGGCAAGACTAGTACTTTCTAATCCCCAATCATCATAGCCAGAGCGTTAGCAACCATCACAATATTATGAAAAAACGCATTAGTTATCTACTGACCTCTTTAGCCTTAACACTATTTATTTTCAGTTGCTCTGAAGTCGAAAAAACTGAACTAGACGGTAATCAGATTCTTTATTTTGGAGGAGATATTCTGACTATGCAGGGAACTGAGCCTAATTATGTTGAAGCAATCGTAACAAATGCTGATTCTATAGTATTCACTGGGAGACTTACTGAATCTAAAGAGCTATTTCCTTCAGCAAGAGAAGTAAATCTTAATGGAAAAACCTTGTTACCTGGCTTTATAGATGCCCATGCGCATTTCGCTGGATTTCCGAGTCAATCGATAGGCGCACAAATCCTCCCTCCGCCCGATGCAGGCGCAAACAATATCAGTTCATTAATTAAAATATTAAAAGCTTGGTCGACACCTGAAAATATTAAACTCACTGGATGGATCTTTGGAATGGGATTCGATGATTCTGTTCTAGAAGAAAATAGATTCCCTACAAAAGAGGACTTGGATAAGGTATCAACAGAACATCCAGTGATGATTGTACATATCAGCGGTCATTTTTGCGTTGTTAATAGCAAGGGATTAGAATTACTTAATATCACTGCTGAATCTCCTAATCCTGAAGGTGGTATAATTAGAAGAATACCAGGAACCGAAGAACCTAATGGGGTTTTAGAAGAATTAGCTGCAATTCCATTTATGCCTATGGTGCTAGGCCCCAAGAGTGAAGAGGCCATAAAAGTATTTCTTACAGCTGGTCAAAATATGGCTTTATCCTATGGATACACTACAGTACAAGAAGGAAGAGCAATGCCAAGTTCTCATCTTTTTTTAGAGTATGCAGCTAACACTAATTTCCTAAAGTTAGATGTCGTTAGCTATATTGATTATTCTGTTGCTGATTCTTTACTGAACACAGACTGGTATAGCTCATCTTATAAAAATCATTACAGAATTGGAGGAGTGAAACTCACACTAGATGGATCTCCTCAAGGCAGAACAGCTTGGCGAACACAGCCCTACTTAATCGCACCAGATGGCGCAGAAGAAGGATATGCAGGATACCCAGCTATACCATCTGATGAAGATGTAGAAACCATTTATGAAAGTGCTTTTCAAAACAATTGGCAAATACATACTCATGCCAATGGAGATGCCGCAATGGATCAAATGATTAGAACCTTAAAGAAGGTAACCAATAAACATGGGAATGAAGGCAGAAGGGATGTTCTCATACATGGCCAATACGTTAGAGAAGATCAGTTAGATGAATTTAAAAAATTAAACATTATCGCTTCACTCTTCCCCTTACATACTTTCTACTGGGGTGATTGGCATAAGAAATTAATCGGAGACAGTTTAGGTAATAAAATAAGCCCTACTCGAACTGCCCTAAATAAGGGATTAAGAATAACTATTCATACGGACGCACCTGTAGCCTTGCCAAATTTGATGCGCGTCATATGGACTGCCACAAACAGAGTATCGAGATCAGGTCAAATCATAGGAAAGAACGAAAGATTGACACCTTACGAAGCACTAAAATGCATTACAGAATGGTCGGCCTATCAGCATTTTGAAGAAGAAAGCAAAGGCACTTTAGAGGTAGGCAAACTCGCAGACTTAGTCATTCTTGATTCAAATCCTTTAAAAGTTGACATAGAAAACATCAAAGATATCCTTGTGCTCCAAACAATAAAAGAAGGCTCCACAGTTTACAAAAAGGAAACAGCTGCTAACATAAAATAAACGGCATTAAAAACGACCGTTTATTAAGGTCGTTACCAACTTAAAAAAAGAAGATGAACAAAGAATCTTTCCTTCGGGAATTTATGACTGAAATTTGGAATAAAAAGAATTTTGATAAAGTTGAACAATATGTTCATCCAGAATATACAATCCATCTTGATACAACTGACCCTTGGGAAGGAAAAACTTTATCTCATTCTGAATTCGAAGAGCGATTGAATTTTTCATTCAATTCATTTCCTGATATGAATTTTGAAATAACATCTGTTATTCCAGAAGAAAATCACGTTGCTATAACTTGGATATTAACTGGAACAAACCTTGGTATGATTGGCGGATATCCACCAACCAAAAAATCAATAAATACAAAAGGGTTAACAATTTATCATTTCAAGGACAATTTAATTAATGGACATACTCAAGTTTTTGACAGAATAACTGTTATGAAACAATTAGGATTTATGTAATATGAAAACAAAAAAAGAACTTAAAGAAGAGTACAAACAAATGAAAATTCCAATGGGAGTTTTTCAATTAAAAAACATTGAAAATAATAAAGTTCTGATTGACAATAGTATTGATATGGAATCAAAATGGAACAGACATAAAATGGAACTCAAATTCGGTAACCACAGGAATGGTAGTTTCCAAAAAGATTGGAATGAGTATGGAGAGGAAAATTTTGTGTTTGAAGTTTTATCAGAATTAAAAAAGAAAGAAGAAGAAAATATAAATTACAATAAGGAATTGAAAACTCTGCAAGAAATGGTAACTGAAGAGTTGAATACTGAAAGTATCTACAAATAAAAAGCAGGTGCAACAATGTATATAAAAAATAACGCAAGTTATTGGTAACACGAAGGCTTGGGTATTTTTTGGAAAGTCGCCAAATTTTTAAATTTGACAAATTCCCAAAAATAAAATAATTAGTAAAATTTAAAAATTCGGCTTGTGTATAATCCGAAAAGTTATCGCCTATTTTTAGCGATACTTTTCATATACGAGACGTAAGCCATTTGAAAAAAACCAATAACTACATTGAAAAATGGATTATTCCGAAACAAATAGACTATCAAGATTAACAGCAATCTTAATTCAATTACAGACCAAACGAATTGTAACTGCTTCGGAATTAGCTAATAAATTTAATATTAGCAAAAGAACTATTTACAGAGACTTAAAGGCATTGGAACAATCTGGTGTTCCTGTATTAACGGAAGAAGGAAAAGGCTATACATTAATGGAAGGATATAAAATTCCACCTGTAATGTTTACCGAAAAACAAGCAAATGCTATAATACTTGCAGAACAATTAGTACTAAATAGTAAGGATGCATCATTTGTTAAGGACTATTCAGAAGCAATAGATAAAATTAAATCAATTCTAAAATATACGACAAAAGATAAAGCTAATATACTTCTTGAACGTACGAGTTATGACGAAAACATAAATCGAGAAAGGAATAGTAATAATTTATCAGATTTACAAAATGCATTAACTAATTACAACCTTGTTAAAATAGAATATATCAATAAAGAAAATTCTGCATCAATTAGAATAATAGAACCATTTGCCATATTAAATTCTGAAAATTGGTATTTAGTTGCATTTTGTCGTTTGCGTAACGAGTTTAGGTTTTTTAGACCAGACAGAATTCAAAAAATAGAAATTCTAACAGAAAATTTCGAACCTCATAATATGACTTTACAAGAATATTTTGACAAACATCAATAACTCTTTTTGACCCTTGCCATAAGGTTGTCATCGACCCAATTTACTTTTGTAGTATAATTATTTTAAAACAAAAAATGACAACAAAAATGAACAAAAGTATTAATTCAATCGAGTTTCCAAAATCTACTATGATTTTAGTCAATGGTATTGAACTGGAAGTATTTGAAGCAGGTAAAGAGAATAAAGGTAAACCTATTGTACTTTGCCACGGATTTCCAGAAAATGCGTTTTCTTGGCGTTTCCAAATTCCAGAACTTGTAAAAGCTGGATATCACGTTATTGTTCCAAATCAAAGAGGTTATGGAAAATCATCTTGTCCAACTGAAATAATAGAATATGGCATTGAACATTTAACAGGTGACTTGGTTTCTCTTCTAGATTACTACGGATATAAAGATGCTACTTTTATAGGTCACGATTGGGGTGCTAATATTGTTTGGAGTCTAGCTTTATTACATCCTGAAAAAGTAAATAAAATAATAAATTTGGCTTTACCATATATGCAAAGAGGAGAAAAACCTTGGATAGAGTTTATGGAAGAAATATTTGGACCAGATAATTATTTTGTTCACTTTAATAGACAAGTAGGAGTCGCAGATGCTATTTTGGATGAAAAAAAATCTCAATTTCTTGGTAATTTGTTCCGAAAAAATGTACCTCTTACAATGCCTGAATCAGGTATGATGATGATTAATCTTGCAAAAGCAGAAAAATCACTTGGAGACCCTATAATGAGTGAAAGTGAATTGGCTGTTTATGTTTCTGCTTTTGAAACATCAGGATTTACAGGAGGTATAAATTGGTATAGAAACCTTGACCAAAATTGGCATTTACTAGCAGATGTAAACCCAATTATTCAACATCCTACACTTATGATATATGGAGAACAAGATATGATTCCTAAGTCGGAAAACTTAACAAATTTCGTACCTAATGCAGAAGCGGTTAGTTTAGATTGTGGTCATTGTATTCAACAAGAACTTCCAAAAGAAACTAATAAAGTGATTTTAAAATGGTTGGAACAACATAATGCCTAAAAAGGAAATAGAAACATATTATCCTAAAAACCAAACAGATTGGAGAAACTGGTTAGATGAAAATCATCAGTTGAAACAGTCTGTTTGGCTTGTTTTTTATAAAAAATCAACAAAAGTTGCCTCTATTAGTTGGAGTGAAGCAGTTGATGAAGCACTTTGTTTTGGATGGATAGATAGTACTAAAAAGACAATTGATGCAGAAAAATATATACAATATTTTAGCAAAAGAAAACCTAACAGCATTTGGTCTAAGGTAAATAAGGATAAAGTAGCATATTTAACTTCAAAAAAATTGATTCAAAAAGCTGGATATAAATCTATTGAAATTGCAAAAGAAAATGGCTCTTGGTCTATACTAGATGAAGTAGAAGCTCTTATACTTCCCAAAGAAGTAAAAAAAGAATTTGACAAAAGAGAGGGAGCGTTAGAGTATTATGATAGTTTAAGTAAATCAGCAAAGAAAATTCTATTAAGTTGGGTTATTCTTGCCAAAAGAGATGAAACTAGACTAAAAAGAATTATTGAAATAGCCGAAAATGCTAGTAGAAATACGAAACCAAAACAATTCCGATAAAATAAAAAACGGCTTACAATCGAGTAGACGGCTCGACTAGCTGTCGCTAGCAGAGTGCGCCTCTCACACCACCCAGCGTACGGTTCTCGTACTGGGCGGTTCGTAAAGTATAGAATAGATGCTCTTTACACCAACTATCCCTTTCCGCTACTTTTAAGTATAGGCTATACAAATGTATTCCTATACGAATTTTCACTTCGCAATACGTTCTAGTCCTTCCCTTTCTCGTGAGACCTCTACGCTCTAACGCAGCTCGTTTCCTGATCGGTACTATGACCTCTGCTGACTTCTCTTCAATGTGCTCGACATCTAGAGACCTCCCT
>JAWUWD010000090.1:0-32149 GCA_034112085.1 Cyclobacteriaceae bacterium
AGCCTTGGGATTGTCGGATAATTTATTGACAGGAACGGTTACTATTGAATTGGCTAATCTTACTTCACTAAATCGTCTTTATTTGGATGTAAATAGTGGTCTTACTGGTGAGTTTCCTTTGGTGTTGATTGTGTTGAATCTAACAGATCTCAAAATTGACGGGACGGGTATTTGTGAGCCTTTGGATGTAAGCTTTACCGATTGGACAGCAACCATGACCACATATCTCGGAAGTGGGATCTCTTGTTTTACTCCAGTGGTTGAATCAGATTCTCTGGCTCTTGTGGCATTTTACAATAACACTGATGGAGCGAATTGGTTTGATAATACCAATTGGCTTACTGCACCAGTTAGCTCTTGGACTGGTATTACTACCGGAGAGGGAAGAGTTCAACAGATAAACTTGCCAAACAATAATTTATCTGGATCATTACCAGCAGAAATTGGAAATTTGGACACATTGACCGTTTTAAATATTAATGACAATGCTCTTGGAGGAACAATACCTGCTGAACTTTATGGTATGATTAACCTTAATCGACTCTACCTCGCCAATAATGGTTTTGCAGAACCCATCTCAGACAGTTTCGGGTCATTGACCAATCTGATTCATTTATTCATCAATGGCAATCAGTTTTCAGGGGGGATTCCGATAGCATTGACCAACCTTGTGAACCTTCAGCAATTAGGATTGTCATATAATTTATTGACGGGGAATATTCCAACTGAAATTGGCAATCTGACTTTATTAACAAATTTATACATCGATGGCAATCAGTTTTCCGGTGCACTTCCAGCCTCTCTGGGCAACCTAGTTAATCTAATTGATCTGAAATTTGAAAGTAATGAATTTACATCCATACCTGCTGAAATAGGAAACTTGACCAATCTTGCATTTTTGAATATTGGTGATAATGATTTTAGCGGGGCAATACCTGAAGAAATTGGAAACTTAACAGGACTTACGCGTCTGAGTATTAGGGACATGGTAAAAATAACCTCTTTACCAGCGTCATTGACTAATTTGGTCAATCTTAATGATGTAGATTTTTCAAGATTGACTTTGACTATGTTACCTGATTTATCGTTTTTATCTGGCCCCGCTGTTTCAGTAAATAGAAATAGGCTGAGTTGGAGTCAGATAGTAGCTAACATTCCTTACTTGAATAATTACTCGGAGCAATTTTACACTTATGACTTGTCTATTGATAATCCACTACCTACTGTAGGAGCTACTATCAATATAACCGTCAATAGTGATCACCTAGATAATACCTTTCAGTGGTTCAAGGAAGATCAATTGCTCACAGGAGAGACTTTGGAAGTACTCACATTGACCAGTATTACAGAATTTGACAAAGGAGAGTATTATTGTCTGATTAGTAACTCCAATGACGCTAGTGGTGTGACTTTAGAATCTGAATCTTTCATTCTTGACCCAATGGTGACTGATAGGAGGTACGCTACTGGTGTGGTTAGTTTTAGTAGTGAACGCAGTGCTGTTTTTGGGGGGGCTCAAGAGGCTATAGGTAGACCCAATGACTTTGCATTGGACAATGCAGGTATTGCTCCTCAGGAGACAAACCCTAGTTCAGGAAGAGGCTGGAAGGGAGCAACATTAGACAATGTTGAATATATCGATTTGTCATTTGACAATCCTTCGCCTATTAATACCATCTGGCTTTATGAAGACGGAGCAGGGTTTGTTGATTCAGTTCAGCTAAAAAATGCAGCGACTGGCACCTATGACCTAACTTTTAGATTTTTCAATGAGCAATTGGACTTTCCAACTACCACATTTGATGTTTCTGAAGTAAGAATAAAAGTAGACAATACAGGCGATGCATTTAATGCATCCTCTTTGGATGCTGTAGCCATCGGTCTAAACAATAGTGAGATAGCTTCTCCGAGTAATTTGAACTTATCCCAAGTAGTAAATGATACAATAGTAACTATTAGCTGGGACACCAGTTATAACGGGGTGGAGGATAATGAATTTAATGGTTCGCGCTATTCAATTGAACGTAGTCTCACACCAAATAGTGGATTTATAGCCATTGATACAGCTTCTTTTGAAGCGTTGGAATTTACTGATGCGAGATATTCTGATCAATCGGCACCTGCTGATGATTATGTTTATTATAGAGTCATCTCTTTCAGAGATGATGGTAGGGTATCTCAATATTCTAATATTCTGGAAGTGGTGAAGTGTGAGTCAATATTGCCATTCCCTATAGACAAAACTTGGAATTCTTACAGTACTCAAGGGGCATTTGGGGGGGTCGGAACCAATGCAAATGTTTCAATTCTTGCCAATCAAAATTCACCAAACCAGTTCACTTTATCCGATTACTCGGCCAATTGGTGGACTAATTTCGGTGGAAATGGAGATTTACAGGCCATAATCACTATAGATTGTGGGCAGCTCTCGCTTGATGTAACAAGTGGAGATGCTGGATTTGGTGAAGTGATTTCGATAAATAATTTTTTCTACGATGCAGTAGGTGACTCTTTAGTAATAGAATGGTATGATGCCACCAATGACTTTACCGAAATAACGGTTTTTAAACAAAATGTCATTGACCCTATTCAAAATTCGGCTTCTGATGTATTGGCTACCAATATAGGAGGACAGGTTCAGGTTGACTGGAATGACAATAGTCCATTTGAAACAGGGTTTGCTATTGAAAGGGCACTAAATTCTGATTCTATTTTTTCTCAAGTAGGTTTAGTTGCTAAAGATGTTGTCAGATATTTTGATAGTGGACTTGCCAATGGTCAGACTTACTTATATCGCATCGTAACTCAGAGTGGTAGCGGACCATCTATTGCTTCAGATACTACATCACTTACAGTTATCGACCAACTCTTTTCTCGGGTTACGGGAGGAGATATGTCAACCTACGATCCAGCAGCAACTTATTCAGGCCATTTTGCAGATTATGATAATGATGGAGATCAAGACATACTTTTAACGAATGAAAATTTTGTAGGTCCTGTAAATGGTCATCCAGGGTTAGATATATATAATAATTATCTATTTAATAATGACGGGACAGGGAATTTCACGCAAATATTTGGTAATCCTGTCACCGATGATGAATATGGAACCAGAGGTGCAGTCTGGGTCGATTTGAATCATGATGGCTTTTTGGATTTGGTAACAAATAGTCGAGGTAATAATTTGCCTGCGGCTCAGGATCCATTCAGAAATGGAAGAGTTTATTTAAATGATCAATCAGGCGGATTCACACTTGGTCAGGAGACAGTGCGAGTAGGAGGTGCGGCAGGAAACCCAGTGGGGATGGATTTTAATAATGATGGGGCGACTGACTTACTTGCAGTTAGTTTTTCTCCAGTATTTCGACTTTTTAAAGGTCAGGGTGATGGCCTTTTAACAGTTAATGATGGAGCCGATGTAATTACAATTACTAATCCCTGGAATGTACAACCTGTAGATATCGACAATGATGGGTTAGTAGATCTTGCTGTTACTGATGAAGAAAAAACTGAACTTTATTTAAACATTGACGGATTACAATTTGACCCTAATCCTATTACTTTTCCGGACACTAGGAGAGGTTCCGCTTTTGGAGATCTGGACAATGATGGTGATATGGACGCCATGTTTTATGGGGCAGGTGCCTCGAATGCGATACCCATTTTTTATGAAAACAATGGTGATTTGACATTTACATTGCGCTCATCTACAGATGTCATCGGATCGGATATTACTATAGGTAGGAGCTTCACATTCTTTGATTATGATAATGATGGAGATTTGGATGTGTTTATTTATCTGGGGGCTAATAGTCTCGGCAATATATTGGTAAACAACGGCAATTGGAGCTTTACCTTGTTAAATCAAGAGGAACTGCCTTTTGTAGGTACATCTGTTTTTGATGGCCTTTCAGTAGCAGATATTAATGGCGATGGTTTTGTTGATATATTCACTGCCCAAACTAATATTGGCAATCAAACTTTTTCTGATAGAGCTACCTTGTATACCAATAATGGTAATGCTAATAACTATTTAAGAATAGTACTCAAAGGAAGAAATTCTGATACGTTTGGTTATGGTAGCAGAATAAAAATAAAAACATCAAGTGGAAATCAATATCGGCAGGTGGTAAGCCACAATGGCTTATGGACGGGTAATGAAAATGTCACGCACTTTGGACTTGCTGGTGCAACTATTGTAGATTCTTTGGTGGTAAATTGGCCATCAGGAGCAGAAACCATTCTCACTGATATTAACCCTAATCAGGTGTTAGAAATAGACGAAGAAGACTACCTCGCGGCACTTGATAGAATGGCGTTAGAAAGTCTTTATTCTACTACTGGCGGTGATACAGATTGGTCAGATAACACCAATTGGTTGGTGGATGCAGATGTTGATAATTGGACTGGAGTCACCACTTCTGCTTTAGGACGTGTAACAGAGCTTAATTTGGCCAACAATAATTTGATCGGAACGGTCCCTGAAGATTTAAGTGCCATGCGATTATTGAAAAACATTGATCTTTCGGGGAATCAGTTAGACTCACTAGCGGTTAATTTCAGGTTAATTGATTCGTTGCAATCGGTAGACGTATCCAACAATAAATTGGATTTTGGTGATTTAGAATTCAATGTGTCAGCAACGGGAATTGTATACAATGACCAATTTCCGGACGATATCGAAATTGACACCCTCCTGATGGTCAATAATCCAATAGATATCTCATTTATAATAGACGGGGAAGCTAACGAGTATGTGTGGTATCGAGATAGTACTATTGTGATCGATAGTGTTCGAAATACTATAACTATTGATTCCCTTAGACGGGGAAGTATGGGCGAGTATTATGCCGAAGTAACCAATGATAGTGTGCCTGGTCTGACGCTCTACTCAGCTCGAAAAAACATCACAGCCATAGCAGATCTTGACGGTAAACTTCTTGTATCAGCGAATGAGCCAGTGACAAGCGGAGAGGTGACCTTACTTCGTGTGGAAGAAATCAATGGGTTTGACACAGTAGCAGTAGTGGCCGTTGATGTAGATGGAAGCTACCGTTTTCCAGAAGTGCCATTGGACGACTATCTGATAGTAGGATTTGCAGATACGCTTACATATTCTGAATCTTTGCCTACTTACTATCCAGGCTCTGATCTATGGGAGGAGGCTGACACACTGTTTTTGGAGACAAATCAGATGAATCTTGACGTTGTCGTACAATTCGATAGAGAAGATACAGGTGGAGATGGTGCCATATTTGGAATATTTGAAGAAGAATTTGACGAGGATGGAGGAGGACGCTTCGAAGCCAAAAGGAGGATTGGTGGTGCAGGAGTGTCTGTGAGAAGAGGGCGAAGGTCTGGTAGAGATGAGGAGACTGTTTATGATTTAGTCACACATGTATTCACAGATGATAATGGGGAATTCAATATAGGTGATCTTCCATCAGATACCTATCGACTCAATTTTCAATATCCGGGATATCCGATGGATACTTTAACTGATGTAGATGTTGTCCTCGGTGATGATAGTAAGACTAATAAATCTTCAGTAGAAGCGTTGGTGATAGATGGTGCTATTGAAGTACGTCAGTTGGTAATTCTGGGATTTGATGAATCACAACTTGTCCATATCAAAGCATATCCTAACCCAGTAAGTGAATCAATGAAAGTGGAATGGGATGCGCAGTCGCAGGAAGTTCAAGTATCAATATATAATTTGTTAGGAGAATTGGTCAAGCAGCAAATTATTTTTAAAAATGATAACACTATGGACATGAGAGATCTGAGTAATGGCCAATACCTTATCAAAGTAAGCTCTAGTGATAATAAAGTAGATGGGACATTTAGGGTGATAATTCAGGTTGAATAGCATCTATCTTTGAATACGTACAACACATATCATTGAATATATCAGTAGATCTGTGAAGAGGTATTAAATCAAAAAAGATAATTCTTGGTTTTAAGTTGATATCAAATATCCATGGTAATGGGTGTTTGATATCAACATTTTTATTGAGACGTTTTTTCTTCAAGTTGCTCCAATCGAGTCTTTAAATCAGGCAAATTTTTAAATACAGCATAGGCACGTAAATATTGATTGACATCAATAGCTGGAGATCCAAACATTTTTTGACCTTCTTTTCTTATATTTTTACCCAATCCTGTTTGCCCTCCCAATGAAGTATTGTTGGGTACTTTGATATGTCCTCCTATAGCCACTTGCCCTCCAAAAACGCAGTTGTCACCAACTTCCACGGATCCTGCTATAGCTGTTTGAGCAGCTATTACAGTATTTTTTCCAATTTTCACATTGTGACCTACTTGGATAAGGTTGTCTAGTTTGGTACCGTTCCCCACGACAGTAGAATCAGAAGGAAGGGCAGCACAATCGATGACCGTATTAGCACCAATGTGGACATTATCCTCTATGACCACATTCCCCAGTTGAGGAATGTTTTTATAAGTGCCATCATCTTGTGGAGCAAACCCAAAACCATCACTACCGATTACTACTCCTGAATGTAATACACAATTGTTTCCTAGTTTAGAATTGGCATATAGTTTCACCCCAGCGTGAATAATACTATTGTCTCCCACTATTGTATTGTCACCTATGTATGCCTGAGGGTATATCTTTACATTATTGCCAATAGTCACATTGTTGCCTATGTATGAAAATGCACCGCGATAGATATCTTCTCCTACAGTGGAATTATCTCCAATAAAGCAGGGCTCTTCTACTCCAGATTTTTGATAGTTCAGAAATTTCTGGTATTCATCTAAAATTGCTGAAAATGCCAAGTATGGATTTTCTACACGTATCAATGTGGTGGAGATAGATTGTTTCGGTATGAAGTCTTTTGATACAATGACTGCACTAGCACTAGTTGTGTAGATATGTGGTTCGTAAATAGGGTTTGATAAGAAAGTGAGTTGATTTTCTTTTGCTTCTTGTATTTTGGCCAGCATATTCACTTTTTGTTCACCGTCTCCTTCGACAGTTCCGTCAAGCATAAATGCCAATTGTGCAATCGTAAATTCCATCAAATTAGTAAGAGATAAGTGAGTTATAAAATTATATTTTTTGGATAACTAAGGTAATATTTTTTCACAACATTGCTAATGGCCTTTATATTGGGTAAATCAGAAGCCTGAGCAATATCAATAACCTCACCTTTTTTTGTTAAAATGTTAATGTTCTGTCCGCTGGAAATGTACGCTTTATTGGATACTTCACCATGTGACATCAGATAGCGACTATCTGCGCGAAGTATGCCGTATTCTTTTGAGATCTTGTCTCTAAGTATTTCGATATGATCTCTTTGGACTGGTTCATTGACAAGTGAGATTTTAAAAAGTTGGCGCCTGATGAGTTTTTGGCAGAGCATGGATAGAATTCGATCACTATCATGTTGCCATGCCTTAATTGCACCCCAAAGGTCATAGTCATCAAGATCTCCGAAGGCCTCTAAAATAACATTGTCTTTTTGAAAATCATCAAGGGTACAATTCTTATTTAGAAATATGCCGAGAACAGGAGAGGCGTGCAATGTATGCCCAGATTGCGAAAGGTGTTTGGCACGATTTATAATATTAACCATCATACGTTCTGCGTTCAAAGCTGTTTTGTGAAGATATACTTGCCAATACATCAGTCTTCTCGCATTGATGAAGTTTTCAATGCTGTAGATTCCTTTTTCCTCAACAACTATTTGATCATCAACTACATTGAGCATTTTAAGAATACGTTCTACGCCTATAGTACCTTCAGAGACTCCTGTGAAAAAACTATCTCGTTTAAGGTAATCCATGCGGTCTACATCAAGCTGACTGGAGACCAATTGATGGAAGAATTTTCTTTTGTAGCTATTCCTAAATATTTTTAGAGACAGTAACAGTCTATTGTCAAATACATTATTGAAATACTGCATGAGCTGATAAGAAATACTCTCATGCGGGATGCCTTCCAAAAGACTGAATTCTAAAGCATGAGACAAAGGCCCATGACCAATGTCATGAAGCAAAATGGCCACTTGAGAAGCTTCGTATTCTTCGTCTGATATCTCTACTCCCTTACCTCTTAGGCTATCCAATGCCTTAGTCATCAAGTGAGTTGCTCCAATTGCGTGATGAAACCTCGTATGCAATGCTCCAGGATACACATATTCTGCAATTCCCAGCTGACGAATCCTTCTAAGTCTTTGAAAAAATGGATGTTCAATGATGTCAAAGATCAACTCACTGTTAATCGTTATAAATCCATAAACAGGATCATTCAGTATTTTCTTTTTATTCAAAATAAGCTGGGATTTCTTCGGATAATCTTAAATGAACGTTAGTTTTATAGTTTAAGATAGTATCAGAATACTGTTATAAATTTAATCTGAGAATATATGCAAAGTTACAATATTTTATGGGCAGATGATGAAATAGATTTGTTAAAGCCTCATATTCTATTCTTAGAACAAAAAGGCTATAAAATGACTCCTGTCAACAGTGGTCCAGATGCTATAGAGCAGATCGAACAGAAGCATTTTGATATTGTTTTTTTGGATGAAAATATGCCCGGAATGACCGGGTTGGAGACGCTAACGCAGATCAAAATTTTGAGACCTTCAGTGCCGGTGGTAATGATCACCAAAAGTGAAGAGGAAGACATTATGGAAGAGGCGATTGGAGCAAAAATCGCAGACTACTTGATCAAACCACTTAATCCTAAGCAAATCCTATTATCTGTTAAGAAACTGTTAGATAATAAGCGTCTAGTAACTGAAAAAACTAACTTGAGTTATCAGCAAGAATTCAGGAATATTAGTATGGCATTTGATGATGACTTAGATCATGTTGAATGGGCAGATATTTATAAGAAGTTGATATATTGGGAACTAGAGATTGATAACACTGATGACAAGAGCATGAGTGAAATTCTTGAAATGCAAAAGAGCGAGGCCAATCGAAAATTTGTTGATTTTATCATTGATAATTATGAGGACTGGCTCAACGATCCAGATATCGAAAAACCATTGATGTCACATCAGTTGATGCGTAAGAGAGTAATCCCAGAAATTAATGATGAGCGCCCTGTTTATTTTATTGTAATTGATAATTTACGCTATGATCAGTGGAAGATACTGGAGCCTATGATCTCGGAGCTATTCAATTTGGAAAAAGAGGAAAGCTATTATTCAATACTGCCAACGACTACGGCTTATGCTAGGAATGCGATATTTTCTGGTATGATGCCGAGCGATATGGCCAAAAAACATAAAGATATATGGGTAGGAGAGGATGTTGATGAAGGGAAGAATCTTCACGAAGATGAATTCCTAAAAAGACAGTTAAGTAAATATGAAGATAATATCAAATTTTCATACCACAAGGTAATACATCAGAACCAAGGAAAGCAATTGGTGGATAAAATTCCGAATCTTGGAAAGAACCACCTGAATGTGATTGTTTATAATTTTGTAGATATGCTTTCTCATGCTAGGACCGATATGGCGATGATTCGTGAGTTGGCACCGGATGAATCCGCTTATCGCTCATTGACTAAGTCTTGGTTTGAGCATTCGCAGCTGTTGGATAGTCTAAAGAAAATCGCAGAAACTAAAGCAAAGGTGATTATTACAACTGATCATGGTATGATAAGAGTAAAAAAGCCATTCAAGATTGTTGGGGATAGAAATACAAATACTAATTTGAGGTATAAACAAGGTAAGAATCTTGGTTATACACCAGGAAATGTCATGGAAGGGCTGAAACCAGAACGGTTGTTCTTGCCAAAGACCAATGTATCGACTACTTATGCCTTTGCCATAGAAGATAATTTCTTTGCCTATCCAAACAACTATAATTATTATGTTAATCACTACAAGGACACATTTCAACATGGAGGAGTGTCGATGGAGGAAGTGATAATTCCCATAATTTCATTAAATTCGAAGAATGGCTAATTCTGAATTGACATCATTGACAATTGATGTGAGTCATGTGGATAGCTTGTTAGAAGCTGCTTTAGAAATTTTAAAGTTTGCCGATGACCACAAGGTATGGGCACTCTATGGAGAGATGGGAGCTGGTAAGACAACTTTTGTCAAAGCAGTTGGTGAAAGTTTAGAGATCGTTGACATGGTCAATAGCCCAACTTTTTCGATTGTTAATGAATATAGAAATGTTGTTGATGAGGTTTTTTATCATTTTGATTTTTACAGAATAGAGAAAGAAGAGGAGGCTAGGGATATTGGCGCAGAGGACTATTTTTATTCTGGAGACTATTGTTTTATAGAATGGCCTTCATTGATCCCTTCATTACTTCCTGATAAATATATGGCGATTGATATCGAAATAATAGATCAAGAAAAGAGGCGAATAAACTGTACAAAACATGGGTAAAATGGATAAGTCTGGGTTTGAGTCTTTGGCAAAGGAAAGTCAATTATATCCTCAAGAGTCCCTACAGAAGGTAAGGAAGAATAAAGGGACTTTCTTCTTAGGAATGCCTAAAGAGATATCTCTTCAAGAAAGAAGAATTACTCTGACTCCTGATGCAGTTGCGTTACTTGCGGGCGAAGGACATGAAGTATGGGTAGAAACTGGAGCTGGAGAAGGATCCAATTATTCTGATCATCAATACAGTGACGCAGGAGCTAAAATTGTTTACTCTGCCAAGGAGGTTTATCAAGCAGATGCCATATTGAAAATAGAACCACCAACGCTAGAAGAACTTGAGTTTTTGAAAGCGGGGCAAATTCTTATTTCTGCATTTCAATATGGAAGTCAAACAGCACACTATTTAGAGGCATTATGTAGAAAAAAAGTGATAGCGCTTGGCTTCGAATTTATAGAAGATAAAGTAGGAGGTATGCCCATTATAAGGGCGATGAGTGAAATAGCTGGTAGTACAGTTATGCTTGTGGCTGCAGAGCACTTGAGCTCGGCTAATGATGGAAAAGGAGTGATTTTAGGCGGTGTGACTGGAGTTCCACCAACTAAAGTAGTGATCATAGGTGCAGGAACAGTAGCTGAACATGCGGCTAGAGCAGCTCAAGGATTAGGTGCTGATGTTAAGATTTTTGATAATCATATTTATAAGCTTCGTAGAATAAAACATGCGCTAGGACAGCAAGTTTATACTTCAACGATTGATACTGCTACTCTCGGTAATTGTCTTATGACGGCAGATGTAGTAATAGGTGCGTTAAGAGCAGAGAAAGGTGCAAATCGACATGTGGTTTCTGAAGAGATGGTGTCTAGGATGAAGCCTAAGTCTGTTATCATAGATTTGACAATCGATCAGGGAGGATGCATAGCTACTTCTGAGCTGACGACACTTAATAGCCCTACCTTTGTCAAACATGATGTTGTACATTACTGTGTGCCGAATATTACTTCAAGAGTCGCAAGAACAGCGACCATAGCACTAAGTAATATATTTACCCCAACTATTCTCCGAGCTGGTGACGAAGGAGGAATGGAAGACATGATATTTAACCATCAATGGTTTATGAAAGGTGTATATGCTTATAAAGGATGTATCACCAATAAGTACATAGCAGATAAATTTCATCTCAAGCACAAAAACTTGGATCTGATTATGGCGACAAGGTTTTAGCGTTTATTCTAAAAATTCGCCCCAATAGTAACTACTCCTTTTGTGTTGTTGTTTCTAATGTCAGCGGTAGGTCTGAAGTCATTGAGCTCATATGGGCTATACTCATTGCTATAGCTAGTATTCACAATTGCTAAATCTATGAAGTAGTTCTTCATTTTTACACCAACACCGCCAGAGATTATTTGTCTATCACTAACACTGGCATCTTTAGGATCAGCATACTGTGCAAATCCACCTCGAATCCTGAATATACCATGTCTTAGCTCTGTGCCTATTTTTACATTATATGATTTGTCATAAGTAGCAGCGATGTGTTGATTCTCACCAAGGGTAGTAAAGTCATCAGATTTGAGGTTGTTTTTGGCATAATCAAGCATTTCTACATCTGCGGAAATAAACCCATGCTTCCCCAAGAAAACAGTAGCACCAGCTGATAGTTTGAGGGGAGTTGTCAACGAATAACTTGATATAATGATGGAATTCTCCGCTGATTCATCGTCAAAATCATTGTAATCAGCTTGTATTGAAGCATCAGATTCATCATCTAATGAGTAGTAAGTAGGCGTGGTCAATGCACCTCCAATTTGCAGAAAATCTATTGGACGAAACATGACTCCCAAAGTTGCATTGATCCCGCTGCCAGTTATGCTCAGATTTTCATCCAATGAAAATTGATTCAGAGGGTTGATATAGTCTGGGTCATCAGGATTTCCGTCAATAAAGTCACTTTCAGTATATGTTTTGCGAGATGTGTAATCAACAGAGGTAAGGCCTATACCACCGCCAAGGAATAGAATGTCGTCATAGTTTGCGCCAAAAGAAAATGATACTTGAGTTTGTGCCCCCTTGATCGCTATAGTCTCTGTTTGCAATGGATTACCCAAAATGTCTTTTATATATTCATCGTCAAACCCTGTACTATCTAAATCACTCGTTGGAAGAATAAGAAAGGCTCGAGCGGCAAGACCTTCTAATGAGTTGTAGTCAAACGATGCTTGATCTTCGAAATCTTGAATAAATACTCCCTGTGCATTTTGAAGAAAATAATCAAGCATTGAACTTTCACTTCTGCCTTGATAAGTAGCTTCCTGATGAAAGTCGTTTATTCTAGAATAACTAACTCCAAATGAGTTGTTTTTGAAATTGGTGTATTTGCTGTTAATCTCCCTATTAATTACTATGCTCATATTAGGGATGTTTAGATTCACCTTCTGGTCAGGAGTAGTTGTTCCAAAATAATCACTCTTAGTGCTTATGAAGTTTAATCCATTAGAGAATGAAATTGCAGATCGATTAAACATACCAAGCCCTGCTGGGTTAGAAGATATGCTACTGATGTCTCCACCTAGTGAGATTTGGGCACCTCCAATGGCTTGAATACGAGCACTTCCTCCATAGTTGGATTGACTAAATAGCACGGATGTATCTACTATGTCTTGGGCGTTCCCAAGCGAAAATACAGTCATCATCAGCGAGATTAATATTACTTTAGCTCTCATGATTAATTGTCTTTTTTGGATCGGCTACTTCTTGATGAACTACTGGATTTGGACTTACTCGAAGATGAACTTGATCTGGTTCTAGATGAACGAGAACTGCCACTGCTTGAAGACTTAGATCCGCTTCTGTAAGATCCGCTTGATTTTGAAGTACCTCGCGAGCTTCTGGTTCCTCCAGAGTATGATCCAGAACTTCGCGAGTTCCTAGCTCCTCCAGAATATGATCCTGAGCCTCTAGTGTTAGTATTTCTGCCGCTAGAACCGTAGTTGCCATTGGAAGATCTCCCTCTTGGATTAGCCTGAGAGCCATAAGTTCTATCCGAATTGCGATAGGTTCTAGATCCTTCGCTATATCGTCCACCTCTCCCATCTTTTCCGCCAGTTTCACCAGTAGTGCTGATTCGACCAGACCTACCAGAGTTACGTCCTCCATAGTTTATAGAAGAGTTTCTTGAAGACCTTCTTCCTCTAGAGATCCCTCTGGAGGATCTGTCGTAGTTCGAATAACCATTGTTATATACGACTACATTTCCACGATTGAAGTATGATGGAGGACACCAATAGCTGTCATAGTACCATGAGTTATAATTCCAAGAATCGTAATACCCACGGCCACTGTATCCGAACCAGTTATTATTGTATCCATTGTTCCATCTTGATCTATTCCATCTGTTACCAAATGAAACAGAAACATTCCATCCAGGTCTCCAGTAAGAGGAACGATAACTGTTTCTATTATAATATGGGTCATATCTATTGCCTTGATATAAAAATGGATCCTCCCAAAAATCATTATCGAAGTTTTGATAAGATCTAGCAGAAGGATCACTGTAGTAATAGTGTTTCTCAATTACAGGATCTTCTTCTTCAAATTCCTCTAGCTTATTATTGTCATTTCTATACTCAGATAGCATCTCACTATCATGACCATCTCCATCAAGCTTATCCACCTCGTCATATAGATAAGAATCCTTTCCATATGTAGGACTATCTTTTTTACGTTGTTCTTTGAGTTTTTTTCTATCAGATTTCCTGAAATAGACATCATCATACTCTTGGGCTATACCCACTTGGATGCAGCATAAACAAATGAGTAATAGTGCGGATAATTTTAGAAGAAGTACTTTCATAATTATGCAATCGAATTAGTTAATTATTAGTTTCATTTCAGTTACAAAAAGTTGAGATGAATAAGATATCAAATTCAAAAACTTATATTTGTCACTGATTAGAATCTACTAGAAACATACAAATTTTATACCAAAAATGGCGAAGGCAATACCAAGTAGGAGTGAAGACTATTCGGAGTGGTACAATGAGTTGGTAAAAAAGGCCGATTTGGCGGATCATTCTGATGTGAGAGGTTGCATGATTATCAAGCCGTATGGCTATGCGATCTGGGAAAAAATGCAAGCAGTGATTGATAAAATGTTTAAAGACACTGGACATAGCAATGCGTACTTTCCCTTATTAATTCCTAAGTCTTATTTGAGTAAAGAGGCCGATCATGTAGATGGTTTTGCAAAAGAATGTGCCGTGGTAACTCATTATCGATTGAAGAATGCTGAGGATGGAAGTGGAGTGGTAGTCGATCCAGAAGCTAAGTTGGAGGAAGAGTTGATCATAAGACCTACCTCTGAGACGGTAATCTGGAGCACTTATAAGAAATGGGTTCAATCATACCGTGATTTGCCATTATTGATTAACCAGTGGGCGAATGTTATGCGCTGGGAAATGAGGACGCGTTTGTTCTTAAGGACAGCTGAGTTTCTCTGGCAAGAAGGGCATACAGCCCATGCTACAAAGCAAGAAGCTGTAGATGAAACTGTACAAATGATGAATGTATATGCTGACTTTGCCGAGAACTACATGGCAATGCCTGTGGTCAGAGGAGTGAAGACAGAAAGTGAGAGATTCCCTGGTGCTTTGGATACTTACTGTATCGAAGCATTGATGCAAGATGGTAAAGCACTACAAGCCGGTACTTCACACTTTTTGGGACAGAATTTCGCGAAAGCATTTGATGTGAAATTTGCGAACAAGGAAGGAAAACTCGATTATGTATGGGGAACTTCTTGGGGAGTGAGTACTAGACTAATGGGTGCATTGGTCATGGCACATTCTGATGATCAAGGATTGGTATTGCCTCCAAAATTGGCCCCGATACAAGTTGTGATTGTACCAATATTTAAAGGAGAAGAACAGCTCAAAGCTATTTCTGAAAAAGCAGTCAAGATCAAAGAAGCACTAGAGGCTAAAGGTATTTCTGTGAAGTTCGATAATAGTGATACACATAACCCAGGCTGGAAATTTGCCGAATACGAACTGAAGGGGGTTCCTGTGAGAATTGCAATGGGGCCAAGAGACTTAGATAATGGAACGGTAGAAGTGGCTCGTAGAGATACGCAGGAAAAAGAAGTGATGACTATGGAAGGGATTGATCTGACGATAGATAAACTGCTAGAAGATATTCAAGCCAATATTTATAAGAAAGCATCTGATTTCAGGTCAGAGAAAACTACCAAAGTAGATTCTTATGATGACTTTAAGAAAGTCCTTGATAATGAAGCTGGTTTTGTAATGGCGCACTGGGATGGCACGGCTGAAACAGAAGAGAAGATCAAGCAAGAGACTAAAGCAACCATACGTTGTATTCCAGTAAATAATGAGCAGGAAGATGGTGTTTGTATGTATTCTGGCAAGCCATCAACTCAACGCGTAATGTTTGCAAGAGCATATTAAATAAAACAAGTCCTACTAAGTCTTCATGTCTTGGTAAGACTAATCAATTATTGTAGATTCGCTCGTATATGGAATGGTTTAGTATTCTTCTTTTGATTGTCATGGGCCTAGCTTTGCTCATTGTAGAACTGATTTTTATCCCTGGAACGACCATTATAGGTTTATTAGGGCTGATTTTTATTATTGCAGGTGTTTATTTTGGGTTTGAGTCCTATGACAAGACCACTGGTCTGTACATATTGGGTGGAACCTTAGTATTGACAGTCCTCACACTATATTTTGGATTTAAGTCTAAAGCATGGGAACAATTCTCATTGAAAACTGCGGTGCAGGGAAAGTTTAATGAAGGGTTGAGCGATGCACTCAGTTTAGGGGATGAGGGAATTGCGACATCCACTCTAAAGCCCGTTGGAAAAGCAGAAATTAATAGTGTCCAGTATGAGGTAACTTCCATGGGAGGATACTTAGATACTGGTAAGAAAATAAAAGTGATCAAAATTGATCGTAATAAAATTGTTGTAGAACCAATTAACTAATAAATATGACTGGCTTACCATTAATATTGATGTTGTTCGGAGGGATAGTTCTCTTCTTTGTTTTTCTATACTTCGTTCCAGTAAATTTGTGGATTACCGCAATTTTCTCCGGGGTGAAAGTGGGGTTATTTGAATTAGTTGCAATGAGAATTCGTAAAGTGCCACCAAGTAATATTGTGAACTCGATGATTACAGCGAGTAAAGCGGGGCTGGATGTTACTACACGTGAACTAGAAACACACTTCTTAGCGGGAGGTAATGTGCAAAATGTAATTAGGGCTTTGATTTCTGCTGATAAAGCAAACATCAACTTGGGATTCAAGCAAGCTACTGCCATCGATTTAGCAGGTAGAGATGTGATGGAGGCTGTACAAATCTCTGTTAATCCTAAGGTTATCACGACACCTAAAGTTGCCGCGGTTGCTGCTAACGGTATCCAGCTAATTACTGTTGCTAGGGTGACGGTAAGAGCTAATATTCAACAACTAGTTGGTGGAGCCGGTGAAGATACTATTCTAGCAAGAGTTGGAGAGGGTATTGTAACCTCTATAGGTTCTGCCGCTACGCATAAGGAAGTACTAGAAAATCCTGACAAAATTTCAAAACTTGTCCTTGAGCGAGGCTTGGATGCGGGTACTGCATTTGAAATCTTATCAATTGATATTGCAGATATCGATATTGGTAAAAATATCGGTGCAGAATTGCAAACTGATCAAGCTGGTGCTGATTTGAAGGTGGCTGAAGCAAAAGCTGAAGAGAGAAGAGCTATGGCTGTAGCTGTAGAGCAAGAGATGAAGGCTAAAGCTGAAGAAGCTCGTGCTCAAGTAATATTGGCGGAGGCAGAAATCCCTAAAGCAATGGCGGAAGCATTCAGATCTGGTAACATGGGTATCATGGATTACTACAAGATGAAAAACATCGAAGCTGATACTGATATGAGAGATTCTATATCTGGATCGGGTAAAGGAAAGAAGAAGAAGTAAGGTATTACGATCTTCTGAGGATAAAAAAGGCTAGCCATTTGGTTAGCCTTTTTTTGTGTTTTTATTTTATTGTAGATTTTCATGAAAGTGGTTTCTTTAGTACTTTGTACAGCATGAACGATCATCAACGATATAAATCCCTAAAAGAATTTTACCCATTTTATTTGAAGGAGCATAGTAATGTAACTTCGCGTAAACTACACTTTACCGGAACTGCATTAATTTTTTTGATATTATTCTGGGCGTTACTTACACAAACTTGGTGGGTGCTGTGGTTTATTCCTCTAGTAGGATATGGGTTTGCCTGGGTAGGTCATTTTTTTTTCGAGAAGAATAAGCCTGCTACTTTTCAATATCCAGCTTATAGTCTGGCGTCTGATTTCATTCTCTTCTTTGACTTGCTAAGAGGTAAACAACCTTTTAATCCACAACAATAAGGCAGAAAGGTCTAAGAACTCATAGCGTAATTCTATTTCTAATTAGCAATTGTTTCTTGTCAAGTGTAGAGGAATACTCTCTTTATTGAGGTATTATTGTGCTTCTAGGATTTAATAGGGTGTAAATGAGCAATGGTTTGACAATGCGTAGAATATCGAAAATTGTAAATCGAACTCAAGCCAATAGTGCATTGATTAGTCATTTAGACTTCTTCTTCTTTTTCTTCTTTTTGAATTGTTCTTTTTCTTCTTTAGCCTCTTTGATCAGTGTCTTCCAATCGTCTTTGCTTTCTTCGGTGAAGTCTATTACTTCTTGGTATTCACCCTTAGTGATCTCCATTCTTCTGATTGGTTTGCCTAAGTTAGCTTCAATTGTTTCAAGCACTTCTTTTTCCTCTGTACTGCAGAATGAAACGGCTTGCCCCTTCTGATTGCCACGACCTGTTCTACCCACTCTATGCACATAACCTTCTGTACTTTCAGGAAGGTCATAATTTACGACATATTCGACATTCTGTATGTCAATACCTCTCGCACTGACATCAGTGGCGATAAGTGTTTTTAAGAACCCACTTCTAAAGCTTCTCATCACACCTTCACGTTCTTCTTGTAGTTTGTCACTATGAATCGTGTCAGATGTGATATCTACTCTTTCAAGAGCTTTTTTTACGCGCTCAGCACGCACTTTCGTTCTTACAAAGACTAAGATTTTCTTCTCTTCATTGGTCTTTATTAAGTTCTCTAAAAAGAAACGCTTATCATCCATCTCTACATAAGCAACAGCATGCTCGATATTCTTGGCTACAGGATCTTTAGGAGAAATTTGTATCCTGATGGCATTCGTCACTAGTGAATAACCTAGTTTCTTAATATCCTCATTGATAGTTGAAGAGAAGAAAAGTGTTTGACGTTTTTTTGGTAAATGTCTCATCAAGTCACGGATATCCTTAATGAAACCTAAGTCGAGCATGTGATCAGCCTCATCTAGTACTAATATTTCTACACGACTTAGAAGTAGAGATCCTTGACTTACTAAGTCAAACATTCTCCCAGGCGTAGCAATGAGAATGTCAACTCCTTTATCCAGTTGCTTTATTTGAGGAGCTTGATCAACCCCTCCATGGATACAGAATGTGGTAATTTTGGTATTCTTTCCAAGAGTCTTAAACACTTGTTCGATTTGCAATGCTAATTCATGAGTTGGAGCCATGATCAAACATTTGATGCCATCAGGACGATGGCTGATTTTGCGTTCTTGTAAAATATGAAGGATAGGGATAGCAAAAGCTGCAGTCTTCCCTGTACCCGTTTGTGCAATCGCTAACACATCTTCTCCTTTGAGAATCGGGGGGATGGATTTGAACTGAATATCAGTTGGTTTTTTGTAGCCCAGTTTATTGATACTGGTTTTTATTCCTTGGGCAATGCGGTATTCGTCAAACTTCATGCTGCAAAGTTAGGAATGTATTGGTAGAAGATGGCATGTTAACCTTAGTTCGATTAATAATTGAGAGAATACAGCACCTTAAACATCACTTCAAAGTCATCTTTTCACAAAGAAGATGACTTTGAAGTGATATTGTCAATAGATAAATGAGTTGCTCATGTTAAGGTTTGAATGGTGTTTCTAATCAAGTACAATATTAGTTCATTTTTAATGCGCCAATTCCGTTTGCCCAAAGTAGTTTATTATAATCCGGGATATCGGTATTCATTAATTCCTCAGAACTAGTTCTTAATAATCCCCATTGTTTATCAAGTTCTTCCAATCTGTGTTTTGATGCTTGATTAACTTGGGGGATTGAGTTATCATTTTGATTGATCAGGAAAATGTATTCTGCTGTGAATTTATTCGGGAAATTCTCCACATCATCATAGGCTTTGGATTTACGTTGTACCATGTCCTCATCCCATGTTTTTAGTTTTTCAACTAGTATGTCACCAGTTGTCTTTACATTATCGTATTTTTCTTCGTTGGGCAAATCTTTTAATATTGATGCTATCTGAGTTTGCACTATTTTTAATCTATTCACTCTGTTGTGCATTTCAGTAAGATTAGCTTCCAGTTTGGACATAAATTGATGCGTTTCTTCATAATCTTCGGAAGTAGTAGAATACAAGGGATTGGCCAATATGTTGAATGATGTATTAGAAGATTTAGTGCCCTGAGAAATTGTAGCTTGATATTTTCCAGGCATAGCCTTATGGCCTCTATAATTCCCTTCTATATAGGCAGTAGGAATTCCAGGCATACTCTTATGTTTCATATTCCAAACAAATCGGTTGAGTCCTTTCTTGTTGGAAAGTAAGGGTTCTGCCGATGGCCCTCCTGGGTATTTTTTGAAATTGGGAGCGCTTATTGAGCTAAATGTTCTCACCACATTTCCATTATTATCCTTAATCTCTAATGTTAACTCTTCATCTTTTGAAGCGGATGCTAAGTAATAGTACATTACAATTCCGTTGGCAGGGTTGACTCCGTATGAATCATCCATGCCATTGAACTTGTTAGAATTCCCATTCAATTGACTTCCCCAATTCCCCGTAATGGCGTCCTCAGGTTGGAATAAATTGAAGTCCTTTACATTCTCATCAAACTGTCTAATTAGACCTAAATCATCTAGCACCCAGAAAGAACGTCCCATAGTAGCTATGGACATATCGTCATGACTGATTTTTAAATCCGTTATTGGCGTAACTGGTAAGTTGAGTTGAAATGCTTGCCATTTTTTACCACCATTCCACGAGATATACATACCCAATTCAGTTCCAGCAAAGAGCAAGTCTTTTCGTTTGGTATCTTCTCGTATAACTCTTGTATGAGCTCCGGAATGTATTCCAGCACTGATGTTTGTCCAGGACTTGCCATAGTTTATCGTTTTGTATATAGCTGGCGTATAGTTGTTGAACTTATAACGTGTAGTAGCTATGTATGCTGTAGCCATGTCATGGGGCGAAACATCAATAGAATTAATCAAGGTCTCTGGGAGACCTTTTGGAGTTACAATAGCCCAATTTTTTCCGCCATCTTTTGTCAGCTGTAATACACCATCGTCCGTTGCTGTCCAAATAACATCCTTCTCATGCGGTGATTCTAAAACATAGGCTAATGTTCCATAGTTCTCAGCGCCTACAGCCTCGTTGGTATAAGGGCCTCCACCTTTTCCTTGTTTTTCTTTTTCATTGTTAGATAAGTCAGGGGAGACTTCCTCCCAACTCAATCCCTTATCTCTTGTTCGTAACAGTAATTGAGCACCATGATAGTATGTGTCAGGTTCGTGTTGTGATTTGATAATAGGCGCATTCCAGTTGTAGCGATATTTCATATCTTTTCCATCACGTCCCAAATATTGGATTGGTGCAGCCATGATCTGTGTACTCGCATTTGCTTTGGTATCTAAAATTTCAATAGTACCCAGATAGCTACCACCAAGTACATATCGAGGATTATCAGGATCAAAAGCCAAGAAAGCACTTTCGCCTCCAGCCGAAGCGGACCAATTGTGTTCGTCAATTCCACCACTATTTAAAGCTATACTGGCAATTTTTACCGAAGAGTTATCCTGCTGCCCTCCGTAAAGGTTATAGGGGAATAAATTGTCGGTGTTGACTCTGTAGAATTGAGCAGTTGCCATTCTATTTTGTAAGGACCAATTTTTGGCATAGTCGTAAGAAACTGCTGCTCCACCATCATTAGCAATAACCATATTTTTTCCGTTATTGGGGTTTATCCATAGGTCATGGTAATCGCCATGGGTACCTGTTATTGTACTCCAATTTTTCCCTCCATCTATTGAACGTTGTGCACTTGCATTCAAAACATATACTGTCTCTTCATCAGTAGGATCGATAAATAATTCGATGTAGTACCATGCCCTTTGAATGAGGCTGTGATCTGAAGTAATTCTTGACCAGTCGTCTCCGGCATTATTGGACACAAATAATCCACCTAACTCCTTATCAGAATCACTTTCTATCAACGCATAGACTTTATCAGAATTTGATCGACTCACAGCAATCGCCATCTTACCTTTTTCCTTAGGTAGACCATTATGAATTTTGTTCCATGTCTCACCTCCATCAGTGGTTTTGTAAAGTCCGCTACCTGCTCCTCCACTAATCACTTTCCACGGTAAACGCTGATGTTCCCACATGGCGGCATACATGACCAATGGGTTGTTGATATCCATTGATAATTCTGAGCAACCCGTAAGATTATTTACATAAAGCACCTTATTCCATGTGATGCCACCATCTTTAGATTTGAAAATTCCTCGATCTTCATTTGGCCCATGAAGCGCACCTTGTGCCGCAACAAATAGCATATTCGGATTCTTTGGATGAATTACAATTCTTGATATATGTTGAGTGGCTTTGAGCCCTATTTGGTTCCAGGTTTTACCCGCATCAGTGGATTTGTAAACACCATCTCCGTATGAGGTCATTACTCCCCTTGGAGCATGCTCGCCCATGCCGACATATACTACATTGGGATCACTTTCAGATACTGCAATTGCTCCGACAGAACTCGTTTTGAAAAATCCATCAGAAATATTCTCCCAAAGTTGGCCACCATTATTGGTCTTCCATAATCCACCTCCTGTATTCCCCATGTAGTAGGTCATTGGATCACCTACGACTCCTGATGCAGCTACAGATCTCCCACCTCTGAAAGGACCAATATTTCGATATTTGACAGATTTGAACACACTATCTAGTGATTGCCCAAAGGATGAACTAATGATAAAGGTTAATATGATGAGGAGGATACTTCTTTTCATAGTCGAGTATTTAGTTCTGGTTGTGAATGAATGGTTTTAGGGAAAATTCCTAGAGTTTAATATAATGTATAACCGCAAGAAAATCATGGTCAATGAAGGTTTATTCTGTTCTAATCAATCGAATCTATTGTGTTCAGATGGTTTATTTAACAACTAGGAATAGATCTCAGATCTAAGTAGGAATCTACCCTATAGAAGAGTACTTAATTTTGTCGCTGACGATCATAAACTGATTAACTTTAAATATCCAATATTTCCTAATCGAAAAAACTGAACCTTATTTCTCCCTTCTAGGCGAGCACTACCCAGAAATCATCATCACGATTGTCAATTCGTTTGCCTTTTATTCTATTAGAATAATATGTTAATTCTCTTTTTTTAATACTGCGCTTATTTTTTGGCCTAGATCAGACACAAGACTGATGATGTTTTTGTTATTATTCACCATAGTACTCTCCTTTATTAGGAAGTTTAATTTGGCTATCAAATACTTTATAAGAAGTGATCTTCCTTTGTTGATATATTTCTATTCCGGAATAATAAATGAAGAAAGTTGTTTTGTCTTAAATATGAAAAGGTCAGACTAACTTCGGTTAATCTGACCTTTTTTGTTAATCTCAAAAATTAATTCTCTAGATAATATTCAATATCACTGATCATATTCCTAGACATCACTTTCATATTAGCGATTTCGTTTCCCAATTCTGATGAATACTCTTCTCGCTCAACTAGATCACTCAACTTTATGATCGATTTTTTAAGTATATCTGTGGCAACATGTTGATATGCCGACTGTATAAATAGCACTGTATCTTTGAGTTCAGCCCATCGGGATTCTTTATAGAATCTCTCTAAATCTGGCGCTTTTTGATGTGCAGTAACTATTAGGCCATGCATTACCTGCTCCATAACATCAGTATTGTTAGAAAATATTTTTTTTAACTTCTTGTAATCTATAACTCTTTCCTGCCCTTGTACGTCTACCATCTTCTTCATAGTTCAATAAATAAATAAGATGTTGCATGCATTGTGCCAAACGGGAAAGGGGCTCATGTTGTGTCAGAGGGTGTATGTGATTTCGAACATGTCTCGAATCGAGAATTTATTCGCCAATTAAAGATTATAGCACACAAAAAAAGCGGTCATAATTTATGACCGCTTTAGAATTATCTGGCTAAACTAATCAGTCAGCTTGTAAGTAAGAATATTTGTAATCTGTTGCCGGGACAAATGTTTCTTTAATCGTTCTTGGAGAAACCCATCTTAATAGATTGATAAATGATCCAGCTTTATCGTTTGTACCAGATCCTCTAGCTCCTCCGAAAGGCTGCTGGCCAACGACAGCGCCAGTTGGCTTATCATTGATGTAGAAATTCCCAGCTGCATTTTCCAATTTCTTAGCAGCAAAGTTGGCTGCATATCTATCCTGTGAGAAGATAGCTCCTGTCAATGCATATTCTGAAGTGCTATCTACTAAATCCAAGACTTCTTCGAATTTGTCTGCTTCATAAACGTAGATTGTCATTACTGGCCCAAAGATCTCTTCACAAAGAGTTTTGAATTTAGGGTTGGTGGTTTTGACAACTGTGGGCTCTATGAAATAACCTTTTGACTTGTCATAGTTTCCGCCAACGATGATCTCAGCATCGTCTTGAGATTTGATATAATCAATGTATCCAGCGATCTTATCAAAAGATCGTTCATCGATTACTGCATTGATGAAGTTTGTAAAATCTTCAGGATCTCCCATTTTGAAAGATGAAACATCTTCCTTTACATATTGCAAGACTTCATCTGCAATATTAGAAGGAAGATAAGCTCTTGATGCTGCAGAACACTTTTGCCCTTGGAATTCGAAAGCACCCCTAGAAATACTAGTGGACACTTCTTTAGCATTAGAAGACTTGTGAGCAACTATAAAGTCTTTTCCTCCTGTCTCACCTACAATTCTTGGGTAGGTTCTATAATTAGCGATGTTGTCACCGATTTCTTTCCAAAGATGTCTAAATACTGCTGTAGAGCCAGTAAAGTGAAGCCCTGTAAAATCTCTGTGTTTGAAGATAACTTCTCCAGCATCAGGTCCCTCGACAGTTACCATATTGATTACGCCATCAGGAAGACCAGCTTCTTTGAATAGCTCCATGATCACTTGAGCAGAATATACCTGAGTATCAGCTGGTTTCCATATAACCACATTACCCATAAGGGCAGCAGCGGCAGGAAGATTAGCAGCGATAGATGTAAAATTGAATGGAGTAATTGCAAAAACGAACCCTTCTAATGGGCGGTATTCTAATCTGTTCCACATGCCTTCGTTAGACTCTGGCTGTTGCTCGTAGATGTCTACCATGTACTGTACATTGAACTTCAAGAAGTCAATAAGCTCACAAGCAGCATCTATTTCTGCTTGCATAGCATTTTTAGATTGTGCCAGCATAGTAGCTGCATTCATTTTCGCTCTGAATGGCCCAGCTAATAACTCAGCAGCTTTTAGAAATATAGAAGCTCTGTGTTCCCATGGAAGATCTGCCCATGCTTGTTTTGCCTCCAGTGCAGCATCAATCGCCTGATTTACATGCGATTTGTTACCATAATTGAAATAACCTAATGTATGCTTGTGGTCATGTGGAACTGACATTCTTTGTTTATTATCAGTACGAACTTCTTCGCCACCAATATACATTGGAACATCTATTTCTTTGGACTTTAGCTCATGATACATGGCTTGCAACTCAGCTCTTTCAGGTGATCCAGGTGCATAAGCTAGTATAGGCTCATTTTCTGGAATCGGAACATTATATACTCCCTTTGACATGACTATTTATTTAGTTTATTAATTGAAATAATATTTAGCGTGCAAAGGTAATAATTCCTCTTAATAAAAGTGCTTCTCAGAAATGCTTATCATAGGAAACGTAGGATAAATATTGTATTCAGTGCATAGACCTAAGTGCCATTCTGAATTTTTTTTAGAATGGCTTAATTTAGGTGAATGCAGTGTCAGTATTACTAATCAGAGGATTCCTAAAATTTGATCGAGTGAGGAAACTTCAAAAGTGGACTTATGTGGTCGCCCATTTTTTGATGGATTGAAATACACGGTATCTATACCAGAATTAAGAGCCCCAGCAATATCTGTTTTCAGATTGTCACCTATCATCAAGGCACTGCTAGATGTGCATTGTGACAGTTCGAGTGCGTGGGCGAAAAATGCTGTATCTGGTTTCGTATACCCACAGCCGTCTGAGGTTATCACCTGTTCAAAGTAGTGATTGATACCAGAGGCTTCTAATTTTATCGCCTGTACATCTTCAAAACCATTGGTGAGGATATACATAGGATGTTTTTTGTGTAGTGTTTCTAAGATTGATAGGGCATGAGGAAGTAGATTGGGCTTGCGTGGACATTCATATAAATACTCTGTAGATATTTTAAGAGAAAGTGATTTATCACCTATGCCTAGTGCTATCAATATTTGATCAAAGCGATTTTCTCTGATTTGTTCTTTGCCTATTTTACCTTTGTTGTATTGGTGCCAAAGCTTTTCATTGACCTTGTTAAATGATTTGAAAAATGACTCGAAGTCAAATAATTGATGTTGAACCAAATAGACATCAAATAAATCTGACAACGTTTCCTTGGAGCTCGAGACATAATCCCACAAAGTATGATCCAAGTCAAAGAAAAGTACTTGATAAGACCGTTTGTTTACTGCACCCATTTTTTATTTTCTATTTTATTGATAGCAAGTTCTCGGTTTGAATTCAATGTCTGATAAGTAGATAAATCACTCTTCAAAGTTTGATCTTTATCCAAGAATGAAAAGATTTGTTTGATGATATCTTTGACTTCATCTTTGATGTAATAAAATGCCCACTGATCTTGCTTTCTAATACTAAGAATTCCTGAGTTCTTGAGGTAAGTAAGGTGTCTTGCGGTTTTCGTTTGTGTGAAATCAAGGATGTGTTCTAGATCCGAGATACATAACTCTTCTTTGACATATACCAGATGAAGAATCCTAATTCTAGCTTCTTCTGAGACTGCCTTGAAGATTTGAGAACCTACGTTGATCGAAAAATTTTTTAGACGCATGGCAACTTTTTAATGTATTCAAAGTTATAAGAAATCGAGGCATAAGCTTTAGTTATAGTTATTTTAAATAAATTAGCATTCAGAAAAAATAAAGCGCATTGAAGGTTCGACATTTCATCATACTATTTCTATTTACTGTAACTTCTTCGGCTAATCTGTTGGCACAGGGGAAGAAACATATTATTCAACTTTCTGGAATAATAGTAGGTGAAGATAGCTTGTCTGGAGCACCTGGAGTTCATGTATACGTCCCTAAAGCTGGTCGCGGTACTACCACCAGTGTTTTGGGCTATTTCAGTATGCCTGTTTTGGCCAATGATAGTGTAGTTATCAGCGCCATTGGATATAAAAAGCAAAGCTATATTGTCCCAGAAATAGCTCCTTCGGGAGATCATATTACATTATTGGTTGAGTTAGTGACTGATGTCACCTACCTGGAGTCTGTACAGATTATGTCATTTCCGACAGAAGCATTATTCAAAGAAGCTGTCGTTGCTTTGAATTTACCAGTTGATGGGAATTCTGTTGAGAACGAAAATCTCAATTCTGACTTATTGGCTTATATGGCATCAGTAGCTGCGATGGATGCAGGTATGAATTATCGCAATTACATGAACGACCAGATCTATTTTCAAAATGATAAATTTCAGCCGAGAGTTAATCCTTTACTAAACCCATTCAGATGGGCCCAGTTTATCCGTGCGATTAAGAACGGTGATTTCAAGAAGAAATAATTTTTTTCTACTCAATCCAATTTTCTGTAGTAATATAGCATATGCTCAGGCATCAAGTCCGGATGTATGATTTTCACCAAGTCTTTGAGTACTATATCTGGTCGAGTGAATCCTGACTCGAAATAATCATTACCACCATTTGGTATTTGTCGTGCGTTGTATGTGAAGACTTGTTTTTTAGAAAATGCTTCAAATCTTGAATAGCGTTGATCTGCTCCTTTGAGCGCATCTAGAGAATAGTAATTGGCAGCACCAATCCAGTAATCTGCTTGATAAGCCTTTTCAAATACAGCCTCAAAACTCAACTCCAAACTTCCTGATTCTGGTGTGTTTTTCCACAGAAAATCAGCTCGAGAATCTTTGAAAAATTTCCCAGCCCAACTACGACCACCTGGCATAAACCAAGTGTCACCATAAACTATTCCGCTAAATACAGTTGGATCTTTCTCTTGGGACTCAACTAGTTTTAAAGTGCTATTATAACTGTCTGCAATGATTTGAAATATAGAGTCAGCTTCCTTTTCTTTATCGAAAAATAGGGCCATAAATTTGATCCATTCAGCTCTTCCCAATGGTGTTTCTTCTAGGTATTCTGCATTCTGTATAACTTTGATTCCACTTCTTTCAAAAGGAGTCAAATGACTGTAGTCTCCTGTCATACTATAAGTCATTAGGACTTCTGGAGAAAGGTCTAGCAATACTTCAACATTGAGGTTGTTATCTCTGCCAACTTCTCTTGTAATCCCATTTTCGACTTGACTTTTTACCTTTTCAGATGAGATATATTGAGTTGAAGGGAATCCAATTAACTTATCAGATTCCTCTAGTAGATCAAGTGGGGTGATATGTGTTGTAGATGTGCAAACAAGACTTTCTATAGGTGTTCTAATAATTGTTTTATTGCTCAATGAATCAGGAACGGTCATTCCCTTTGGTATTAGCCAGTAGGATAATCCTTGCGTGTCACCCTTGAAAGGCTCTCTAATTTCAACCAGTTTTATATCGTCAAATGAAGTCACTTTAAAACCCTTAGCGTATTGCAGGTAATCATCAGAAGTCGAATGGAGAATACGCTCATCACTAGTGGTTTGAGAGCTGTGACATCCAAACACAAAGAGGAAGACGATGGATAGTGCTGATAATATTTGATATTTCATAGGTTTTGAATTAAGCGACAATTATAGTGATTTAGTTTTTTTATAGAAATAACATTCTCTAATATTACCTAAGTTTTGGTGCTTGTACTCTTCGAGGATAGGCTTAAAAGGGAATTCGGTGACTTCATTTATTTGAAAATCCCGAAGCTGTTCCCGCAACTGTAAACTCGATCCTGATGATTCATTAGGATAGTATGTTTTGAACCGCATTACCACTGTACGCTTTAGGCGGATGGGAAGGTATTCAAAATCGAGTGAGCCAGGAGACCTGCCAGACAAATTTTAATGCAAAGCTTTCGGGAGTTAGGGCTTGAGGACAGGTACTTGTTATATCTATCTTTTATAGAATTTCCGATGCTTTGTGTTTGTTAGAAAAACACATGAAGCGATTATTAATCATATTATTTGTTTTCACTACTGGCGTAGTTAATGCGCAGCAGGAGACAGATTCTGTGAGATTACTTTCGGAAGTCAAAGTCCAAGATAAGCGTCTTAAAACCTATGCTACTGGTAACAAACTTATTCAGATTAATCCAGAAGTTATTAAAAACCAATCATATAGTAGTTTTACTGACTTACTTACCCGCAACACATCGGTTAATATTCGATCATATGGAGTAAGTGGCTTGTCTACGATCTCTTTTCGTGGATCAGGTAGTAATCATTCTGCTATACTGTGGGAGGGAATCAATTTGCAAAGTCCTTCTAATGGATCATTGGATTTGACATTGCTACCAGTCTCTTTCGTAGATAATGTGACCTTGCAATTTGGAGGAGGAAGTACCTTGTTTGGTTCTGGAGCTTTAGGCGGAGCTATACATATTGCAGGTAGCCAACCTGAGTTCGATAATAGGTCGACTAAAATCTCTTTGTCCCAACAGTTAGGAAGCTTTGGGAATCAATACACAGGAGTTAATCTTAAATATTCTGGAAAGGACTACGAAGTGAAACTGAGAGTCTTTACTAAGAAAGCTGATAATGACTTTTCATTTGATAATAGATTTACGCTACAAAGGGAAAAGCAAGAAAATGCAGATTTAAAACAATCAGGAGTGATGCTTGAAGTTGCTTATCGCCTAAAAGATAATCATACGGTTCAAGCTAAATATTGGTTACAAGACAATTTGATTAACATTTCAAAAGTAGCAAGTGCAGGAGCACCTTCATTCGCTACACAGGCAGATTATTTTCATCGTGGATTGATCTTATGGGAAATGGATAAGGGTAAAGATGCTTTCAATATGAAAAGTGCATTTGTATTGCATGAATTGATTTATGATAATAAAGTCAATATTTTATCTAATAGCCTAACAAAAGCTTGGACAAATGAAGCTAGCTGGGATCATCAATTTTCCAAATATTGGCAACTACAGACTGGCGTTAATCATACCTATGAAAGTGGTGAGTCGGACGGATACGGTACTTTAATTCCCGATCGTCATCGCACGGCTTTATTCACTGCATTGAAAGGGTTGATCAATAATAAACTGGAAACTACACTAGCGCTTAGAGAAGCTTATAATGTAGGTCAATGGTCACCATTTCTGCCTTCATTGGGATTGCATTATCAACCTGACCCTAAGTACGGAATCAAAGGCAAAATAGCAAGAAGTTATCGCATCCCTACGTTTAATGATTTGTATTGGGCGACTGGAGGAAACCCTATATTGTTGCCAGAAAAAGGTGTCAATATAGAATTGGGTAGTGAGCAAATTTACGAGTTGGGAAAAGTAGAATTGCAAAACGAGTTGACCATTTTCAGTAACTACATTCATAATTGGATTCAATGGATCCCAGGTTCGGTGGGGATATGGTCTCCCAATAATGTGCAGGAAGTTTGGTCTAGAGGTGTTGAGGCCACTAGTCAAGCGCTTATTTCTCTCAATTCTGAATCATTACTTCGTTTAAATGGTAGTTATCAACACACTAATACCACAAAAGAGAAAACTAAGACTCAAGCAGGACAAAATGAGCTAGGCAAGCAGTTGATATATGTGCCATATCATCAGGGTAATCTATCGTTGTTATGGAATAAAAAACTATCCACTATTGGGACGAAAATTAACTATACAGGAAGTCAGTTTACAACTGGAGATAACGATAGCAAAAGAGCGCTTGATCAATATACGATTATAGATATATCAGCTAGCCAAAATTTTAGTATTAGAAATGAACATAGTTTAATGATCGGGATGGAGATCAAAAATTTGGGTAATAAATCTTATGAAGTAAGAGCTAATTATCCTATGCCAGGTAGAAGTTTTAATGTAAACATTAATTATCAATTCAATTAAATAATAGATCAATGAAAATGAATTACTTAAGTAGATTAGTTTGGAGTGTTTTAGTAGGAGCCACAGTGATTATGACCTCCTGTTCAGGCGATGATGAATCAGCACTACCTGAAGCAGGAACAGATGGTTTTTTTGTAGTTAATGAAGGTGGATTCTTAAATGGAAATGCTAGCCTATCTTACTTTAATAAAAGCACCAAGATTATGACAAATGACGTATTTTTAGATGCGACTAGCCGACCTCTTGGAGATCAAGCTCAATCAATGACTATTTTTGAAGATAAAGGATATATTGTAGTACAAAGCTCAAGTAAAATCGAAGTCATAGATTCTAAAGACTTTAGTAGTACAACTACTATTACAGAAGGACTTAGTTCTCCTAGATACTTCCTGGGGATCAGTAGTACTAAGGGATATGTGTCAGATTGGGGATCAGATAGCAAAACCGGAACCATCAAAGTGCTAGATTTGATGTCTAATACTGTTACTAAATCTATAGCGACTGGGCAGGGTGCAAATAAAATGATTTTCGTTGGAAACAAAGTTTATGTTACTACCACTGGTGGTTTTGGTAGTCTTGATAATAATATTCAAGTAATAAGCACTGATACTGATGCAATTATCAAAACCATACAAGTAGGTGATAACCCTAAAAGTATTGTTTCGGATGAAGCTGGAACAATTTGGGTAGCTGGAACAGGTAGTGTAGTTTATAATCCTGATTTTTCAGTAGATGAGGCAAATTCGACTGCAGGCTTTATTGCCAAAATTGTAAATGATGAAGTAGAAGTGATTTTCTCAATGCCATCAAAGGCTTCAGGCCCTAGCAATTTGGAGATCAATACGACTGCTAGCAATCTGTATTTTGACTATGCTGGAAACATATATACACTAGAAACGGCAGGTGTTGGCGCAGGCGCTTCAATTGATATTAAGCAATTCATCAATAAGAGTTTTTATGGGCTTGACTTAGATCCATCTACAAACAATATATTGGGATTTGACGCAGGAGACTTTACTTCAGCTGGCACTATGTCTCGTTATGATGAATCAGGTACGTTGATAGACTCCTATGAGGTAGGAATTATTCCTAATGGTGCAGGATTATAATTAGTTGTTAATTTTAACCCTACTAATCTATAAAGATTAGTAGGGTTTCATATAACTATCAACAATGAATCTTCAGGACAGAATAACACAATCGAAAACCTCTATCTTCAAGGCTGTATTCCCTAATACAACGAATCATTATGACACACTCTTTGGAGGGACAGCTTTGCAACT